>CAYWFS010000027.1:22788-26880 GCA_964457685.1 uncultured Ruminococcus sp. | reverse complement strand
ACAGCTTCAAATCTATTTCCGATTCTGACATTATTGTACGCAATATTAGCTCAAATGTCAATACAAAAATTGAAAATGTAACACAAATGCAACAATTCAAGTGTTGGTTCGTGACGAAAATCTCGGGCGATTTTTTTATTTGTTCGACATTCGTCAAGTAAAAAACGCAAAATCTTATCTTGTCGGACTATCCCGTATTTACATAAAAATCAATTTGTGATATAATAAAAACAAAGTAACATATTTTTGAAAGGAACGCTTATGAAACCGAATGTTTTATTTATCATAGCGGATCAGTGGCGTGGAGACTGTCTCGGATGTGCCGGTCATCCCGATGTAAAAACTCCTCACCTTGACACGCTTTGTGCGGAAGGCTTCAGATTCACCAACACCTACTCTGCAACTCCTACCTGCATTCCCGCAAGAGCCGCTCTTTACACAGGTATGGCTCAGGAAAACCACCGCAGAGTAGGCTACAGAGACGGAGTTCGCTGGGATTATCCCAACACCATTGCAAGCACATTTGCGGATGCAGGCTACCAGTGCCACTGTTCGGGAAAGCTTCATGTTCATCCCCTCAGAAACAGCGTTGGCTACCACTCCGTAGATCTTCACGACGGTTATCTCCATTACTACAGAAATGTAAATCAGCCTTACTTCAACAATCAGCGTATTGCGGACGACTACTTCTACTGGCTTCAGGCTGAAGAGGGTATAGACGAAGACCCCATCACAACCGGTATCGACTGCAACTCATGGGTTGGCAGACCGTGGCCTTATCCCGAAAACACTCACCCCACTCACTGGGTAACAGACCGTGCAATAGACTTCCTCAGAAAGCGTGACCGTGACAAGCCGTTCTTCCTCACGCTCTCTTATGTACGTCCTCATCCGCCGTTTGATGCTCCCGAAGCATTCTGGTCGATGTACAGAGGAAAGAAGCTCACACCACCCGCAAAGGGCGACTGGGACAACACAGACCGTCTCAAGCGTGAGGGTCACATTATAGACAGTGAAACAGGTCCGTCCGACCCCGAGCTTATGGAAATGGCTCAGATGGGATACTATGCCGCAATGACTCAGGTTGACTACGAAATAGGCAGACTTCGTGACGCTCTTTTCTCACAGGGACTCGACTACTCGAACACCATTATCGTATTCGTTTCCGACCACGGTGAGCTTCTCGGAGACCATGCTACGTTCCGCAAGAGCTTACCTTACGAGGGCAGTGCTCATGTTCCGCTCATCATTCGTGCGTCAGGTGAAGCACTCAGGGCTGCCGGTTACAAGGGCAACTACCGTGAGGTTACGGAAAAGCTCGGCGAACTCCGCGACGTTATGCCCACCCTGCTCTCCCTTTGCGGAATTGACGTACCCGACACCGTTGACGGCATAAATCTCTTCGGTGACGACAGCAGAACCACACTCCACGGTGAACATCTCCACGACGGCGAATCCTGCCAGTGGATTGCTTCAAAGACGGAAGAAAACGGACTTGAAAAATTCGTTTGGTACTCCCACAGTGACAGACGACAGTATTTCAATCTCACAAACGACCCCTGCGAATCCCACAACGCTATATCCGACAGCGATTGTGCAGAGCGTGTTGCCGCACTTGAAGCAGAGCTTACAAACGAGCTTGCCTGGAGAGAAGAGGGCTTTGTAAAGGACGGAAAGCTTGTAAACACCGCCTCTCTCCGTGCCGTACTCGAGCATAGCAAACGTGAAGTCGAAAACTCGGCAGAATAATTTAAAATAAATACAAAAATCCCCCGATGCGTAAACCGCCACAAAAGTTAGACCGAAAATCTAACGATTGGGAAGTCGTTTACAACCATCGAGGGAATTTTTTTATGTTCTGTTGTAGCTTCCGAGGTAAGTGAACTCCTCGCAGTAGTCTCCTATTGTTGACATAAGAGCGGCAAAGCGTTCGGAGTAGACCTGCGTCTCGAAGTCGAGGAAGAAGCGGAATTCAAAATCCCTGCCCTCTATCGGACGTGAAATTATACTTGTGAGGTTTATACCGAGAGCGGAAAAGCCCGACAATACTTTAAACAATGCACCGGGTTTATTTGCGGTTGTCAGCATTACGGTAGTCTTATCAGCTCCGGGGTATATTCTCGGCTCCTTTGAAAGGCATATAAATCTTGTATAGTTATTTGCGTTATCGTGAATATCCTTTGCAAGCGGAACGAGGTCGTATATAGCTGCACAATCTCTTGAGGCTATGGCGGCGATGTCGAGTCTTCCCGATTCCTTTACATATCTTGCGGCGGCGGCAGTATTCGGGAGGTAGGTAACTCTTATACCACCGAGGGACTCGATATATCCCGCACACTGGTGGATAGCCTGCTCATGGGAGACGATTTCACGGATTCCGTCGAGGGTAGCACCGTGATTTGCAAGGAGTGAATGCTCTATTTTCAGCTTAAACGAACGGCAGATATAAAGGCCGCAGGTTTCAAGCTCCTTATAGACATCTCCGACCACGCCTGCCGTACTGTTTTCGATGGGAAGCACTCCGAACTCGGTATATCCGGTTTTTACGGCACGGATTACGTCACCGAAAGCTTTTACAAACTGAATATCGGGGGAGAGGAACATTCTTCTCGCCGCACACGCAGAATACGCACCGTCTATTCCCTGGCAAGCAACAAAAGCGGTTTCGGGGAAAAGTCTCGGTGTTGTTTCTATGGCATTCGTTATCTCGTCGTAGAGCTTACTTTGACGTTTTATAAGACCGTTCTGATACTCTCTCGACAGCTCAAACAGGAACGAATACAGCTCCTTAGTATATCCGCCCATTTCCTCGCCCGCAATCGCCGCAACATCGGAGAGCTTTTTTTCCTCTCTTGCCGCATCGTAGACGGGGAGACCGTTTTCCTTTTTGTATTCCGCAATTTGTGCCGCAGCCTTCATACGTTCTTTGAATCCGCTGATGAGCTTTTCATCCGCAGAATCTATCATTTCACGAAGACGTGCAAGTTTTTCGTCCATTTTCGTATCCTCTTTATTCCGATATATCTTCTTTATCTTCGGTAAGCTTCGGTTTGAACCATGTTTTTTCGTATTTTATCGCAAAATAACCGACAAGCGATGATACAAAAGCTCCGAGTGCGTCAACTATTATATCCTTCATGGTATCTCGCAGGGCATCATGACCGACAAGCAATTCTCCATCGGCGGTCATAAACTTCTGCATATTGAGACCGAGGAGTCCGTCGAATGTGAACTCATATATTTCCCAAAGGGAGCCTATCATCACGGAAAAGGCGAATGCAAACAGCGATATAAAGAACGGAGACAGTCTTACAACGGTATGCTCGTCACGGTTGAGGATATAGACAACCATAAGTCCGAAAAATCCCGTCATCATACTGCTCATGGTATGGAGTATATTATCCCAGCCGGGTATAACGTAATAAAAGCTTTGTACTTCGCCGAGGAATATCGCACAGTACAGAAAAATTATATAAAACGAATACAGCAGAGTCGGAAGCTCAAATTTAAATCTTCTCGACAGTATCATCGGAATGTTGATAACAAAGCAGCCGAGCAAGCATTCCACTATCATAAGGATGTAGTCTGCCTTAGAATGGTAGCCTGCCTCGTTTATATTCACACTGTCGGAGAAAAATATCATTTTTATTACGATATAAACAATAGGGATAACAAAGCTAGTCAGAGTGAGGGCGTACATAAGCTTCACCCTTCTCAAAGATTTTGCTTCCTTTTCCTCCTTTGTAAGCAAGCGGGAATTCTTTTTCATATTTCCTCCTTTTGGTGGTTTATTATGTCAAAGAACTCAAATGTCGGTTTTGGAGCAGTGGCACAAGGGATTTCACCCCTTTGACCCCCGACCAAAACTTTATGGACTGGTGTATTTGAGATGCAATTTAGTTAGTTTAAATTTTTGCTCCTAAATTTTAAGTATGGCTTGGAAATTTTTACGTCAAGATAAATTCTCGAAAATCCGTGGATTTAAGCGGAGTGGTTGTCTCCAACCTAAAGCTATACTTAATCTCCACTCCAATTTCAAACTAAACTTCGGAGAATTTTCCGTCAGGATAAATTCTCAAGAGCGAGGTGGTT
>CAYWFS010000027.1:0-22688 GCA_964457685.1 uncultured Ruminococcus sp. | reverse complement strand
GGGTTTCTTTCGCCGAGAACTACACGGTACTTCTGATAGAAGCTTTCGTAGTAGTCTCCGTCGAGAGCATCTCTTATCTTCTGCATGAGGTCGTTATAGAAGTAGAGGTTGTGGAGAACCGCAAGACGCATTCCGAGAGCTTCCTTTGCCTTGATGAGGTGTCTGATGTACGCTCTCGAATGGTTACGGCAAGCAGGACAACCGCAGTTTTCGTCGATGGGTCTGGGGTCGTTTCTGTACTTTTCGTTCAGGAGATTCATCTTACCGTTCCATGTGAACAGGTTACCGTGACGAGCGTTTCTCGAGGGCATTACGCAGTCAAAGAAGTCTACACCTCTGTGTACAGCCTCAACTATGTTCTGAGGTGTACCTACTCCCATGAGGTAACGGGGCTTATCCTTGGGCATATACGGCTCTACAGCCTCGATTATGCGGTACATTTCCTCTGTTTCTTCACCTACCGCAAGACCGCCTATAGCGTATCCGTCGGTGTCAAGCTCTCTTATCTGCTCCATGTGACGAACTCTGAGGTCTGCGTATGTGCTTCCCTGGTTGATACCGAAAAGAAGCTGGTTCGGGTTTACGGTTCCCTCGAGATTGTTGAGTCTGTTAAGCTCTGTCTTGCATCTGAGAAGCCATCTTGTGGTTCTGTCGCAGGAGTTTTTAACGTAATTGTATTCGGCGGGGTTTTCAATGCACTCGTCAAATGCCATAGCGATAGTGGAGCCGAGGTTAGATTGAATCTGCATGGACTGCTCGGGACCCATGAATATTCTCTTACCGTCTATGTGGGAGGCAAAGTATACACCCTCCTCCTTTATACGGCGAAGACTTGCAAGGGAGAATACCTGGAATCCGCCACTGTCTGTAAGGCAAGGTCTGTCCCAACCCGTAAACTTCTGAAGTCCGCCCATCTCACGAACAAGACCGTCTCCGGGACGAATGTGTAAGTGGTAAGTGTTGGAAAGCATTACCTGACAGTTGATGTCTTTAAGGTCGTATGCGGAAAGACCGCCCTTGATTGCGGCACAGGTAGCTACGTTCATGAATACGGGTGTCTCTATAGTTCCGTGTGCTGTAACAAGTCTTCCACGTCTCGCATTGCTCTGCGGATCTGTTTTATCAAGAATAAACATTTTGTACCTCTGTTATGTTATTTTTATTTTTCCCGAAGAACCGAGAATCGCATTCTTAATTCTTCATTTTTCATTTTTTATCTGCCAAACTGACGATCGATTGATGATTTCTTAATCTCGAATCGCATTCGAGTCACAAGATGAACTTAATCTCAAGCCTTGCTTTATCTACCAAACTGCCTGTCGATTGATGATTTCTTAATCTCGAATCGCATTCGAGTCACAAGATGAACTGAACTTCAAGCCTTGCTTCATCGACCAAACTGCCTGTCGATTGAGCTTTTTTTAATCTCGAATGCTACAGGCCTACCGTGCGGACAGGTTCTTATAACTCCGCGTCCGTTTCCGGGGGGAAGAAGAAGTCTGTCGCATATCCACTTTATGTGTGCAATATCGTATACACGTCCGCCCTTTATAGCAGCCTTGCATGATGCCTGCCACAGTCTCGTTTCAAAAAATCCCGTTGCGGCAGACTCAACACTTGCAGTAGCGTCTGACAGCTTTTCCGCAAGGGTTGTGAACAGCTCCTCCGCAGACGAAATATCAAGCTCATCGGGAATCGAGAACACCTTAACGATATACGAAGACGCTCCCTTTTTCTCTATACTGTAGTCAAAGCCGAGAGACTTTATCTTATCTGCGTAATCCTCAAGTGCTACCACCTCTCCGCCGAGAAGTTCAAGCTCAATCGGTGCAAGAAGCAGCTGCCCTCCGACTGCGGTTTCAGAGCCTTCTTTCAGCCCGTCACGCATTTTTCTGCACAGCTCATCGAAAATTATTCTCTCGTGTGCGGCGTGCTTGTCTATCATAAGAAGCTCCTCGCCTATCTGAATTATGACGTAGGTGTTGAACGCTTCCCCGATTATATTGTACTCCGGTATCTCCGTCGGATCGAACGCACATATTTCCGCATACGGGTCTTCACCCTCGGAATTACTTCCTATTTTCGGCATATTTGTGTTCTGCGTGGCTTTTTCGGCTGTATTCGTCTCTGTGGTCGGTTTTTCGGAAACGATTTTTTCCGTCTTATGCACTGCCATGTCAAAATTCGGAAGCTCAATATCCGTTGTCGGCTTTTCGCTCGGTCGTTTTATACTTTCAACTACAGTTGTCCTCGGTCGTGCAAGATTGTATTTCTCATACACGTTCGAGTAGTCGGGGACCTCAGGCTCGGTTTTCTTTTCGCCATCCCTCTGCTTTGTGCCACCCAAAAGCTCGGATATTTGTATCTGCTCCGCTTTTTTCTTCGGCTTGTCCAGTGGAGCAAAGGCATTGATAAGCTCGTTTGCCGTATATTTCGTTTGGTTCGCAGTTTTTCCGACATCAAGCTCGGGTGTCCCGATAGCAAGTTCGGGGCGAATTGCAAGCTTTTCGAGTGCGGTAAGGACTGCGTAATAAACGGCATCGAATATGACCTTTTCGTTTGCGAACTTCACTTCCAGCTTTGCGGGATGCACGTTTACATCTACCGCCGCCGGATTAAGTATGATATTCAGTACGCAGAACGGGAACTTGTCATGCGGTATCTTTGAAGAATATGCCTGTTCAATGGCGGCAGAAGCTGTTTTTGATTTGATATATCTGCCGTTTATGAAGAAGTTCTCCATATTTCGGTTGGAACGAAACAAATCCGACTCCGAGGTGTAACCGACTATGCGTATGCCGTTTTCCTCACGGTCAACTTCAAGTGAACGCATGGCGGTATCCTTGCCGAACAATGCCCATATCGTCTCACGAAGGTCTCCGCTTCCCGAGGTCATGAACTTCACTTCCCCGTCGGAGATGAATTTGAACGATATTTCGGGGTGCGACAGTGCTATTTTTTCGATAACTCCGCCGATAGCCACCGCTTCAGTCGAGTCCTTTTTGAGGAATTTACGTCTCGCAGGCACATTGTAGAACAAATCCTCCACAATGACGGTGGTTCCCTCTCGACAGCCCGTATCGGAAATATCCTTTATTCTGCCGCCGTCCGCTTCAAGTAACGCACCGAGGGATGCACCTTTTAGCTTTGAATATATTCTGAGCTTTGAGACGGAGGATATAGCCGCCAGTGCCTCACCTCTGAAGCCGAGTGTCGTTATCGAATCGAGATCCTCCGCCACCCTTATCTTACTTGTGGAGTGACGCTTTATTGCAGGGGCAAGGTCTTCCTTTTCGATACCGCAACCGTCATCCGCCACTCTGATAAATGCAACTCCCCCTCGCTGTATTTCGAGAGTTATGTGAGAAGCACCGGAGTCTATCGCATTTTCGAGAAGCTCCTTTACGGCTGAGGACGGTCTGTCAACTACTTCGCCTGCCGCTATAAGGTTTGCCACCTCGAAGCTGAGTAAATTTATCTTTCCCATATTACAGCATCTTCTTCAGCTCATATATGAGGTTCAGTGCCTCTATAGGTGTGAGCGTGTTTATATCGGTTTTGCGGAGCTTTTCGGCTATCTCATCGTTGATTATATCTCCGAACGACATTGAAATAACCTCGTTTTCCTCCGACTGCTTTACGGATTTCTTTACATCGGGTATCTTTTTGTCTCCCTCGAGAGCTTTAAGGATTTCCTTGGCACGTCTTGTTATCTCCCCGGGGACACCTGCAAGCCTTGCAACCTCGATACCGTAGCTGTCATCGGTAGGTCCTTTGACTATTTTTCTGAGGAATGTTACATCGTCTCCTCTTTTTTTCGCCGCCACATTATAGTTTACGACACCTTTAAGCTCGTTTTCGAGGGAGGTCAGCTCATGATAATGCGTTGCGAACATGGTCTTTGCACCTATCTTTTTACCGACCGTATATTCGGCAACGGCACGGGCAATGCTCATTCCGTCATAGGTGGATGTTCCTCTGCCTATTTCATCGTACACTATAAAGCTGCGTTTTGTTGCGTTGTTCAGTATGTACGCCACCTCACGCATTTCAAGCATGAACGTGGACTGTCCCGAGGCAAGGTCATCGGAGGCTCCCACACGGGTGAACAGCTTATCGACGATTCCTATTCTTGCTTCTGCCGCAGGAACAAAGGAACCTATCTGTGCCATGAGTATGATAAGTGCGGTTTGACGCATATACGTCGATTTACCCGCCATATTGGGACCTGTGATAAGCATGAGGGTGTTTTCGTTCGTATCGAGATAAGCGTCGTTCGGCACGAAATATGCGTCATCGACAAATTTCTCGACTACGGGATGACGACCGTTCTTTATATCCACCACATCGCCGTAATCGACTGTCGGGCAGACATATCCGTTCTGTACCGCAACCTCCGCAAGAGACAGGAACACATCCAGCTTTGCAAGAGCCTCGGCAGATGAACGAATACGCTTTGACTCGTTGTTAACCGAATCCCTTATTCCGACAAATATCTCGTATTCGAGGGATTTCAGCTTATCCTCCGCTCCGAGAATTGTAGCTTCCATTTCTTTAAGCTCGTCCGTGATATATCTTTCCTTATCGGAGAGAGTCTGCTTTCTGACGTATCCCTCGGGAACCTTGTCTGCCGCAGAACGGGGAACCTCGATATAGTAGCCGAACACACGGTTATAGCCTATCTTCAGCTTCTGTATGCCCGTCTTTTCTCTTTCGCTTTCCTCGGCGGATTTTATCCAGTCCTTGCCGTTTGACATAATATAGCGAAGCTGATCCACATCTGCGTTGTAGCCCGACTTTATCATACCGCCCTCTCTTACAACAAACGGCGGATTTTCGTCAATGGAGGAATCAATAAGCTCGAAAATGTCACTAAGCTCGTCCATATTCTCCGCAATATCCATGAGAGAGCCGCTTCTTATGCCGAGCAGCATTTTTTTGACATCGGGGAGGATGGCGGCGGTTTGTGCGATGGCTCTGAGGTCTCTTGCACCGGCGGTACCGTATGCAACCTTTGTTATAAGTCTTTCGAGGTCAAGTACGGAAGTAAGCTTTTCACGTATCTCCTCACGAAGCATAAAATTATCGTAAAGCTCCGCCACAGCCTCTTCTCTCGATATTATCTCTGCGGCATTTGTAAGAGGATGCTCTATCCACTGTCTGATAAGTCTCGCACCCATTGAGGTTTCACATCTGTCAAGCACCCACAGCAGTGAGCCTCTTTTTTCCTTTGTAAGCATGGTCTCGCACAATTCAAGGTTTCGTCTTGTGGAGAGATCCATTTCAAGGTATGCCGTGGAATCGTAAAACGACAGATTTCTCAGGTAGGATATATCGGTCTTTTGAGTTTCCGCTATATATTTCAGTGCGGCTCCGACTGCTATGACCGCCGAACGTGGGCGACCCGAGGTTGCATCCTTTGAGAACTGTTTTTCCGCACGCTCTATTGTGTCGTCCGGGTCAAAATAATCGACAGCCGCCTCTGTGAGAAGCACTTTCATTCGTTTTTTGACGTGTTCGGCGACCTTGGGAAGATTCTTTGCGGAACAGCTTAAAATAATTTCTCGTGGGGAATACGTGGAAAGCTCATTTATTACATCCTCCTCGGAATATTTGTCACGGAATGACGTTGCCGCCACATAAGCCGTTGAAATATCCGAGAAGCACATACCTATTGAGCTTCCGTCAAAGTAGATTGTTGCAAGGTAGTTGTTTGCTCTTTCGTTGAGCAGGTCTGTTTCAATGAGAGTTCCGGGGGTAATTATCCTCGTTACCTCTCTTTTTACGAGATTTTTTGCGGTTTTCGGGTCTTCCACCTGTTCGCAGATAGCGACCTTATAACCCTTTTCGATGAGCTTTCCTATATACGGCTCGCACGAATGATACGGTACTCCGCACATGGGGGCTCGACTTTCCTCACCGCAGTCTCTTCCCGTCAGAGTAAGCTCAAGCTCCGCAGAAGCAGTCTGAGCATCCTCAAAAAACATTTCGTAGAAGTCTCCGAGACGGTACATGAGGATATAGTCGGGATATTGATTTTTTATTTCAAAATACTGTTGCATCATCGGAGTCATGCAAAAAACCTCTGCTTTTTTTAGAATTTAGTGTTTATTTCGGAAATCAGTGGCAATCTCCGCAGCCGCAATCGTCACCGCAGGATTCACCGCAGGAACCTCCGCAGGATGAGCAGTTGTGGGAGCAGGGACGTTCGCCTGTTATAGCAAACTGAAGCTCGCCGTAGATTTCGGTTGTGAGAGCGTCGAATGCGTTCTTTGCTTCGATATATGCTGTATATACGGGGTGAGTTGTAACAGCGTCGTAGAGAGCGTCGATTCTTGCCTGAACCGCAGACTTGAATTCTTCGCTTGCGGTAGGATCATCGGAGCTTTTTCCGTATGCTTCGGCAAGAAGGCTCTGCTGTGCGTTATATTCTCCGATAAGTGCGGAAAGCTCTTCGGAGTGTTCGTAGTCGGAGATGGTCTTCTGGATGTTTACGCATCTTTCATCAGCCTTAACGAGTTCTCCGAGTTTTGCGATAATTTCTTTCATTTCCTGTGTGAGTACGTCTGCCATGGTAAATTTTTCCTTTCAGAATCATGTGTATATAATTTAAATTTTTAGCGTTAAATAAGCTCGCCGTGCATACAGAAGGTTTCGGCTCCCGTAATTTTCAGGTCAACGAATGAGCCGATAAGTTCTTTCGGAGCCTTAAAGTGAATGGGACGAACGCAGTCTCCTCTGCCCGTAAGCATATCTGGGTCTGTTTTGCTTTCTCCCTCGGCAAGCACACGGACGGTTCTTCCGACAAAGCGTGCATTCTTTTCGTCGGATATTGCATTCTGGAGCTTGAGCATTCTCTCGAATCTTGCGGTAGATACCTCGTGCGGAACCTGAACCATTTTTGCCGCCGGTGTACCCTCTCTGGGAGAATAGATGAACGAGAATATCATGTCGTATCTAACCTTTTCAAGCATATCGAGGGTCATCTCAAAGTCCTCCTCGGTCTCTCCCGGGAAGCCGACAATTATATCCGAGGTAAGAGACACATCGGGGCAAAGTTCACGAAGCTTCTCTATCTTTTCGAGGTATTTTTCTCTTGTGTAGCGGCGGTTCATGTCATTCAAAATCTTGTTTGAACCCGACTGGAGGGGAAGATGGAAGTGCTTTACTACCTTTTCCTCCTCAGCCATAACACGGAACAGCTCATCGGATGCGTCCTTCGGGTGACTGGTCATGAATCTCAGTCTGAAATCTCCGTCAAGCTCGCATATTCTACGCATAAGGTCGTATATACCCTCGCCGTTTTCACCCTTGTATGAGTTTACGTTCTGACCGAGAAGAGTAATATCCTTTGCTCCGCCTGCGATAAGCTGCTTTGCTTCTTCGAGAATATCCTCCGTAGAGCGGCTTCTCTCACGACCTCTGACATACGGAACTATGCAGTATGTGCAGAAGTTGTTACAGCCGTACATTATCGACAGCCATGCCATATGCTTCGAGGAACGGTTTATCGGCACACCCTCGTCTATCTTCCACTGCTCGCTGAGTACGAAAGAGCGTTTTCCACCCTCGAGAGCATTCAAAATAAGCTCGGGAATACGGTGAATCGCTCCCGTATCAAAGGTGAACGAAACGTAGGGATAGCTTCTCTTGAGCTGATCTGCACGGCTCTGCTGAGTTACCATGCAGCCTCCGACACCTATAACAACGGACGGGTCTCTGTCCTTTATATGCTTATACTGACCGATTATGGAGAGAGCCTTTTTTTCGGCGTGTTCTCTTACGGCACAGGTGTTTACGAGAATAAGCTGTGCGTCCTCGGGTGTTTCTGCGGGAGAATATCCCATCATTACACAATATCCCGCAAGTCTTTCGCTGTCTGCCTCATTCTGCTGACATCCGAAGGTTTGGATGAAATATTTTTTATTTTTTCCGCCGACTATATTCTTTACCTTTTCGGCAAGCTTTATTTGCGGCAGAACCTCATTGTCTATGATTTTTGATTCTATATAATTTTCAGGCATTGTTTTTCCTTATTTCTTTAACTCAAATTTTCCCTCAAGCCCGGGTGTGGTGATAATTTCTCCGTCCGTGGTTACAAATATCGCTTCAAAGGCTATGCTTTCGTTTTCGTAAAGCTCCATAGACTTATCAACTCCCATAACGAACAGTGCGGTAGAGAGTGCGTCTGCTGCGGCTCCGTTCGGGGAAATTACAGCAACGCTTGCAACTCCGCTTTCGGCAGGGTATCCTGTTTTCGGGTCTATTATGTGGTGGTATCTCTTTCCGTCGTACTCAAAATACCTTTCGTAGTCACCCGACACCGATACAAAGCCGGACGCAATGTAGCAGTAGCCTATCACGTCATCGGTCTTTCTCGGGTTTCTTATGCCTATCTTGTAGTCGTCTCCGTCCGATTTTTTACCGAACACTCCGATATTTCCGCCGACAGACACAAGTCCGTATTCGACATCGGTTGTATCGAGATATTCAAGCAGCTGTTGTGCCGCCATTCCCTTTCCGATTCCGCCGAAATCAACCTTAACTCCGACATCGAGCTTTGATATACGGCTACCGCTCAGCTTTATTTTATCACGTCCGCAGTGGGATAGAGCTTCGTTTACCTTTACTTCACTCGGAGGTGCGGTGTTTTCTGTCACATTCCACAGCTCTGTGAGAGTACCTATGGTGTAGTCGTATGCTCCGTCGGTCAGGCTTGCGACCTTTTCCGCGGTTTCGAGGAGAGAAGTCACGCTATCGTCTGCGGAAAGAATGTAGTCATGGTCTGAATTCAGTCTGTAGACATCGCTGTTTTCGTTATGTGCCGATATGCTTTCGTCAATATTCACAAGAATATCGGAACAGCTTTGTGCAACATCATCGAGGTATTCCTCGGAAAGAGAGCCGTTCTCCGTTTCCCGTGCAAGCTTTATTGTGACGTAGGTATCCATGATGAAATAGAAGTACTCCGCATATTCGCCGCCGTCATTTGAGCAGGACGAAAGCACGGAGGAAAGACACAGCACCGCAAGAACGCAGGATACAAGTTTTTTAAACCCCACACGCATAAATTACACCTCTCATTTGAATATCTTATCGGGAATACGGGTCATTATAAAGCCGTTCAGCACTCCGAACACAAGGGATGCAGGCACAAGATAGACGGCATACGACAAGGCCGCACTTCCCGCAAGGAGACAGGACATTGCAAGCTGACCGACATTATGCGAAAACGCACATAAAACGGAAACACCGATGAAGCTGAGTCCCATGGAATGCCTTTTAAGAAAAGCAAGAGTCAAAAGAGACATCGCACCTCCGCAAAGGGAAAACGCAAGAGAGAGCGAATTTCCGAAAAGAAGATACGATATGAGAATGCGGCACAGCGACACGGCGGCAGAGTCCCACACCGAGAATTTATATGCACAAACGGTGATAGCTATATTTGTCAGTCCCAGTCTTGCTCCGGGCAGAAACGTCGGAACAAAGCTTTCGAGATACGACAGTGCAAGAGCAAGCACCACAAAAGCCGAATCTGCGGCAATACGAGCCGTTTTTTTATCCTTTTGCATGACAGCTCCTATCCGAGAATATAATCTGCGTCATCATTTTCCGAAACGGAAACAACAAAATGCCCCGGCAGACAAATTACAGAGCCGCCACGACTGCTTATTTCCCCAGTTGCCACGCAGACCTTATCGGGACAATCCGCACTCTCAACCGACACACGTCCGTCCTGTACAAGAACGCTGTAGCTGTAGCCGTTTGAGACAAAATCAAGCCTTTGATTTACCGACAGCGGATATGTTTTTACTTCTCCATCGCAATTAACCGAAAAAAATTCCGAATTCGCCGAAAAAGGGTGAATCAGGAGCATTATTTCCAGAAAAGCAACGGCAAAAAACAGCACGACATCACTTTTCGTCAGCGTTTTCGGCGGCATTTTGTCACTCCTTTACGGGAACACAGCGATACCTTTATATTATACACGAAATACGAATAAAAGTAAAGAGAATTTGCCGTCACGCACCGATATTTTACGACCGAAAAACAAAAAAGCAGATTCATTTCTGAACCTGCTTTATGCGGAAAACGGGACTTGAACCCGTATGGTGTGAACCACACGCCCCTCAAACGTGCGCGTCTGCCAGTTCCGCCACTTCCGCATTTGACTTCCGTCAACGGTGATATTATAACACGTTCTTTCTCTTTTGTCAAGAGCAAAAATCATTTTTTTCGACTTTTTATGTTTTTTCGCGGTTTTTTTGTTCCGAGGGGGATTTTACCGACATATGGAAGATATTTCTTGCAATTACGGGCGAAATGATGTATAATAATATGATTATACAGTTCGGAGGAATTATCCGTGAGCAGTTCGGGAAGCGATCTTATCGCACTTATCGAAAAAGCTATGCCGACCCTTTCAAAGGGACAAAAAAGGATAGCGGAATTTATTATAGGCAACTACGACAGGGCGGCTTACATGACTGCCTGTGCAATGGGTAACGAGGTCGGAGTGTCGGAGTCCACAGTAGTCAGATTCGCAAACGAGCTTGGCTTTGACGGATATCCGGCACTTCAATCGCAAATACGGGACACTGTACGGGTACGTCTCACCTCGGTACAGAGAGTCAATGCCGCAAACGACAGAATGGGTGAGGATGACGTTATAGACCACGTTCTCCTTGCAGACGCAGAGAAGATTAAAACCACTCTCGAGCAGATAGACCGCACGGAATTCAAAAAAGCGGTTGAGCTTATTCTCGGAGCAGGAAACATCTATATTCTCGGTATGCGTTCCTCGGCGATTCTTGCGGAATTTATGAACTACTATTTCGGGCTTCTTTTCGACAATGTTCGTCTGATAAAGCCGACGGGCGGAAGTGAAATATTCGAGCATCTCATGAAGGTACACGAGGAAGACGTTTTTGTTTCGATCAGCTTCCCGAGATATACAACTACAATTGTCAACGCAACTGAGTTTGTATCAAAGGCAGGAGCAAAGGTAATAGCGATAACGGACTCCATGTCCTCACCTATTGTTCCTCACGCAAGCGTTGTTCTCACGGCAAAAAGCGAAATGGCATCCTTTGCGGACTCCCTTGTCGCACCTATGAGCCTGATAAACGCAATGATAGCCTACATCGGCAAGATGAAGCATAAGGAAGTTACGGAAACACTCGGACGACTTGAAAACGTCTGGAAAGAATACAATGTATACACGATCGGAGAGGTCGAAAAATGAGCAAAATATATGACGTTGCGGTAATAGGCGGTGGTGCTGCCGGAATGATGGCGGCAATTTCCGCACACGACAACCTTTGGGGCGGAGAGACCGTAATCATCGAAAAAAACAAGTACACCTGCCGCAAGATAGGAATCACGGGAAAAGGCAGATGCAACCTCACAAACAACTGCACGGTAAACGAGCTTCTCGAATGTGTACGTTCAAACCCCAAATTCCTTTACGGAGCTGTAAGCCGTTTCACTCCCTCCGACACAATGGAGCTGTTTGAAGAAGCGGGAGTTCCGCTGAAAACCGAAAGAGGACGCAGAGTTTTCCCCGTATCCGACAAGGCATCCGATATTCAGTTCGCATTCGACCGCATGATAAAGGAAAGAGGAATCACCGTCCTTTATAACTCCCCTGCCGAATCCGTTGAAAAGACGGAATACGGCTACGACATAGCTACGGCAAGCGGTGTTATCAGTGCAAAATGCGTGGTAATATCGACGGGCGGTGTATCCTATCCTCTCACAGGCTCTACGGGAGACGGACACAGAATGCTTTCATCCCTCGGTGTAAAAATAACAGACCTTTCTCCCTCTCTCATCCCGGTTGAAACAAAGGAAGACTTCTCTCACCTTTCGGGACTCACGCTGAAAAACGTCCGTCTGACAGTGCGTGACAAAAACGGAAAGACCGTATACTCGGAGCTTGGAGAAATGCTTTTCACTCACTTCGGGGTAAGCGGCCCTCTCGTGCTGTCGGCTTCCGCAAATATGCAGGACTATCCCACAGACAGCTACAAAATGAGCATAAACATGAAGCCCGCACTCGCCGAAGATGAGCTTGACCGCAGACTTATATCCGACCTCAGCGAAAACTCCGCAAAGGATTTTATCAATTCACTCGGAAAGCTACTGCCGCAAAAGCTTATAGAGACGGTCGTTCGCAAATGCGGAGTTGACCCTCACAAAAAATCGGGAGCTGTAACAAGAGAGGAAAGAGCCGCACTTCTCCATACTCTCCGTGAGTTTGATATTCCGATAAAGGGCTTTAGACCGATAGAGGAAGCAATCGTTACCTCGGGCGGAGTTGACGTATCGGAAATAAATCCGAAGACGATGGAGCTGAAAAAGCATCCGGGTATCTTTGTCTCGGGTGAGCTTATCGACATTGACGCATACACGGGCGGCTATAATTTACAGCTTGCGTTCTCGACCGGTCACCTTGCCGGAAAGAGTGCGGCTGAAAAAGCACTTACGACAGATTAACGGAGATAAATAAAATGAACAACAAATTTTCTCATATGCGTGTTGCCCTCGACGGTCCCAGCGGTGCCGGAAAAAGCACTATCGCAAAGGAAGTCGCAAAAAGAACCGGTCTTATTTACGTTGACACGGGAGCATTATACCGCACTGTCGGTCTTTACGTCAGCGAACACGGAGTAAAAAAGGATGACACGGACGGAATAATATCCTCTCTCCCCGAGATAGAAATAAAGCTCGGATATTCCGACGGGGTACAGGTGGTATATCTGAACGGAGAAAACGTCGGAGACAAAATCCGCACGGAAAACGCTTCCGCTTATGCCTCCGCAGTATCGAAAATCCCCGAGGTAAGAGCATTTCTTCTCGACATTCAGAAAAAGCTTGCAAACGAGGGCGGTGTTATCATGGACGGTCGTGACATAGGAACCGTTATCATGCCCGATGCGGAGCTGAAAATCTTCATGACCGCAACTGCCGAGGAAAGAGCGAAAAGACGACACAAGGAACAGACGGAAAAAGGTATCGATGTCAGCTACGAGGAGGTTCTTGACGCAATAATCAAGCGTGACCGTCAGGACTCCGAAAGAGAAGCCGCACCTCTACGCCCTGCCGATGACGCTGTAATGTTCGTAAACGACAACTACGACATAGCAGGCTCTGCGGAATATATAATAAACTTAATGGAAGAAAAACTGAAATGAGCTTTTACACATGGTTTTATAAAACATTCGAGCCGTTTGTTTCGTGGGCTTACCGAATCGAAGCAAAGGGTAGCGAAAACATTCCCGAGGTCGGTGCGATTCTCGCTTCAAACCACACCTCTTTCTCCGATGTTCTCGTAATATCCGCCGCCGCAAAACGTCAGGTTCGTTATATGGCGAAAAAGGAGCTTTTCAAAACCCCTCTCTGCCCTCTCATCAAGGCTCTCGGTGCTTATCCCGTTGACAGAGGCGGTGCGGACGTAAAAAGCATAAAGACCACAATTTCTCTTATCGAGGACGGTGAGCTTGTCGGAATATTCCCCCAGGGACACAGACACGGTGGAGAAGACCCTCGTGAGACGGAAATCAAGGCAGGAGTCGGATTCATCGCATACCACACAAAAGCGTCCATTGTTCCCGTATTCCTCGAAAACGACAAGATGAAGACAAGAATGTTCAAAAAGAACACCGTCACATTCGGAAAGCCGATAACCTTTGATGAGCTTGGATTTACAAAGGGCGGTCGCGACGAATACATGAATGCCTCGAAAACCATATTCCGTCACATCTGTGCGATAAAATACGGTGAGGACAACATATGAGCATACAAATCGCAAAGCACGCCGGCTTCTGCTTCGGTGTAAAAAGAGCGGTGGAAAGTCTTGAAGCGGCACTTCTCTCCTCTGCCGGAACAAATCGCAAGGTATATACCCTCGGCAGAATAATACACAACTCCCACTATATCGAATACGCACGCTCAATGGGGGCAATGGAAACCTCAAGAGAGGACATCCCCGATATAATAAAGCGTGCGGACGAGGGAGAAGAAATAACTCTCGTTATAAGAGCCCACGGTGAGCTTAAAGAAATATCGGACGCTCTTTATGCCTGTGCGGAGAGAAACAAAAGCTTCACGCTTATCGACGGAACCTGCCCCTATGTACGCAAGGTAAGGGATATTGCACGGGAAAACTCGGGTGACGGACGTGTATTTATGCTTCTCGGCAACGCATCTCACCCCGAAGTCGAGGGAATTATGAGCTGTGCGGAGGGCGAAAAATACGTTTTCCCGAATTCGGAATCCCTTGAGGGTGCCTTAAATTCGTTGAATAGCACTAATTTTTGTGCAAAAAGTCTATCAATAGCCGCACAAACCACACAAAATTTAGCCGAATGGAAAAAAAGTATAAATTTTATCAAAAAGGTATATACAAACGCTTTAATTTTTGATACAATATGTAATGTGACCCAAATGCGCCAGGAAGAGTGTTCAACCCTTGCAAAAGAGTCGGACGTAATGATTGTAATAGGCTGCCGAGACAGCTCGAATTCGATGAAGCTATACGATATTGCCCGTACATCCTGTAAGCGCACGTACTTTATCGAGGGTATCGAAGACTGCCCGAAAATAAATGTCACAGATTTAAAAGTGTCAATTACTGCCGGTGCTTCAACACCGTACAGTTTAATACAGGAGGTATATAAAACCATGAACGAGCAAAATGAAAACTTTGCCGAACTTCTCGAGTCATCATTTAAAACTTTAAATACAGGAGATATCGTCGAAGGCGTTATTACGTCTATTTCCCAGAATGAGATCCACCTCGATCTCGGTGCAAAGACCACAGGCGTCATTGTACACGACAAGGCTACAGACGACCCCTCCGCTAAGCTTGATGAGCTTTACAAGGTCGGCGACACAATCAAGGCTAAGGTCGTTAAGGTAAGCGACATCGACGGTATCGCTACTCTCGATAAGACAAGAGTAGATTCCGAAGCTAACTGGATCAGAATCGTAGAGGCTTGCGAAAACGGCGAAACTCTCGAAGGTAAGATCGTTGAAGCTGTTAAGGGCGGCGTTATCATCTCCCTTAACTCCGTAAGAGTATTCATCCCCGCTTCTCTCACAGGTGTTCCGAAGGACGGTGACCTCACCACACTCGTTGGAACAACTCAGAAGGTTAAGATTATCGAAATCAAGGCTGACAGAAAGAGAGCTTACGCTTCCATCCGTGCTATTCTCCGTGAAGAGAGAAAGGCTAAGGAAGACGCATTCTGGGCTACAATCGAAGAAGGCAAGGAATTTGACGGCGAAGTTAAGAGCCTCACAGATTTCGGTGCATTCGTTGACCTCGGCGGCGTAGACGGTATGGTACATACATCCGAGCTTTCCTGGAGAAGAATCAAGCATCCTTCCGAAGTAGTTAAGGTTGGCGACACCATTCACGTTTATGTTAAGGCATTCGACCGTGAAAAGGGCAGAATCTCCCTCGGCTACAAGACCGAAGAAATGAATCCCTGGTTCATCTTCACTCAGAAGTATGCAGAAGGCGATGTTGCAGACGTTAAGATAGTAAGCCTTATGCCTTTCGGTGCATTCGCTGAAATCGTTCCCGGTTGTGACGGTCTCATCCACATCAGCCAGATCGCTGACCACAAGATTGCAAAGCCCGAAGATGAGCTTGAAATCGGTCAGACAGTTCAGGCTAAGATCACAGCTATCGACAACGAAAACCACAAGGTTAGCCTTTCTATCCGTGCACTCCTTGAAGAAGAAGCTGACGAAGAAGTTTCCTCCGACGAAGAGGCTGCTGACTAATATTTGATCTGTGCAACAAAATTGGCGGAAGAAAACTATACGGTTTTTTTCCGCTTTTTTGATGTTTAAAATTATGAAAAAGAAAATTCTTTCCCTGCTTCTCTGCATTGTTATGCTATGCTCCGTGCTTGTCTCCTGCAATGATTACGGAGCCCCGAAGATAAGCATATCCTTTGAAAACATAATTCATGCCGGCGGTGAGCTTTGGGGTGTTGACAGCGAGGGAACTTATCGCTCATTTTTCGGCTCAAATTCTCTCGAAGGACTTGAAAACTGTGTCGCAAACGGATATAATGCTATAGAGCTTGATTTCAGCTTTACCTCCGATGGTCATCTCGTCTGCATACACGACTGGAGTGCGGAATATATCGACACGATAGAAAATACCACTCCTCTCACCTATGACGAATTTATGTCCTCGAAGATATTCTGGAATTATACTCCTCTTGATATCGAAAGCGTGGGTGAATTTATGTACGCTCATCCCGAGGTATACATAATCACCGATATAAAGGAACGCTTTGAAGAGGCGGTGCTTGCTATCTCCGAAACGCTTCCCGAGCTTAAAGACAGATTTGCGGTTCAGATATACTGCGAGGAAGACTACGATACCGCAAAGTCAGCCGGATTTGACAATATAATCTACACTCTTTACCGACTTGACTGGCAGAGCAAAACAAATACCTCCGCCCTTGTCAAGTTCGCACGTTCTCATCCGCTTATCGGCTTTACCTTCTCGACAGAGCTTTGCGATATTAAAAACTATGTAAGCGGTCTCAGCAAATCGGGAGTTCCGCTTTATGTCCACACGGTAAACGACTCCGCGGAAATACAGAAATATCACGCTATGGGGATATACGGTGTCTACACAGACTATGTATTATCCCGTGAAAACAGCTGATTTATATATTATTTTTTTAAAGGAGGACAATTAAATGTCTATTCCAAGAAACGAATATCCCCGTCCGACGCTGGTTCGTCCCGACAACACCTGGTACAACCTCAACGGTCAGTGGGAATTTGCATTCGACTTCGGTAACTCCGGTCGTGAAAGAAAAATGTGGGAGGCTCCCAAGTACGACCACGAAATCACAGTTCCGTTCGTTCCCGAATCAAAGCTTTCCGGAATCGAATATGTTGACTTCATCCCCGCTTGCTGGTACAGAAGAGAATTCACTATCCCCGAAGGCTGGTGTACGGAATGCGGTCGTGTTCTCATTCACTTCGGTGCCGTTGACTACTACTCCGAAATCAGAGTAAACGGTCAGCTCGCAGGAACACACAGAGGCGGCTACACTCCCTTTGCCGTTGACGCTACTCCCTTCCTCAAGGACGGAGTAAACGTAATCTCCGTATTCGCCGAGGACAACGGTCACTCCTCACTCCAGCCTACAGGTAAGCAGGTATACTACAGCTACTACAACGCAGGCTGTCACTACACTCGTTGCACCGGTATCTGGCAGACAGTTTGGATGGAATACGTTCCGAAGAACTACATAAAGAACACAAAGATTACTCCCGACATCGACAACGGCAAGATTGACGTAGTTGTAACCTTCGAGGGTGAAAACTCCGCTGTTAAGGAAGTTAAGGCTGAGGCTGTATTCGCAGGTCAGACAGTTTCCGAAATCACCGCTAAGGCTTACGGCAAGTACGCTGAATTCTCTCTCGCTATTCCCGACGCAAAGCTTTGGACACTTGAAGAGCCTAATCTCTACGACCTCGTTCTCACAACAGCCGAAGACAAGGCTACAGCTTACTTCGGTATGAGAAGCGTTCAGATAAACGGCTACGCTATCGAGCTTAACCACAAGCCCGTATACCAGCGTCTCGTTCTCGACCAGGGTTACTTCCCCGACGGAATCTACACTGCTAAGACAGACGACGACCTCAAGCACGACATCGAGCTTTCCAAGGCGGCAGGCTTCAACGGTGCAAGAATGCACATGAAGGTATTTGAACCTCGCTTCATCTACCACGCAGACAAAATGGGTTACCTCCTTTGGGGCGAATTCCCGAACTGGGGTCTCGATGAATCAAATCCCGCTTCTCTCCTCTCCATTCTTCCCGAGTGGCTTACAGAGCTTGAAAGAGACTACAACCATCCCTCCATCGTTGGTTGGTGTCCCTTCAATGAGACAGGCGAAAGACGTAACAAGGACGTTTTCAGAGCTGTTTACAACACCACAAAGGCTGTAGACCCGATGCGTCCCGTTATAGATACATCAGGTTACGTTCACGTTATCACCGATATTTACGACGTTCACGACTACGAACAGGATCCCGCGAAGTTCGCTGAACACTTCAAGGCTCTCGTAACAGGAGAAGGCACTCCCTTCATCAACAACCCGAGACACGAAAAGTATGAGGGTCAGCCCTACTTCGTATCCGAGTTCGGCGGTGCATACTGGAACATCGATGAAGATCCTTCTGCTGCATGGGGTTACGGTGAAGCTCCGAAGTCTCTCGAAGAATTCTACGAAAGATTTGAGGGTCTTATCAACGTACTTCTCGACAACCCGAAGATGTGTGCGTTCTGCTATACTCAGCTCACCGACGTATATCAGGAAAAGAACGGTATCTACGCATTCGACAGACGTGTTAAGTTCGACCTCGACAGACTCCACAAGATTATGTCGAGAAAGGCCGCTATCGAAAAGTGACTTTCACGAAAGTGATTGCCTGACAGCATAAATAAAACCGAAGCAATAATGAGTTTTCATTCATTAAAGCTTCGGTTTTTTTGTATTTTACGGGTTACAGCTCTTGCAAGGAACGTATCCCTCGGCTAATGCGGCACTGTAATCGTCGGTTTCGGCATAGTTTTCCGATTTTATCTTGCCGACAGATGAGCAGGACGGGAGATGTATTTTCTTTGAGCTTGTATTGAGGACGTATGTGATACCGTTTTTTTCGACATCCTGTGTCTTCTCTGCGTTATCGGAGACAGGTTCCGTTATCTCCACGACATCGTTTAAGCCTACTCGAATACTCTGCTTTGTACTGCACACGTTTCCGTTTTCGTCCGTCACATACACAAGAGTCTCTCCCTCTCCCACAGCCGTCACGGTGTAGTAAAGGAATATTTCCGCCCTTGTGCCTGTGTACTCTATCGTGGCAACGCTTTCGTCCTCGCTCACAAAGGTAACATCATCCTCCGAGAAGTCATCGAGACTAACGATGTTCGGACTTATCCAACCCTCGGAGCTGTCTCCTACTTCAAGCTCAAGCTCACCGCCGTCAAATGCGGGACTGTCGAACGAAGTGATGTTTCCACCGGCAAGGCTCTGCTTATCGCAACCTGCAAGCACCGTAATCAGCAGAAGAAATATCAAAAATCGATATTTCATTATTTCTTTATGAAGTGCATTACTACGGAGTCTCCGTCTCGCCAGTTCTTTGTGAGGTTTACGCCTGCGTTCATGAGTGTGTCTCCGTGATAGCTCTTTCCTGTGGCTTCGTCAACGTATTCTGCGTTCGGGTCAAGTCCGCGGAGCTTTACAAAGTATACGGGGTGTACACTCGTTCTGATAACTACAAACGTAAACAGAGCTTCGGACTTATCCTCGGAAACATACATCCATGAAGCACACTTTCCGATTTTGCCGTTGTAGCTGTCGGTGGGGAGAATAAGACGGTAGAGGTCACCTCTGTTGATAATACCGTAGTAGCGGTGGTAGTCGCTTACCTGCTTGCGGATGAGGTCACGTTCGCCGTCAGTCAGCTTTGTGAGGTCAAGCTCATAGCCGAACGCACCTGCCATAGCGACATTTCCTCTTGTTTCAAACGAGGTTGAACGTCCTGTCTGATGGTTTGGAGAGGCGGAAACGTGACAGCTCATAGAGGATGCGGGGTATACCATTGTTGTACCGAGCTGAATGTCAAGTCTTTCCATAGCGTCCGTGTCATCGCTTGTCCAGTACTGAGGTGAGTAGTAAAGCATTGCAGGGTCGTATCTGCCGCCGCCGCTTGAACAACCCTCGAGGAGGAGGTGGGGGAACGCACTTGTTATTCTTTCAAGGAGATCGTAAAGTCCGAGAACATAACGGTGGAAGATCTCTCCGCCTCTTTCGCTGTCAAGGAGAAGGCTTCCGGCTTCGGTGAGGTTACGGTTGAAGTCCCACTTAACGTAAGCGATATTTGCGGAGGAAAGAACTCCGGATATAGTCTCAAAGAGGTAGTCGCGAACGTCTTCTCTTGTCATATCGAGGACGTACTGGTTACGGGAGATAGACTTATCACGTCCTGCGGTCATAAGGCACCATTCGGGATGAGCTTCGTAGAGCTTACTTACGGGAGAAATCATTTCAGGCTCAAACCAGATACCGAACTTCAAACCGAGGGCGTTTATCTTCTCGACAAGGGGTTTAAGACCGCCACGGAGCTTTTCTTCATTAACGAACCAGTCTCCGAGAGAGGATTTGTCGTCATTACGAACACCGAACCAGCCGTCATCCATAACGAGCATTTCGATACCGCAGTCGGCAGCGTCTTTTGCGATTGCAAGAAGCTTTTCGTCATCGAACTTGAAGTATGTAGCCTCCCAGTTGTTGACGAGGATGGGTCTTTCACGGTCTGCCCACTCTCCTCTGCAAAGGTTCTTGCGATAGAGCTTGTGGTATGTGCGTGACATCTTACCGAGACCATCACCGGAGATAACTATAACAGCCTCGGGAGTTACAAAGGATTTGCCCGATTTAAGAGTCCAGTCAAAGCCATCGGGGGAGATACCTGCCATAAGTCTTGTAAGACCGAAAGCGTCAACGTCGCAGGTTATATCGAAGTTTCCGGAATATACGAGAGAAACGCCGACTGCCATACCGTATTCCTCGGTTGTCTCACGGGTAACGAGAGCGGCAAAGGGATTGTGATGATGGCTGGAGGCACCTCTTCTGCTTGAAACGGAAACGGAGCCGTGACAAAGAGGTGTACGTTCTATGTGACGTTCTCTTCCCCATGTACCCCAAAGATGAACAAGCTCTGCCTCGGGGTCAACTGTAGTAAAGTCAACGGACGCACTGTATGCACGGAGAACATGAGCATCGCTTTCACTGCCGTTTACTATAACGGTTCTGCGGCATATTGCGGGAAGGTCACGCATTACGGAGTAGTAAAGGTCGTATTTCATACCTGTTGCACTGTCCTCGCAGTGGATAACGAGGGTGTCGCATTCGTCTTCGTTTGCGAATACTGCCGGGCAATTATCGAGTGTGGGCTTTCCCGCTACCACTTCATGGCTGACATATCTGAGTGCGGTATTGGGTGCGGACGCAGACTGAACCTCAGCCTTTGTTTTTGCCTTTACCATAACAGCGGAGGGTCTGAAATCTCCCGTACCGTATGCGGGATATTCAAACGGTGCAATGTCGCATGAGAACCAACCCTCTGTAGTATCAGCCGGACGGGGAACTACGGAGTCATGTCCGACCCTTACAAGAAGATAGGAGACATCGTCATCGGAGATAGCACTGCCTGCGTAAAGATGGAGTACGAAGCCGTGGAAGATTCCCACAACATAGGAGCTGTCCCCTGCACGGAGGTGGAAAAGCGGCTCGCCTGTCTGAGTTTTTGTGATATTTATCATATTTTTCCCTTTCGAGCATATATTTCTTCAAATAAGTATACACTACTCATTCGCTTATGTCAACCACAGTACGATTATTTTCGCATAAAGTGCATGACTTCCACATATAGTTGAGTGAAAACACAAATTCAATTATAACGGGGTCAAAAAATGGGAGTTAAAATGTATTCACAGACAGTCAGACTGCGGCACGGCGAATATCTTCCCGAGGGTGCTGCCACACAAAACGCTTATACCGGCTCTGTCATACGAACACGGGAGGAGCTTGAAGCGGCTGCAAAGAACGGCTATACTCTCGAGGCGATATGTCAGGTATGCGATTGCAGTGCTATGAGTCTCCGTGTAGAGCTTCCCTGCGGAGTCTGCGGAATAATACCGAGGGATGAAGCCGCTTTTGTTCCGTCGGGAGGAGAGACCAAGGACATTGCGATAATCACAAGAGTCGGAAAGGCTGTACAATTTAAAATAAAGGAAATCTACGAAAACGAACACGGAGAGGTCACCGCTGTCCTGTCGAGAAAGTCCGCCCAACGTGAATGCTTCGAGAATTACGTCAGCAAGCTGGTATCGGGAGACATAATACCGACAAGAATAACACACCTCGAACCGTTTGGGGCATTCTGCGACATAGGCGGCGGACTTGTATCACTTCTCACGGTAGACAGAATATCGGTGTCCCGTATTTCCCACCCCTCCGACAGATTTTATCCCGGAGAGTACATTGACGCTGTTGTATACTCGACCGCCGACGGACGGATATACCTGACTCACCGTGAGCTTCTCGGAACATGGGAGGAAAACGCTGCGGAATTTGTAAGCGGTCAGACCGTCACGGGAATAATACGCTCCGTCGAAGATTACGGTGTGTTCGTTGAGCTTGCCCCGAATCTTGCGGGACTTGCGGAATCATCCCCGGGAGTGAGTATAGGCGACTCCTGCTCGGTTTATATAAAAAGCATTATCCCCGAGAGGATGAAAATAAAGCTGGTACTTATAGACACCTGCGGTCGTTCATCCGTAATGCCGTGCAGATATTATATAGACACGCAGAAAAACACGCACATCGACCTTTGGCGGTATTCTCCCGAGGGATGCACAAAGACGGTGGAGACAAATTTTCATTCGGTTGAAAAGCGTGAAAGCGTAGCGAGGTAAAATTTATGATTTTTTCGGATTTTTTTGAAAATACCTCTTGACAAAGGGAGGAATGTGTGTTATAATTACTAAGCTGTCAGATGAACAGCACTGAATAACATGGAAGCATAGCTCAGTTGGGAGAGCATCTGCCTTACAAGCAGAGGGTCATAGG
>CAYWFS010000026.1:22150-27335 GCA_964457685.1 uncultured Ruminococcus sp. | reverse complement strand
GGTCAGACAGGTCTTAACCTTGCAATGCAGCTTGAGAAAAAGGGAATACTCCGTGAATGCAAGACAGAGCTTCTCGGTACAAGCAGTGTAAGTATCGAGCGTGCGGAGGACAGAGAGCTTTTCAAGGAGCTTTGCGAAGAAATCGGTGAGCCGGTAGTAAGCTCCAGAATCGCAGAATCCCTTGAGGACGGACTTAAAGCGGCTGAAGAAATCGGTTATCCCGTTGTTCTTCGTCCCGCATTCACGCTCGGCGGTACAGGCGGCGGCTTTGCGGATGATCCCGAGGAATGTGCCGAAGTACTCAGAGGAGCCCTCGAGCTTTCTCCCGTACATCAGGTTCTTGTCGAAAAGAGCATAAAGGGCTACAAGGAGATAGAATTTGAGGTAATGCGTGACGCAAACGATACCGCAATCGCTATCTGTAACATGGAAAACGTAGACCCCGTAGGTATCCACACAGGCGACTCCGTTGTTGTATGCCCCTGCCAGACCCTTACAAATAAGGAAACGCAGATGCTCCGTGACAGTGCCCTCAAAATAATCCGTGCATTGAAGATAGAAGGCGGCTGTAACGTACAGTTTGCTCTCGACCCCCTTTCCTTCAATTATTATGTAATCGAAGTTAACCCGAGAGTTTCCCGTTCCTCCGCACTTGCAAGTAAGGCGAGCGGCTTCCCGATAGCAAGAGTAAGTGCAAAAATCGCTGTCGGTATGCACCTTGACGAAATCATGCTTGCAACAGCTCCTGCGGCTTGCGAACCCACCATCGACTACGTTGTAACAAAGATGCCTCGTTTCCCGTTCGATAAGTTCTCCTCCGCAAACAATAAGCTCTCCACTCAGATGAAAGCAACAGGCGAGGTAATGAGCATAGGCAGAACCATCGAGGAAAGCCTTCTCAAAGCCGCACGTTCTCTTGAAATCGGCGTAAACCACCTCTACATGAAGAAGTTCGACGATTTCGCAGACGACGCTCTTCTCGAATATATCAAGGACGCTACCGACGACAGATACTACGCTATAGCGGAGCTTATCAGACGTCAGGCAGACCTCGGTATGATATACGATGCCACAAAGATAGATATGCTCTTCCTCGAAAAGATAAAGAACATCATAGCTATGGAAAACGAGCTTAAAGAGCATATAGGTGACGCAGGTATTCTTCTCAAGGCTAAGAGAATGGGCTTCTCCGATGAATTTATCGCAAAGCTCTGGGGAATGAACTCCATCGACATCTGGAACTTCCGTAAAAAGAGAGACATTTTCCCCGTATATAAGATGATAGACTCATGTGCGGCGGAACACGAAAGCTATGTACCCTACTTCTACTCCACATACGAAGCTGAAAACGAGTCCGTAGTTTCCGATAAGCAGAAGATAATCGTTCTCGGCTCCGGTCCTATCAGAATCGGTCAGGGTGTTGAGTTCGACTACTCCACCGTTCATGCCGTAACCACTATCAAAAACTCCGGCTACGAAGCAATCATCATAAACAATAACCCCGAAACAGTTTCCACCGACTACACCTGCTCCGATAAGCTCTACTTTGAACCCCTTTGCGTAGAGGACGTAATGAACATCATCCACCTCGAAAATCCCGTGGGTGTTATCGCTTCTCTCGGCGGTCAGACTGCCATAAACCTCTCCGACGCACTCAATAAGAGAGGGGTAAAGATAATCGGTACCGACTGCGAAGCTATCGACCGTGCCGAAAACCGTGACCTCTTTGAAAAGGTTCTCCACGAGCTTAACATTCCTCAGCCGCAGGGTAAGGCAGTTACAAAGATTGAAGACGGTGTAAAGGCCGCTGCCGAAATAGGCTACCCCGTACTTGTTCGTCCCTCATTCGTTCTCGGCGGTCGTGCAATGCAGATAGTTGCAGACGAAGAACAGCTCAGAGTATACCTCAGAACAGCGGTTGAAATAGACGAAGACAAACCCGTACTTGTAGATAAGTATATCGCAGGTAAGGAAGTCGAGGTTGACGCTATCTGTGACGGTAAGGACGTATTCGTTCCCGGTATCATGGAGCTTGTTGAACGTACAGGTATCCACAGCGGTGACTCCATCAGCGTATACCCCTCATTCAGCATAAGCGAAAAGACAAAGGAAACAATTCTCGATTACACACGCCGTCTCGGTCTCGGTATAGGTATCGTAGGTCTCTACAATATCCAGTTTATCGTTGACAAGGACGAAAACGTGTATATCATCGAGGTTAACCCCCGTTCCTCCAGAACAGTTCCGTTCCTTTCAAAGGCTACCGGGTACAGCCTTGCTGATATAGCTACAAGAGTTATCCTCGGCAAGTCTCTCCGTGAGCAGGGCTTTGACAAGATATATCCCGAAGAAAAGAAGCGTTGGTACGTTAAGGTTCCCGCATTCTCCTTCTCCAAGCTCAGAGGACTTGACGCATACCTCTCCCCCGAAATGAAGTCCACAGGTGAAGCTATAGGTTACGACGATAAGCTCACTCGTGCATTGTATAAGGCACTTAAAGCAAGCGGAATGAGCGTTACAAACTACGGTACAGTCCTTGCAACAATTGCGGATAAGGATAAGGAAGAAGCACTTCCCCTCATCAGACGCTTCTACAACATGGGCTTCAATATTCAGGCAACAGAGGGAACCGCAAAATACCTCAAGGAAAACGGCATCCGTACTCATGCGGTAAGCAAGATAAGCGACGGAAGCAACGAAATCCTCGACGCTATCAGACAGGGCTATGTTACATACGTTATCAACACCCGTGATACAAATTCGTCCGGCGGTATCTCAGACGGTCACGAAATCAGACGCTGTGCTACCGAAAACAACATCACAATGTTCACGTCTCTCGATACCGTAAAGGTACTTCTCGATGTACTTGAAGAAACCACTCTCGGTATTTCGACAATAGACGCATAATTAAGGTGAAAATGACAGATACAAAGACAACTCTGTGCGGAGTGGAGCTTGATAATCCCGTAATCCCGGCAAGCGGTACTTTCGGTTACGGCTATGAGTTCGCACAGTTTTACGACATAAATATCCTCGGCTCAATATCCGTAAAGGGTACGACCGCTGAGGCAAGATTCGGTAATCCCACACCGAGAATTGCGGAATGTGACGCAGGTATGCTCAACTCCGTAGGTCTCCAGAACCCCGGTGTCGATAAGGTTCTCTCACATGAGCTTCCCGAGCTTAGAAAATGCTTCCGTAAGCCCATCATGATGAACGTAAGCGGATTTTCCGTTGACGAATACGTTTCGACAGTCGAAAAGCTTGATTCCGAAAACGATATAGGCTGGTTTGAAGTCAACATCTCCTGCCCGAATGTACACGGCGGAGGAATGGCCTTCGGTACAAATGCCGAAAACGCAGCAAAGGTTACAGCCGCCGTTCGTAAGGTAACAAAAAAACCGCTTATCATAAAGCTTTCTCCCAATGTAACCGACATCACGGAGATTGCAAAGGCTTGTGAAGCGGCAGGAGCTGACGGTGTATCCCTCATAAACACCCTTTTCGGCATGAAGATAGACCTTAAAAGAAGAAAACCCATACTTGCAAACAAAGCAGGCGGATATTCGGGTCCTGCGGTAAAGCCCGTTGCCGTAAGAATGGTTTACCAGGTGTACGAAGCCGTTAAAATACCGATAGTAGGTATGGGCGGTATAGCATCCGCAGAGGACGTTATCGAGTTCATGCTTGCCGGTGCGTCCGCTGTCGAAGTAGGTGCGGCAAACCTTGTAGAACCCTACGCTTGCAGAAATATCATAAACGATTTACCCGTTGTAATGGAAAAATACGGCATAACAAAGCTTGATGAAATAATAGGAGGAGTACACTGATGGAACGTGACGTTATAATCGCCTGCGACTTTGCAGGTAAGGACGACTGTATAAGCTTTCTTGACAAATTCACCGGCAAAAAGCCTTTTGTTAAGATCGGAATGGAGCTTTTCTATGCGGAAGGACCGCAGATTGTTCGTGAAATAAAGGAAAGAGGACATAAAATATTCCTCGACCTCAAGCTCCACGACATCCCGAACACCGTAAAAAAATCAATGGCTGTTCTCTCGAGACTCGACGTTGATATGTGTAACCTCCACGCAGGCGGTGCTATTCCCATGATGGAAGCCGCTCTCGAAGGACTTACCAGACCCGACGGAACAAGACCTCTCCTCATTGCCGTTACTCAGCTTACCTCCACAAGCGAGGAAATAATGCACCGTGACCTCCTCATAAACGAAAAAATCGAGGAAGTCGTAATGCACTATGCCGAAAACGCAAAGAAAGCAGGACTTGACGGCGTTGTATGCTCTCCCCTTGAATCCACAGCGGTTCACGGAAGATGCGGAGAGGGCTTTATGACAGTAACTCCCGGTATCAGATTCGCCGACAGCGAAAAGGGTGACCAGTCCAGAGTTACTACCCCCGCTATGGCTCGTGAGCTTGGAAGTAACTACATCGTGGTAGGCAGACCTATCACAGCAGCAGAGAACCCCGTAGCAGCATACGAAAGATGCCTTGCCGATTTTGTAGGTTAATGAACGAAAGGATATAATAAAAATGGATACAAAAACACTTATCGCAGAAGATCTTCTTAAAATCAAAGCCGTATTCTTCCGTCCCGAAGAACCCTTTACCTGGGCAAGCGGGATCAAATCCCCCGTATATTGCGACAACAGACTCACTCTCACCGCTCCCGAAGTAAGATGCGATGTTGAAAACGCACTTGCGGAGGTTGTTCGTGAGCATTATCCCGAAGCTGAAGTTCTTATGGGAACATCCACAGCAGGTATCGCTCATGCGGCTATCACAGCTCATATTCTCGGTATGCCCATGGGTTACGTTCGCTCCGGTAATAAGGATCACGGCAGACAGAACCGTATCGAGGGTAAGCTCGAAGCAGGTCAGAAGGTTGTTATCATCGAAGACCTCATCTCCACAGGCGGTAGCGTTATCGAAGTTGCCGATGCCCTCAGAGAAGCAGGTGCGGAGGTTCTCGGTATCGCCTCCATATTCACCTACGGTATGCAGAAAGGTCTCGACAGACTTAAAGAAGCTAACCTCAAGAATATCAGCCTTACCGACTTCGATCATATCGCAGAGGTTGCCGCAAAGAACGGCTACATCAAGACCGAAGACATCGAAAGACTCATCAAATTCCGTAATAATCCCTCCGACGAAAGTTGGATTGAACG
>CAYWFS010000026.1:18000-22050 GCA_964457685.1 uncultured Ruminococcus sp. | reverse complement strand
TCGAAAGACTCATCAAATTCCGTAATAATCCCTCCGACGAAAGTTGGATTGAACGGGCATAATATATAGCTTAAATTGTAAGTTTGATTAGCCCGTTCTCGAGAATTATTTCTGACGAAACAATTCTCCAAAGTTAGGCTTGAAATTGAAACGCAAGTAAGATAGTCTAAACTGTAAGTGAAGCTGCTTGCGTTCTCCGAGAAATTTTTCTAGCGAAAAAAATCTCTGAAATTTTTCTGACGAAAAAATTCTCCGAATTATTTCTTGCGAGAACAATTCTCCAAGGTTAGGCTTGAGTCGAAGCGGGCATAAACTGAAGTTTGAATTTGATGTTCAACCGGAGTTGGTGTATAAACTTTGCAAAATCCAAAGAAAACCAACCCAAAATCAACCCATTTCATAAAGTTTTGATCAAGCTTTTTCAAAAGCTTGTAGGGGTCAAGGGGACAACGTCCCTTGTGTCTTCCCACACATGAAAGTATACGAGGTGTAAATATGAGAAGCGTTATAGATATATCCGAACTTACCACCGCAGAGATAGATTCTCTTGTGGCGACAGCGTGCGATATTATAGATAATCCCGAGAAATACAGCGAAGTCTGCAAGGGAAAGAAGCTTGCAACACTGTTTTTTGAGCCGTCCACAAGAACAAGACTCAGCTTTGAGGCGGCTATGCTTGAGCTTGGCGGTAGCGTGATAGGCTTTTCTGCGGCACAAAGCTCCTCTGCGTCTAAGGGCGAAAGCGTGGCAGATACCGCAAAGGTTGTGTCCTGCTATGCCGATATTATAGCTATGCGTCACCCCCTCGAAGGAGCCCCCTACGTTGCCGCAGTTAACGCTTCTATCCCCGTTATAAACGCAGGTGACGGAGGTCATTGCCATCCTACTCAGACACTTGCCGACCTCCTTACAATCCATCGTGAAAAGGGAAGATTCTCCGAACTCACCGTTGGATTCTGCGGAGACCTCAAGTACGGCAGAACCGTCCACTCCCTTATTGCGGCTCTCTCCCGTTACAGCGGAATTAAATTCGTCCTCATCTCCCCCGCCGAGCTTGCTATCCCCGGCTACGTTAAGGATAAAATGGATAAGGACGGCATGGAGTATAGAGAAACCACAAGCCTCGAAGACGAAATCGGTAAGCTTGATATCCTCTATATGACAAGAATCCAGAAAGAACGCTTTGCCGATGCCGACGAATACGAGAGACTCAAGGATTCCTACGTCCTCACTCCCGAAAAAATGGCTATGGGCAGCGATGGTCTCCGTGTACTTCATCCCCTCCCGAGAGTTAACGAAATCAGCGTCGCTGTGGATAAAGACCCCCGTGCGTGCTACTTCAAGCAGGTTCTTTACGGAAAGTATATGCGTATGGCTCTTATATTAAAGCTCCTTGAAGAGGCAAAGAACCCCGTGAAAACCGCCGAATACTCCGATTATACAGGCGAAGAAATAAGCGGACTTTCCTGCCCGAATTCACGCTGTATTTCAACCACCGAACAGGAGCTTCCCGCTCACTTCGTAAAAGCAGACGGTAAGTGCCGTTGTGCCTACTGTGAAGCAGAAGGTAGATAAATCGTCATAAAGTGACATAATAAGCTGTACTCATAAAAATGGGTGCGGCTTATTTTTTCACCCTTGCACCAAAATAAATGAGTGGGATGGTTGCCTCTACTGTTTAGTCTGAAGTTTATTCCCCCTCACCCTTGCACCAAAACATGGGAGAATTTCTCCGTAAGGAAAATTCTCGGGAGTGGGATGGTTAGTTTCCCTACTTAGCTAAAGTTTATTCCCACTCGTGTATCATATCCTTCAGTGCGGATAAAGCGTCACTTAATGAGCCGATTTCGTCTATAAGTCCGCATTCCTTTGCTTCGCGTCCGTCTATAACAGAGCCTACATCTGTCGCTATCATGTCCGTGTTCATAAGAAGTGAGTTGAATTTTTCCTCGCTTATGCCGGAGTGGGAGACCACAAATCCGCTTATTCGCTTTTGCATTCTCTCGAAATATGAGTACGTCTGCGGTGAGCCTACCACGGTTCCGCTTATCCTTACCGGGTGTATCGTCATTGTTGCGGACGGTACGATAAACGACTTTTTTGCGGAAACCGCTATCGGTACACCTATCGAATGCCCTCCTCCAAGCACAAGAGAAACTGTCGGCTTTGACATTCCGGCTATCATTTCAGCTATCGCAAGCCCGGCTTCAACATCTCCGCCCATCGTGTTCAGTATGATGAGAAGTCCGTCTATCTCACGGCTTTCCTCCGCATTGACGATAAGAGGTATCATATGCTCGTATTTCGTTGATTTTTGTCCGTCGTTTGCACTGTAATGTCCCTCTATCTGACCGATTATCGTCATGCATTGTATGCCCTCGCCGTTTTCCTTCGATACTATGCTGCCGTTGTCGTTTTCTGTATTCTCTGCCGAATTTTCGTATTTTTTTGATTCATTTTCGCTGTTCATATGCATCCTCCTATGCAAATATTCAGCCTGTAGCTTGCCCGAAAACGCCGTGTTTTATACTGAATATTTATTTTTGTTTGCATTATTAACGAAAAAATATGATGAGTGAATGAATATTATTGCAAAATAACTATTGCATTTTTATTCATAAGAGAGTATAATTATACCATCAACTTCAAAGAAATAATCACCGATAAGGAAAGGTCGTATATCATGAAAAAAATTCTCACTCTTACTCTTGCGGCGGCGATGCTTGTCGTATCTCTCGTTTCCTGCTCTTCTACCGAATCCACCGGCGTTAAGGTTATAGATATTCCTCTCACCGAGGAGGAGTACGCATTCGGCGTTGATAAGGATCAGCCCGAGCTTCTCGAAGCAACAAACGCTTTTATCGCAAAGATAAAGGAAGACGGCACATTCGATGAAATCTGCAACAACTACTTCGGTGACGGCGAACCCGTTGCTGTAACCTCTGCGGCTTATGACGAATCCAAGGATCAGCTTGTAGTTGCAACAAATGCGGGCTTTGAACCCTTTGAATACACTAAGGGTGACTCCTACTACGGAATCGACATGGAAATCGCCGCTCTCCTTGCAGAAGAACTCGGTAAGGAACTCGTTATCAACAACATGGACTTTGATGCGGTTTGTCTCAACGTAAGCCAGCACAAGTGTGACATTGCAATGGCAGGTCTTACCGTAAACGAAGAACGTAAGGAATACGTTACATTCACAGATTCCTACTATAACGCATCTCAGGAAATCATCGTAATGGCAGACAATACCGCATTCGACAACTGCAAGACAGCCGCAGACGTTGAAGCTGTTCTCGCAACATACGACAGCACAACAAAGGCAGGTTGTCAGAACGGTACTACCGCTCAGTTCTACCTCGAAGGTGACGCTGACTGGGGCTTTGACGGATTCGAGATTACCTGCACAGGCTACGGTACAGCCGCAATCGCAGTTCAGGACCTCATCAACGGCAACCTCGATATGGTAGTTGTTGACTCCGCTCCCGCCGCTTGCATCGTAAACGCATACAACGACTAATGAGTGGGGATACACTATCGCTTAGTAGTGGAGACAACCGCCCCGCTCTCGAGAATTTTCCTGACGGAGAAATTCTCCCATGATTTGGCTTGGATTTAAGGTGGGGATATACCTCAGCTAAGCAGTGGAGAACACCACCCCACTCTTGAGAATTATTCCTTACGGAAAATTCTCCCATGATTTGGCTTGGATTTAAGGTGGGGATACACCTCAGCTAAGCAGTGGAGAACACCACCCCACTCTTGAGAATTTATTTCTAGCGAAAAAATTCTCCCATTGGGTGCGAGGGTTGAGTGGGGATACACCTCAGCTAAGTAGTGGAGAATACCGCCCCACTCCCGAGAATTTATTTCTGGCGAAAAAAATTCTCCCATTATTGGGTTTAGGTTTGAAGCGGGTATATACCTCAGCTGAGTAGTGGAGAACACCACCCCACTCCCGATTATTCGGTTTAAGTTTGGCGATTTACAGCAATATTCGATAAAACAACTCAAGATCTGCTCTCTTGCACAAAGGGAGCAGTTTTT
>CAYWFS010000026.1:0-17900 GCA_964457685.1 uncultured Ruminococcus sp. | reverse complement strand
AATATTCGATAAAACAACTCAAGATCTGCTCTCTTGCACAAAGGGAGCAGTTTTTGGGGTTTAAAGAGAAATTTTGAAAGGTGAGAAATGGGAAATTTTGACAAAAAAGTAGCTAAGTTTCTTGACATAATGATAGACAACAAGGGCTACGTCAGAGTGCTGGAGGGACTGAAAAACACTCTCCTTATTGCCCTTGTGGGTCTTGCACTCGGTATTATCATCGGTACACTTATAGCGACTGTCCGTGTCGTTCCGAAATATAAGAGACTCCCCCGTGTGCTGAACAGCATAGCCTCCGTTTATGTCGGATTCTTCCGAGGAACGCCTATCGTGGTACAGCTTCTTCTGTTCTACTACGTTCTTCTTCCGATTCTCGGGCTTAAAGCAACGGGTGTACAGGTTTCAATGCTGGTATTCGGTTTGAACAGCGGTGCGTACATCTCCGAAATGATGAGAGGCGGTATCATGTCCGTTGACAGAGGTCAGCTTGAAGCCGGACGTGCCCTCGGTCTTTCGTTCTCCGTCTCGATGATGAAGATAGTTATTCCGCAGGCGGTGAAAAATATACTTCCGACTCTCGGTAACGAGTTTATCTCGCTTATCAAGGAGACCTCGGTAGTATCGTTTGTCGGAGCCGCAGACCTCTACGTTGCATTCAACTTCATCGGAAACAACTCCTACGAATTTATGGTGCCTTACCTCGCAATGGCAATAATTTACATAATCATGGTAATGATAATATCCCTCGGAATCAAGCTTATGGAAAGGGGACTTGCAAAAAGTGATAGACGTAATTAATCTCGAAAAAAGCTTCGGCAATAACCATGTTCTCCGTGGCATTGATATAACGATAAATAAGGGAGATATAGTCTGCGTACTCGGACCCTCCGGTAGCGGAAAAAGTACGTTCCTCCGTTGCCTTAACTGTATGGAGGACCCGACAGGCGGTCAGATATTCTTCGACGGAGTCGATATTGCTGATATGTCCGTTGATATAAATATTCACCGCCGTAAAATGGGTATGGTGTTCCAGCAGTTCAATCTGTTCAACAACAAAACCGTACTCGAAAATATAATGCTCTCACCCGTGCATATAGGGTTGTCCGATCTCCGTCAGGCAAAGGTGAAGAATTTCTTCCTGCCGCTTACAAATCTGTTCAGAAAAAAGGACAAAAAGCAGGAAAAAACTCCCATCACAACGACAAAGTCTCAGATAAAAGCGGAAGCTGAGGAAAACGCACACAGACTTCTCCGCAAGATAGGACTTGACGATAAAGCCGATATGTATCCGTCAACATTGTCGGGTGGTCAGAAGCAGAGAGTAGCCATAGTTCGAGCCTTGGCGATGAATCCCGAGGTAATACTTTTCGATGAGCCGACCTCCGCACTCGACCCCGAAATGGTAGGTGAGGTTCTCGACCTTATGAAATCCGTTGCCGATGAGGGAATGACAATGGTAATCGTTACTCACGAAATGGGATTCGCAAGAGAAGCCGCAAATCGTGTTATCTTCATTGACGAGGGTAAAATTCTCGAAGAAGCACCTCCCGAGGAGTTCTTCACAAATCCGAAAAACCCCCGTCTCCGTGAATTCCTTTCAAAGGTTCTGTAATAATATAAAACAAGCACCTGTGTAAGACCGATATGCACCACAAAAGCCAGACACTTTTTTGGGGTGAGTATCAAAAGGGTGCTTTTTTTAGTCTTAGAAGTAATTTTCTGTTGTCATCGGGGAAGTGTTGTGATATAATAGTATTATCTATAACTATCACTATACGGAGGTAAGCTATGCTCGGACTGCTGTTTTCGGTAATGCATAAACGTGAGGATCTGCCCGAAATGCGACTTCCTCTGGCGACTCTTTGTAGAGTGCTTTCGTCTCTCTCGTCATGCATGGGAGCATCTCTGCTTTCATCCGCACTTTCGGGAGAGGCAGGACTTTGTGTTATAGCAATACTTCCGCTACTCAGCCTTGCCGTGTGCCTTTACTCAATGACAATACTGCTTTGGAGACGGGTGCGGTCACTTCTGACAACTCCGATAACGGCACTTCTGATGTATCATTTCGGTGTGGAAGCATTTTCCTCCGTTGTGATTCTCGTGACGGTGCTTGTATGCTCATATGCCCATGCGGTGTCTATGCTGTCACGTGAGACAAAATTCAGACGCATAGGTTCAACCTCTCTGCTATTTGCAATATGTGTATTCCTTTCGTGCGTTGCGTTTGTGAGTATGTATTCGGAGCCGTCGGAGTGTGTACTTACTGCATATCGCTATATCACCTCGGCTTTGCGTGAGTATCTTCTTTCGCTCGGCGTTGGTGTTACGGAGTATGAATGTGCTTCGGTTGTCCGTGAGCTTATGCTGCTTATCCCGGCATATATCGGAATCCTCTCGATAGGAGCGGTTGCTGTTTGCGATATACTCCTCTCAAAGCTGTTCATTCTTCTCGATTGCGAGGGAATGTTCATTTTAAGCGACGGAGACACAAGTATGCCGAAATCATACGCATTTCTGTATATAGCGTCGTTTCTGCTGTTCGGCTCATTCGGAAGTGATTCTCTTTTCCATGCGGTGTTCAAAAGTGCGACCTATATCATGCTTTTCCCGTGTGCGTATGTCGGACTGAGCTTGATTTTTCATGGCGGAGACATAGGTGAATTAAGCCGCAGAAGAAGATTCGGTACCGTAGCGGTTGTGTTATATCTTGCAATATTCGGACTCGGAAATACTCTTGCACTTCTTTCTCTTTACGGTGCGGTAAAAGTAGCTGTGCAAAGACAGATAAAACAAAAATAAGAAATACGGGGGCAAGCTATGCCTAAGAAATCAAAACAAAACAAAGACCTCGGCGGAATGATGCAGGGTGTACGTCGTGAGACCGCACTCATATTTGTTCTTGCCGCAGTAGCGTGCCTGGTGCTTTATGCCGCAATCATCATGACGACAGAGGCAGACGCTGTTTACGGCGGTATCTTTGTCACTGTGCTGTATATGGGCATTTGTGCAGGCTCATATTTCCTTGTAGAGCGTCATAAAAAGAACGGCACGGGAAACGAGACCTTAGCCCCCGTAATGGGAAGAATAATGTTCGATGCGGTCGTAAAAATGAATACACCCGTGTTTATATGCGACTCCTCGGAAAGAATAATCTGGTACAATAACGCAACGGAGGAGCTTCATTCCGATAAAAACAAGCTCTACGGAGAGACCGTGGAAGAGCTTTTCGGGGTAACTCTCTCCGATATAAGAAGTAACAGAAGCGAAAAGGGTGCAAGACTTACCTGCGAGGGTAGATCATTCCTCGTAAAATATAACCATATTAAAACAGAGGATAACGATTTTGCACTTATTATGACCGCGGAAACTACCGAGCTTGACAGACTCAGTGCGAAGATGGAGAGCGAGGAGACCGTTGTTTGCTACATTATTATAGACAACCTTTCCGAAATGATGCAGTACGACAGCGAACAGTACAGACCTGCCGCTCAGAAGATTGACGAAATAATCAGAGACTGGGCTGACGAATACGGCGGTATACTTAAAGAATACGAAAGAGATAAATATATCTTTATTACCGTGGCTCATGTGCTTGACGAGCTTATCGAGGGAAAATTCGATATTCTCGACCGTGTAAGAGCCGTAAAAGCAGGGGATACAAACCTTCCGCTTACAATATCCGTGGGAGTCTCCGGTATCGGCGGCAGCTACAAGGACAGAGAAAAGAATGCCCATGCCGCACTCGATATGGCACTCCAGCGTGGAGGAGACCAGGCGGTAGTAAAGGGAGACGGTTCTATCGACTTCTTCGGCGGAGTCACAAAGAGCGTTCAGAAGCGAACCAACGTAAGAGCGAGAGTTACATCGAACGAGCTTATGTCGGCGGTGAAAAAATCCACGAACGTGCTTATAATGGGGCATAAAAGAGCGGATTTTGACGCTATCGGTGCCTGTGTCGGACTTTCCCGTATAGTAAAATATTGCGGAGTGAGAGCAAATATCGTCATTGATATGTCGGACAAAAACCTCTACGGAGTCCGTGCAATGCTTGAAGCCGATGAAGAATATCCGTCCGTGTTCATAGACGCTTCGAGAGCCCTCGATTTGCTTGAAACGGGAACTCTTGTTATAGTAGCGGACGTAAACCGACTTGAAAATACGGAGCTTCCCGAGCTTGCATACAGAACGGAAAAGCTTGCAGTAATAGACCACCACCGTAAGCTCTCGGAATATAAAACAGAGCCTGACGTTGAATATATAGAGCCGTCCGCATCATCGACCTGTGAGATAGTTGCGGAAATGCTTGAACAGGTGCTTCCCAAGGATGACCTTTCTCCGGCAGAAGCGGATGTTATGCTTGCGGGTATTACACTCGATACCAAGCAGTTTACTCAAAGTGTGGGAACAAGAACCTTCTCGGCGGCGATGTACCTCAGAGACAGGGGTGCCTCTACCGCTGACGTAAAGGAGCTGTTCCGTGAAAGCTTTGACGACTATATGCGTGAAGCAAAATTCAGACGAAATGTCGAGCTTTACAGAGATCGCTGTGCAATTACAACGGTTGATGACCTCGATGAAGGCGACCGTGTAATAGCGGCAAAGGCGGCGGACAATCTCCTTAAAGTAGTCGGAATCGAAGCCTCGTTTGCGGTGGTGAAAATAGGGGACGTGGTTCATATATCGGCACGTTCTCAGGGAAAGCTCAATGTCCAGCTTGTGCTTGAAAATATGGGCGGCGGCGGACACTTTGACTCTGCGGCAGTTCAGTGCAGAGAAAAAACGGTTGACGAGGTGGTAAATGAGCTTAAAGCCTCGATTGACAAATATTTACAGTAAAAATACCATAATTCGGAGGAAATATAAAAATGAAAGTTGTACTCTTACAGGATGTTAAAGGTCAGGGAAAAAAGGACGAAATAATCAACGTATCAGACGGATATGCCCGTAACTTCCTTTTCCCGAAGAAGCTTGCGGTAGAAGCAGACGCGGCAATACTCAACGATATAAAGAATAAGGAAGCCGCAAAGCAGAGAAAAATCGAGCTTGAAAAGCAGGCAGCAAGAGAGACCGCAGAAAAAATGGGCGGACTTCTCGTAAAGATTAAGGTAAAAGAGGGTGCGGACGGAAAAATGTACGGCTCCGTTACCACAAAGGATATTGCCGAAGCTCTCAAGGCACAGTTCGGCATCGACGTTGACAAGAGAAAAATCGTACTCAGCGAAAACGTAAAGTCTTTCGGCAACTATACGGCAGACGTTAAGCTCTACCCCGAAATCTCAGGTAAGCTCAACATCCTCGTTCACGCAGGCTGAAAAATGACAACTCAGCATAAGGCAGGTGGGAAAAATGAATAACGAGCTTGACCGAAAGCTGCCGTTCTCACTTGAAGCGGAGCAGTCACTGCTTGGTTCGATACTCATTGACCCGCAGTGCATGGACGATATTGCGGCACTTGTGAATGCGGACGATTTTTACGTTCCCGAGCATACAGAAATATTCCGTGCCATGCAGTCCATGTATCTCAAATCAAAGAACATAGACGTAGTAACTCTTATCGAGGAGCTTGTAAGAAGCGGCACATACGATGAAGCAGGCGGCAGGGAATACCTGAAGCTTGTCGCACAGACCGTTCCCACAGCCTCAAACGCAAAGGATTACGCAGATATTGTCCGTGATAAGGCGATACTTCGTAAGCTGATCGAAGCGGGAGAGGATATAACGGAAGCGGCATATGCAGGGGATGACAGTGCGGATAACCTCGTGGAATATGCGGAGTCCAAGATATTCCGTATAGCTGACGGACGTGAGAACAATAACTTTGTCCATATCAGAGACGCACTTATTCAGGTTTACGACCGTCTTACAAAGCTGTCTCAGGATCCCGATGCACTCAGAGGAACACCGACGGGATATACCGCACTCGATAACGTAATAGTCGGTATGCATGAAGCCGACCTTGTTCTGATCGGTGCAAGACCCGGTATGGGTAAGACCTCGTTTGCCATGAATATCGCTACGGAAGCCGCAATCAAAACGAAAAAAACCGTTTGCGTTTTCTCACTCGAAATGTCGGCAGAGCAGCTTGCAAACCGTATGCTTTCAAGTGAAGCTCAAATAGACAGCTATAAAATGCGTTCGGGAAATCTTTCGTCGGAGGACTGGAATGCAATAGCTTATGCTTCCTCCAGACTTTCCGAAACCGATATTCTCATAGACGATACCCCCGGAGTTACCGTTACTGCGATTAAATCAAAGCTCCGCCGTGTAAAGAACCTCGGACTTGTCATAATCGACTACCTTCAGCTCATGCAGGGAGACAGACGTAACGACAACCGTGTTCAGGAAATAGGCGAAATATCGAGAGGTCTGAAGCTTCTCGCAAAGGAGCTTGCAATCCCCGTTATTTGCTGTGCCCAGCTTTCGAGAGGTCCCGAAAATCGCCCCGATAAAAGACCTATGCTGTCCGACCTCAGAGACTCCGGTGCAATCGAGCAGGATGCAGACGTTGTAATGTTCCTCTATCGAGACGAATACTACAAGGAGGAGACCGTGGATCAGTCCGTTGCAGAGGTAATAATCGCAAAGAACCGTCACGGCTCACTCGATAAGGTAAAACTCGGTTGGATAGGCCGATTTACAAAGTTTACCAATCTCGCGGAAGAAGCTCAGGGCGGGTCGTAAGGAATGAGATATAACTTGAGTGAAAATTATCTGCTTGACGGAATATCCTCTCCCGATGACGTAAAAAAGCTTCCGCAAAATTCGCTTGAAGAGCTGGCAGTCGAAATCAGACGAACCATAATCGAGGTGACATCGAAAAACGGCGGTCATCTTGCGTCAAATCTCGGAATGGTGGAGCCGTCCATCGTGCTTCATCGAGTGTTCGACTGCGAAAACGGAGACAGATTTATTTTCGATGTGGGTCATCAGGCGTATGCCCATAAGATACTCACGGGAAGATATAAGGCATTTACCACACTTCGCACACTCGGAGGAATCTCCGGACTGACCAACAAATCGGAATCCGAATACGATACCGTAACAACGGGTCACTCGGGAACCTCACTTTCAACGGCGGTCGGACTTGCGGAGGCAAACAGATTAAGCGGAAAAAATTCGTGGGTCGTTGCGATTATCGGAGACGGCTCTTTCACAAACGGAATGATATACGAGGCTTTAAATCAGGTTGCGTGCCGACGATTGAAGCTGATAATCATTCTCAACGACAACGAAATGTCTATATCGAAAAATGTCGGCGGTCTTTCGGAATACCTTTCGTATATCAGAACAAGCGATAGGTATTTCAACCTCAAAACCGCCATAAAAAACATTTTGCTTAAAGTTCCGTTTGTCGGTGAGAATATGATTTCCGCTGCAAGACGTGCAAAGGACTTTGTCAAAAGAATAACCAACTCCGAGACCTGGTTTGAGTCGTTCGGGCTTGAATATATCGGACCTGTTGACGGAAACGATATGGAAAGACTGACTTCGGTACTCGAGGAAGCAAAGCAGAAAAACGCTCCCGTTGTCGTACATATGAAAACGAAAAAGGGAAAAGGCTATGCTCCTGCCGAAAGATACCCCGAACGCTTCCACAGCACATCCGGATTCGAGCTTGACGACAGTGCGAATTTTGTGACGGCGGTTAATACGGCACGCACATATACGGACGCTTTCTCGGATATAATTTGCAAAAAAGCAGCCGAGGACAAAGGTATATGTGCGGTAACTGCGGCTATGGCTCAGGGTTGCGGACTTGAAGTCTTCCGTGACAGCTACCCCGACAGATTTTTCGATGTGGGAATAGCGGAGGAACACGCAGTCACAATGGCGGCAGGTATGGCTCTCGGCGGACTTAAACCCGTCACCGTCATATATTCCACATTCGCACAAAGGGTGTACGACCAGCTGTGGCATGACGTGGTTTTACAGCATATTCCCCTTACCCTCGTAATATCGCATACGGGAATTGTACCGGGAGACGGAGTTACGCACCAGGGAGTGTTCGATTACGCATTGTTTTCGACCTTGCCGGGAGTGAAAATATTCGAGCCGTATGATGAGCGTGAGCTTGAAAAACGTCTTTCATTATCGGTTTCCGCGGAAAGAGATGACGGACTCCACATAATCCGCTATCCGAAGGATAAGGTGCATCCCGACCTCTGTGCGGAGTATATACCGAGCGTTGATTGTGACAGCCTTTCCGTATGGGAGGGAGATGACGTGCGTCTGACAGTGGTAACAAGCGGCAGGGAAGTGTGCAGAGTCCTTGATATTGTTAAGGAAAACGAAATCCGTGACGTTAGAGTGGTTGCACTGAAAAGGATATACCCACTCCCCGATGAGCTTTACTCCCACCTCGGAGACAGAAATCTCGTTATAGAGGAAAACTCCCTTGTCGGCGGAATCGGAGAAAAGCTTGCCTCGGAGATGAAAAAGAGGAATATCACATCAGAGCTTAAAATCATAGCTGTAGAGAACACGGAAATACCGCACGGTAAGCTTGATGAGCTGTATCGCTATGCGGGATTTGACAGCGAAAGCATACTTAACATAATAAAAAAGTGACCCCATGGGGACTTGGATATATCAAGCTACCCGTAGGGGTCATTTTTGTTTTGTATCAGAGGTCAAGCTCGGCTTTAAGCTCTTCTTCCTCTTCGTAAAGCTGCATAAGACGGTCTTCGATTACTATCTTTCTGTCGTAAAGCTCGGCGGCTTTAATGTAGTCGAGTGCGGCTTCATCACTTCCGAGAAAATCGTCAACATCTATAAGCTCATGCTCAAGCTTCGATATTTCCCTTGCTATTTCCTTGAGGTGCTTTTCCTGCTTTCGTCTTTCCGCACCCGATTTCTTTCTTTCGAGGTATTCTTCCTTTTGTGCGGAGATCGTTTCGTTTGCCGCCGCTACCTCAACCTTGCTTTCACGGAGCTTTTCCTTATGCTCACAGTATGCATCGTAGCTTCCTCGGAAATCAAGTCCGTTTTCGCCGATGTCAATGAATCTTGTGGCAAGCTGACGTGTGAAGTAACGGTCGTGGGAAACGCAGATTATCGTGCCGTCAAAGCCCTTTAATGCGTTTTCCAGTGCTTCTCTCGATTCTATGTCGAGGTGGTTCGTAGGTTCGTCGAGGATAAGCAGGTTCATTCGTGACAAAATGAGCTTTGCAAGGGTGAGTCTTGCTCTTTCACCGCCCGAAAGTACCGCAACCTTTTTCTCAATGTCGTCTCCCTTGAAAAGGAACATCGCAAGAGTGTTTCGTATTTCCGTCTGAGTGAGGTTCGGATATGCGTCCCACAGCTCATCGAGAATCGTGTTGTCGTCGTCGAGATTCTGGTTTTCCTGGTCGTAGTAGCCGACTGTCACGTTGTAACCGAATTCTATCTCTCCCGATACAGCTTCAAGCTTGCCGAGGAGGAGCTTTATGAGGGTTGATTTTCCGCAGCCGTTCGGACCCGAGATAAACAGTCTGTCGTGCTTTTTTACAAGGAAGGAAATATCTCTGAACAGTGTCCTGTCACCGAAGCCCATCGAAAGCTTTTTGACGGTGAGTACATCGTTTCCGCTTTCTCCCGAGGATTCGAGTGCAAAGTGAATGGATTTCGGCAGAGCCTTCGGTTTTTCGACCTTTTCCATCCTTGCAATAGCTTTTTCTCTCGATTCGGCGGCGATGATGTTTTTCTCACGGTTCCATCGTCTCTGCTGTTCGATAAACGCTTCAAGACGTGCGATTTCCTTTTGTTGGAGGTCGTATCTCTTCTGCATTTCCGCACGGTAAGCTTCTTTTTCGCCCACATACTTTGAATATGAGCATTTGTAAAGCTTTGCACCGCAGTTTTCGATGTCGAGAGTCTTGTTTGTAACTCTGTCGAGGAATAAACGGTCGTGGGAAACGAGAATTACGGTTTTGTTTTTCGGATATGATGAAAGGTGATTTTCAAGCCACTCCATTGTATCCGTGTCGAGGTGGTTTGTCGGTTCATCGAGAATGAGAATGTCAGGCTCGGATGAAAGAAGCCTTGCAAGTGCGAGACGTGTTCTCTGACCTCCGCTCATCTGCGAGACGGGAGCGTTGAAGGTTTCCTCTCCGAATCCGAGGTTCATGAGTATACTTCTGCATCTCGACTTGTAGTGGAGTCCGCCGTCACGGATGTATCTGTTGTTTACCGCACTGTATTCGTTTGAAAGGCGGTTCAGCTTGTCCGTGTCGTCCTCGGGTGTTCTGTCAAGCTCAAGCTGAAGACGTTCAAGCTTCATTTCCGCTTCGACAAGGGCGGGGAACACTGCGTACATTTGCCCGAGTACGGTTTCGTCAACGGGGGATTTTACCTCTGCCGTTTCGCTTCCCACACGAATGACATTGAATGCGTCATCCTGGTGGAGCATACCTACCTTTTTGTCCTTCGCTATAAAAACGTCACCCTCGTCATGCTCATATTCGCCGCAAAGCATACGGAGAAGCGTACTTTTTCCGCATCCGTTTACTCCGACTATGGCAAGGTGGTCTCCGTCCTCGATAGCAAACGTGATGTTTTCGAGAATGACCTTTGTTCCGACGCGGTAGGCTAAGTTGTTGGTGCTTATGGATATCATTTGGTTTTACCTGTAGTTGTTGTAGTTGTCTCCCCTTGTGGGAATGCTGAATGCACGAGTTTCCCCTGCGTCATCGTAACTGCCTCTGTTTTGTGCGTGATTGTTGTTTACGGGACGGTTTGTGCCTCTGTTCTGCTGACGGGGATACTGCTGATTCATTTGAGGGTTTGACGGACGGCGGTTCTGACCCTGTCTGTTCGGATACTGTCCGCCCTGTCTGTTTTGTGAGTAGCCCTGAGAATTTCTGTTACGGTTTCCGTTGTATCGGTCGTTCTGCGGATTTCTTCTCTTAGGATTGCCGTAAAGTCTTTCATCGTAATATTCCTCGGGCATTCTGCGTTTTTCGGGGATTCTGAGAATATAACGTCTGAAAAGTATCATTATGTCATCGTTGAACAATGCTCCGACAAAGAATGCAACGAGAAGAACGACCGCAATCAGAATTATGTAAAGTATGGTCTTGAAAAATCCCGCAACCACACTTCCGAAGGTCGTTCCCTTGCTTTCGCTTTCTTTGTCGTCTCCGTCGTCCGTGTCCGCTTTGATTCCTGCGGTGAGTACGTTTTTGAGTTTTGTAACGCACTTGTTTACACCACGGTCGATATTCCCGTCATTGAAGTCGGCTTCGAGATATTCGTCACGGATGTTCATGAGTACATCGTTGGTAAGTACATCGGAGACTCCCACGCTCTGAACGAAATAATAGTTGTTGTCGTCCTTTGCAATGAGAAGAAGAACACCCTCGCCCAGCTTCCATTCCTTGAAAACACCTCTTGCATATTCCGCAATTTCCGTGTCTCCGGTCGTGTCAACGGTGCATACGGCTATTGTGGTGTCCGTGTCAAGCTCGAGAGTTTTGTTTGCGGTCTCGATTGATTTTATCGTGGATTCCGAAAGAACTCCGGCTTCGTCCGCCACGTTGTTTTTCGGCTTGGGGTAGCTTGCGGCAAGGACGGGGAGTACAGTGAGCGTCATTACCGTTAAGATAACAACCGCTCTCTTAATAAAGGATAGTCTTTTGTTTGAAGTTTTCATATTAGCTGCGAATCAGGAACGCATACCGATGAGCTTTTCTTTAAGCTCGTTTTCGATCCTACCAAGCTCGGCTTCGGCTGCGATTCGTTTCTCGCGTCCCTCCTTTTGAATTTGCTGAACCTCGTCAAGGGTCTGAATAAGCTGTTCGTTTGTATGGGTCAGGGTTTCAATGTCAACGATACCTCTCTCCGCTTCCTTTGTAACGTCTATCGTAGCCTGCTTGAGTGCGGAGGCATTCTTTTTGAGAAGCTCGTTTGTCATGTCGGTCACCATTCTTCCTGCTTCCATAGCCTGACGGGAATGCTCTATACCGAGTGCGATTACCATCTGGCTCTTCCAAAGGGGAATGGTGTTCATGATAACGGTCTGAATCTTTTCCGTCATCATCGTGTCGTTGTTCTGTACAAGACGTATCTGGGGTGACATCTGTATGGATACCATTCTCGTAAGCTCAAGGTCGTGAAGCTTTCTTTCAAAACGAATACACTGCTCCTCGAAATCGTTTGCCGCCTGAGCATCCTCGGGAAGATTTGACTTTGCCGCTTTCTCTTTAAGCTCTACAAGAGTTGTGGCTCTTTCCTCCGCAAGACGCTTTTTTCCGGCAACAATGTACATCGACAGCTCCTTGAAGTACGAAAGATTCATTTCGTAAAGCTCATCGAACATCGTAATGTCCTTCATGAGAGTGAGCTGGTGCTGTTCGAGTATGGCGACAATATCGTTTACGCTGTCCTCGCACTTGTCGTATTTTGTCTTGAGGTTTTCGATTTTGCGTTTTGTGCTTTTGAATACTCCGAAGATACCGCCCTTTTCCTCCGCATCCTCGTTCATGTCACGGAGATTGTTTATAAGTCCGGTTATCATCGTGCCGACCTCGCCGAAGTCCTTGTTCTTCACGCTTCCGAGTGCGGAATCACTGAAGTCGGAGATTTTTTTCTGTGCAACTGAGCCGTAGCCGAGTATTGCCGCCGAGTTTGTTATGTCTATCTGCTTGGAAAACTCGTTTATCGCACGCTTCTCCGCATCGGAAAACTGCGATTCATCGAATATCGGTGTCTCTTCTTTTTTCTCCTCCTCTTTTACGGGTTCGGGAGCTGCTGCTGCGGGGGAGTCGAATGTGAGCTTTATTTCGTTATCCATTTTGTGTGTCTCCTTTTTCTGTCGAGATTTCGGGAACGCTTTCTTTTTTCGGCTTTAATGAAATGAGTCTTGCAAGTGCGGCAAGAGATACTGCGGCATATAATGCACAGCTGTAAATGCTCGGAGTGGGGTCGTTTATCGCTGTCGGGCAGGTCGCACGGTAGAGAAGCATTGAGACGCTTATTCCGAGGGCAACAGACGCACATAATGATGACGCAAAGAAAGAGTATGCGTATGATGAGCGGTTTTCACGCTTGCCGAACGAAATTCTTGCCTCGCTGAAGGAAAAGAGAAGTACGGCTGAGAGTATTATCGAAACGTAATTTCTGACGGGACCGTTTATTGCCGTTGAAAAATCGAAATATCCGGCAAAAAGCTTGAGATTGAAGTACAGCATGGTCAGAATGCAGAAGAATGTGTGTATTGCGGTGTTTCTCGTGCGGTCTATGACGGAAAGAATTGCCGAAACGGTAACAACCGGGGTGAGAATCACGCAAAACAAGTCAAGCTTATCGGCAGACAGGAGGGCGATACTTCCGCTTGAGGTCATTACATTCAGTCTGAGGTCTGTAAGTCCGGTCACAAATACAGCGGCGGATGAGACGGCGATGAGAAGATAAGCTGTCGTGAGAAGCATTCCGGGCTTGCCGTCTTCAACTCCTCCGTGATTTTTTGTGGCAAAATATGTCACGCAGGAAAGCACGGCGGCGATAATCGTAAACGCAATGCATAAAATGAACGGTACGCTTCCTCTTGCGAAGTGTGCGATGTCAGCCTCAAAATCGTTACGCATAGCCATGTAGAACGAAGCTGCACTTACTGCGGCACAGCACGGGAACACGGCCTTGATGAATCTGTTTTTTTCAGGGTCGAAAAAATTCATGGTGGTATTTCTCCGCTAAATAAAATCTTACATTATATAATAACATAAAACTGCGTGAAATACAAGTAAAAAAAGAAATAAGAGATGGGTGAGTGGGGGACAGAGACGGTTTGTGCGGACGAAATTTTCGGATTTTTCGGAGGAAATAGGTGTGATAGTAAAAATGCACAAAAACGGGACGTAAAATCTGTGCAAACTTCTATTTGTCAATCGCCGAAAATACTTGATTTAATCAGTCGGATGTGGTAAAATAATACCGCTTGATGTGCGAAGAAGCGAAAGGTTGCCGTGCGGTCTCTTACTGCTTGACCGACGGGGAATTTTCGTGGAGTATGTCCGAGTTAATCGGGCGTTCGAATCGCTCCGAGTTTAAGTTTAAGTCTGTAAGTTTTCCCCGAGCTTAGTACGATTTCCGTGCAAGGTTCGGATTAATTCATACGAATTTAGACACACCCGGAAGCGTGTTCGCCGCCTCACAACATTTATTAAATGCTTTACAGGAGGCAAAACAATGGCAGTACAGGAAAAAATCAGAATCAAGCTCAGAGGCTATGAACACACTCTCGTGGATCAGGCTGCGGCTAAGGTAGTTGAGGTTGCTAAGCGTAACGGCGCTGAAGTTTCCGGTCCTATTCCGCTCCCCACAGAAAAGGAAGTTATCACTATCCTTCGTGCGGTTCATAAGTACAAGGACAGCCGTGAGCAGTTCGAACAGAGAACTCACAAGAGACTCATCGAAATCAAGAAGCCTTCCCAGAAGGTTGTTGAAGCGCTCATGTCCACCGAGCTTCCCGCAGGCGTAGACATCGACATCAAACTCTAATCTTTGGTTTATACCGAAGCGTCGAGTGTCTGACATCGACATTAAGCTCTAATCTTTAAAAGATTGGAAGCGAGACTTTAAGTTGAATCTGATTGCTTAAAGTTTGTCGAGTCAACAAAATAAACGCACAAAGCGGAAGTTAACAACATTAAGCCATACCTAAGCCGTTCAGAGCGAATGCGACCGAGTACTCTCCGGTACGAAGCAGCAGCTTGATGGCGGCATAAGGTCACGTTGGAGTCGGTGTACGGCTTACACGGTCTGAGATTGACCAAGGCCCCAACCAATAACCTATTATCAGGAGGAAGTTCACGATGAAAAAAGGTATCATCGGAAAGAAGCTGGGCATGACGCAGATCTTCATGGAAGACGGCAGCGTTGTCCCGGTAACTGTGATCGAAGCAGGTCCCTGCCCCGTTACACAGAAGAAGACAGTCGAGACTGACGGCTACAATGCTGTACAGCTCGCATTTGAAGACATCCGCGAAAAGCTTGTAAATAAGCCCGCGGCTGGTCACTTCAAGAAGGCAGGCGTTTCTCCGAAGCGTCACCTCAAGGAATTCCGTCTCGAAAACACCGAAGCAATGAACGTAGGCGATGTAGTAGCCGCCGATACCTTCGCTTCAGGCGAAAAGGTCGACATTACCGGTATTACAAAGGGTCACGGTTACTCCGGTACAGTTAAGAGATGGAACACACATATTCTCAGAATGACTCACGGTACAGGTCCTATCCACCGTCAGGCAGGTTCAATGGGTGCTAACTCCACTCCTTCGAGAATATTTAAGAATAAGAAGATGCCTGGTCAGTACGGTAACGAACAGGTTACAGTACTTAACCTCGAAGTTGTTAAGGTTGATACAGAGAAGAACCTCATTGCTGTAAAGGGTGCAGTTCCCGGAGCAAAGGGCGGAATCGTGTTCATCCGTGACAGCATCAAAGCGTAACCGGAAGGAGGATATAAGAAATGCCCGAAATTAAAGTAGTAAATATGGCAGGCGAAAACGTTGGAACAATGAACCTTTCCGACGCAGTATTCGCAGCTGATGTAAACGGCGCCGTCCTCCATGCGGCAGTTGTAAGATATCTCGGAAACCAGAGACAGGGTACACAGTCCACTCTCACCAGAACCGAAGTTTCCGGTGGTGGTAGAAAGCCCTGGAAGCAGAAGGGTACAGGTCGTGCAAGACAGGGTTCCACAAGATCTCCTCAGTGGGTACACGGCGGTATCGCTCTCGGTCCGAAGCCCCGTCTTTATAAGACAAAGCTCAACAAGAAGGTTCGTCGTACAGCAATGATCTCCGCTCTCTCCGCTAAGGTAGCAAGCGGCGATATGATCGTACTCGATAAGATCGAAACTTCTGAATTTAAGACAAAGATCATGGTAAAGATGCTCGCTGCTGTCGGTGCAAAGAAGAAGGCTCTCGTAGTTCTCGAAGAAAACGACCTCAAGGTTCGTGAAAGCCTTTCCAACATTCCCGGCGTAACAGTAGCTCTCTCCAATACGATCAACGTATACGACATTCTTAACTGCGATTCTTTCATCGTTGCTAAGGCTGCCGCAGAAAAAATTCAGGAGGTGTACGCATAATGAAGTTCGTTGCAGATGTAATCATCAGACCTCTTATCACAGAAAAGTCTATGGATCTGATCTCCGAAAAGAAGTACTCCTTTGAAGTTGCAAAGGATGCTACAAAGCCCGAGATCGCAAAGGCTGTTGAAACCATGTTTGAAGGCACAAAGGTTGCTTCCGTAAACACAATCAACATGAAGGCGAAGACAAAGAGAGTTCGCTACGTTGAAGGCAAGACAGCTTCCTGGAAAAAAGCAATAGTTACACTTACAGAGGACTCCAAGACCATCGAGTTCTTTGAAGGTATGAACTAATTAAGGAGGAATACGATAATGCCTACAATTAAATATAAGCCGACTACACCGGCAAGAAGACATATGTCCGTTCCTTCTTTCGAGGAAGTAACAAAGTTTACCCCCGAAAAGAGCCTTCTTGCCACAAAGAAGAAGCATGCAGGCCGTAACTCCTACGGTAGAATCACCGTTCGTCATAAGGGCGGCGGAAACCGTCAGAAGTACCGTCTCATCGACTTCAAGAGACAGAACACAGGTGCTCATACCGTTATTGGTATCGAATACGACCCGAACAGAACCTCTTACATTGCTCTCCTTCAGGACGAAGCAGGTAAGAAGAGCTACATCCTTGCTCCCGTTGGCGTAACTGACGGTCAGGTTCTTTACTCCGGCGAAGATGCAGATATCGTTCCCGGTAACACACTTCCCCTTGCTAACATCCCTGTAGGTACCTTCATTCACAACATCGAGCTTTATCCCGGTAAGGGCGGTCAGCTCGTTCGTTCCGCAGGTGCTCAGGCTCAGCTCATGGGTCGTGAAGGCGAACTTTCCATGGTACGTCTCCCCTCCGGTGAAATGAGATACGTTCGTTCCGACTGCAAGGCAACCGTTGGTCAGATCGGTAACATCGAACATGATACCGTTAAGATCGGTAAGGCAGGTAAGACACGTCACCTCGGTATCCGTCCTACAGTTCGCGGTTCCGTAATGAACCCGTGCGATCACCCTCATGGTGGTGGTGAAGGACGTTCTCCGATCGGTCGTCCCGGCCCGGTTACTCCTTGGGGTAAACCCGCTCTCGGTTACAAGACTCGTAATAAGAAGGCTCGTACCGATAAGATGATCGTAAAGCGTAGAAACAGCAAGTAAGGAAGGAGGCAACTATAAATGAGCAGAAGTTTAAAGAAAGCACCGTTCATAGAAGAAAAGCTCTATCAGAGAGTTTGCCAGATGAACGAAAAGGGCGAAAAGAAGGTGCTCAAGACATGGTCAAGAGCCTCTACAATATTCCCTGAATTCGTTGGACACACAGTAGCTGTTCACGATGGCAGAAAGCACGTTCCGGTATATGTAACAGAAGACATGGTCGGACACAAGTTCGGTGAATTTGCTCCTACAAGAACCTTCAAGGGTCACGCAGGATCAAAGACATCCAATAACGGTAAATAATCGAGGGAGGATATAAATAATGGAAACAAGATCTACCCAGAAGCACATCCGCATCTCCCCTCGTAAGGTACAGATCGTTCTTGACCTCATCAGAGGTAAGGAACTTGGAGTAGCGGTCGGCATTCTGAAGAACACACCGAAAGCTGCAAGCGAGCCTATCCTTAAGCTCCTCACAAAGGTAGCTGCTGACGCTGAAAATAACTTCCATATGGACAGCGAAAAGCTCTACGTTTCTGAGTGCTTTGTTTGCCCCGGCATGACAATGAAGAGAATGATGCCCAGAGGCAAAGGCTCCGCTGACAGAATTTTAAAGAGAACCAGCCACATCACTATTGCAGTGGCTGAAAAAGAATGAGGAGGCAGTCGATAAATGGGACAGAAAGTTAATC
>CAYWFS010000025.1:3258-32735 GCA_964457685.1 uncultured Ruminococcus sp. | reverse complement strand
CATCATTGACGGTGTTCGTCTCTGCAAGGCTCAGAGATTCCGTTACAAGAACAACAACATGGAAGACCTCCGTGCGAAGCTTGAAGAAGCTAAGGATTGCCGTATTAAGCTCATAGCTACAGACGGTGTATTCTCCATGGACGGTATCGTTGCTAACCTTCAGGCAATCTGCGACCTCGCCGACGAATACGACGCACTCGTTATGGTTGACGATAGCCACGCTGTAGGTTTCATGGGCGAACACGGTCACGGTACTGCCGAATACTGCGGTGTTGAAGGTCGTGTTGACATCATCACAGGTACATTCGGTAAGGCTCTCGGCGGTGCTTCCGGCGGTTACACAAGCGGACGTAAGGAAATAATCGACCTTCTCCGTCAGCGTTCTCGTCCTTACCTCTTCTCCAACACAGTTGCTCCCGCTATCTGCGAAGCTACTATCGCTGTTCTCGACCTTCTTGACTCCGATCCTTCCTACCGTGAACGTCTCTTTGAAAACACAAAGATTTTCGCAGAGGAAATCTCCAAGCTCGGTCTTGACGTAACATTCCGTGGTTCTCCTATCCTCCCCATCATGCTTTATGATGAACACAAGGCAAGCGAATTTGCTTCTCGTGCTATGGATAAGGGTATCTACGTTGTTGCATTCTCTTACCCTGTTGTTCCGAAGGGCAAGGCTCGTATCCGTACACAGATTTCTGCCGCTCTCACAGAAGCAGACATTCGTGATATCGTAGCTAAGTTCGCTGAAATCAAGGAAGAAATGGGTCTTTGATTCCGTAAATACAAAAACAGCTGTACCTGATAAGCGAGTATAGCATAAAACAGCGTAGTGGTTTAAATGACTGCTACGCTGTTTTTCGTTTTCCTGCGTGGACTATGGTCATAATCTCAGCCGTGATATTGTAGAATAAATCGGCTATTGTACCGCTATCCATACCCACATTGTTCCGCTGCTTTGATATTGTACCGATAATTTACGCAAAAAACACTCTCCACGAACGCATTCAGACGAACATGGGAAGTATTTTCAGCTATTACGGGAAATGAGCTTATTTATGCTGCTTTTTCAAATACAAACCGTATTCGTAGAAGTCTCCCTGATATGACTCCCGTACTCTGCATACCATGTGCGTAAATCCGAGATTTTCATATATGTGCATAGCAACAGTGTTGTCATCCTCCACACCTATCGTAAACTCCGTATAACCGGTTTCTGAAAGCCGAGATATAACATTATTTATAAGAAAGCTTCCGTAACCATTTCCTTGAAGCTCCTCCGATATACGAAACGCATAAATATATGCCCGCTTGCCCTTTACCGCAAATCTTTCGTCTTCATTAACATATGCGGCACGAATCTCGCCGATGAGCTTATTGTCCGAAAACAGCCCGAATATGTCAATTTTTTCGCTGAGAATATTATTTGTGTTTTCAACAAGCATCTCACTCGAGTCGTTATAATAAAATAATTCAAGCAATAGCTCCAGCTCGTCCGGGGATAATTTTCTTACAGATAGCATTCACTCCACCTCTTCTGCTCTCGAATTCAACTTTTTTGATACATTTTTAATCGGATTTTCCGTAATTGCCTATAACAGTGCTATTACCTATGTTGTTTTTTGCTTCAAATTCATTTATCGGTTGTTTGTCTACTCGGCAAATATTCCATTCTTGCCATTGCTTTTTTGACTACGGTTACCTTATATATTATATACCAAACCGCTAACAAAATCAATTCCTCACCAAAATGCTGAAAAAGCGGCAAGATGCTTCTCTGATTCTTTAAGTTGAATGTTCCATGTGTCACTTGCAAATCCATTTCGAAAGTGATAAACTATTTATGTAACGAAACAAAGTGACGTGAAAAAAGTGGACGACTGCGAAAGGTTGATTACTTTATACGACGGTACGAAGATTCTTGTGGATGACGTACCGGAGATGGACGGAGATATTCTCAGTTCCGAGGAGCTGATATAACTTGGAGGAATAACGCTGATGAGTTATGAAATATGGGACGAAATAATTGACGAATACAAACTTGCACGGAACTGCCTGTGGTGTCCAAAGCATAGCGGTGATTGGTGTCGAGAAGAGAATGAGGGATATTATCATCTTTGGCGAGCATATCATCTTGCAACGAGCTGTGGAATAAAACAGCCGTTATGGTATGCCAGAATTCTTTATATGATGGCATCGGAACATCAGTATAAACAGTCTGACTACGTTATTTTGAATACCTACTTGAAGCCGTGTATGGAAGCCTATGCAAAGGCTGAAGAAATGAACGAGGCAGTTTCTTCAAAAGAAAAGGAAACCGCTGAACAGCTCTATAAGCTGTATCTTCATAATCAAACACACACTCGCTCGACGGAGGAAAACTATGCGGCAGCGTACTCTCGTATTGAAGGTTTGCCTTCAGATACAGAGTTTCAATTCCACGATAGCAGAGTTCTGGATTTTACTCACGATACTTCATCTGCACGTTTAACTTTGCAGTATGAAAAGATAACAATTACTCTGCTGTTTGAAGATGTGGATGAAATTAAAGTGTCTGCTGATGAACTGGATATAATATGGATTTCCGAGTTTTATTGCTATCCTTCTTTTTATAGTGAGACACGAATTATCTTTGACATTGGATTCTACAGAATCGTATGTGGGAAGATTAAAGTATTACGATAAGTTTGGGAAACATACATGGCAAGCAATGCACGGCGGTAATCACTCTGTGCAATCGCTTTTATGGGATAAAATTCCCGAACCCTAAACACAAGATTTCATCTATTGCTACGCTGATGGAGCAAGGTTACTCTAGACTGTGCTTTTCTTTTCGAAAATATAAGTCCAGAGCCGTCAAATTGCACGGATTTTCAGGTTTAATTTGTTGAAAATTGACTATTGACAAAAAATAACAGCTGTGATATAATCGAATAAACCGATGATGGAGAGTAAGTAGGTCAGATAACCTGTCTTTCAGAGAGTCGCAGATGATGGGAGTGCGGCAGATGAGGCTTTGATTGAATGGACTTCTGAGGGTGAGCGGAAACGTCTTTTGCGGCGGAGTATGTGAGACGGAGTAGGACTCTCCGTGATAAAAGGTCGGCGTATTTTCAGTACGCTATGAGTGGATGTGTTTACATCAAGCAGGGTGGCACCACAGGAATTTTCACTCCTGTCCCGGCAGTTTTTAAAATTGCTGAGATAGGAGTTTTTTGTTTTGGAGAATAAGATGCTTTATACGAGACGATGGCACGAGGTGCCGAATACTTTTTTGAAATCTGACCTTAATACAAATACAAAACGACCTAACGAAAGGGAATAACAAAATGAAAAAAATATTTATATCGGCTCTCGCAGCATTACTTACACTTACCGCTTTTACTTCATGCTCTACAGACAACGGAAGCAGTGACAACAAATACACAGTCGGAATCTGCAACTATGTTGATGACGCATCTCTTAATCAGATAGTTGATAATATAAAGACACGTCTTGCCGAGATAGGTGAAGAAAACGGAGTTGAATTTGAAATAGCATACGACAACTGCAACGCAGACGCAAACCTTATGAATCAGATAATCTCAAACTTTATTGCGGATGATGTTGATATTATGGTCGGAGTTGCCACACCCGTTGCAATGGCTATGCAGTCTGCTACAGAGGACAACAACATCCCCGTTGTATTTGCCGCTGTATCAGATCCCGTGTCTGTCGGACTTGTGGATTCTCTCGAAGTACCCGGAAGCAATGTTACGGGAACATCGGACTACCTCGACACAAGTGCTATAATGGAGCTTATATTTGCGGTAGAACCCGACACCAAAAAGGTAGGACTTCTTTATGACGTTGGTCAGGACTCATCCGCAAGTGCGATAAAAGCCGCAAAGGAAGACCTTGCAAACAGAGGAGTCGAAGTAATAGAACGCACGGGAACAACTGTTGACGAAGTGTCTCTTGCGGCACAGGCTCTTATTTCGGATGGAGTTGAAGCCGTATTCACACCTACCGATAACACGATAATGAAATCCGAGCTTGCAATCTACGAGGAATTTATTAATGCCGGAATCGGACATTTCACCGGAGCTGACTCATTTGCACTCAACGGTGCATTCATGGGCTACGGAGTTGACTACGCAAATCTCGGTGTATGCACGGCGGATATGATAGCTGATATTGTGCTTAACGATAAAAATCCCGCTGAAACTCCCGTACTTACCTTTGACAACGGAACAGCTACCGTAAACACAGAGGTCTGCACCGCACTCGGCTATGACTACGATGAAATATCGGAAAAGATAGCTCCCTATTGTACGGCGGTACAGTCCATAATTACAGCGGAAAGCTTTGACGATATAGGCTGAGGAGAGGAAAATGACGGTCATACTTAATCTTTTGGAAACCGCACTGGAGCTTGGTCTTGTCAGTGCAATAACGGTTCTTGCGTTGTTTCTCAGCTATTCTATGCTGAATGTGTGCGACCTTTCTACCGATGGCTGCTTCACTCTCGGAGCCGCTGTCGGAGCCGCTGTCGCTATTGCAGGTCATCCGTATCTTTCGATAGTCGCCGCAATGCTTGCAGGAGTTGCCTCGGGTTTTGTTACGGCATTGCTTCAGACCAAAATGGGAATCAACAGTCTGCTTGCCGGAATAATAGTCAACACCGCACTTTATTCCGTGAATATCGCCGTAATGGGAAACTCTTCCATACTCAACATGAACAAGGTTGATACGGTGTTTACAAAAATGCGTACACTTCTCGAAAATACACCTCTTGCAGGACAGTATAAGCTTGTTGTTGCTGTGATAGCTGTAGTTATTGTCGGCGTATTCCTCGCACTTTTCCTAAAGACAAGAATAGGACTTGCAATCCGTGCGACAGGTAACAATCCCGACATGGTACGTTCTTCATCAATAAATCCTGCCGTAACCACAATTATAGGACTCTGCGTGGCGAACTCCTTTACAGCTCTTTCGGGATGCCTCCTTGCAAGTATGCAGAAATCCGTAAACATCGACACAGGCTCGGGTATGGTAACTGTTGCACTTGCGTCTCTTCTCATAGGTAACGTATTCCTCGGAAAGAAAAAAATGCCACTTAGAATAGTTGGAATGGTACTCGGTGCGTTTGTATTCAGACTTGTTTACACAGTTGCACTCAGATTTGATATGCCTGCATTTATGCTGAAATTTGTGTCCGCAGTCGTAGTTATAGCGGCGATTGCAATACCGTATTTGAAGGAGCAGATGCCGCTGTTCAAACGCAGATTCCTCCACAACAGAAAGGCAGGTAAATAATATGCTTGATATAAAAAACATTACCAAAACCTTTAATGCCGGAACGACTGACGAAAAGAAAGCTCTTGACGGACTTACCTTTCATGCTGACAAAGGAGATTTTATCACGATAATCGGTGCAAACGGTGCCGGAAAATCGACTTTATTCAATGCAATTGCAGGTAGCTTTATAACAGACAGCGGAGAAATAACTCTCGGAGGAGTTGATATTACGTTAATGCAGGAGCATAAGCGTTCCCGTGTGATCGGAAGACTGTTTCAGGACCCTATGAGAGGAACAGCTCCCGGAATGACGGTCGAAGAAAATCTCGCACTTGCCGCAAGTCGTGGAAGCTGGCTCAGTCATGTAAAGGCGGCGGACAAAAAGCTTTTCAGAGAAAGAGTCGCACTTCTCGGAATGGGACTTGAAGACAGAATGGATCAGCAGGTCGGACTTCTTTCGGGTGGTCAGAGACAGGCTCTCACACTTATGATGGCAACGCTGAATCCGCCCAAGCTGTTACTTCTTGACGAACATACTGCTGCTCTTGACCCTGCTACCGCCGAAAAGGTTCTCGCAATAACAAAGGATATAGTTGCGGAAAACGGACTTACCTGCATGATGATAACTCACAATATGCAGTCCGCACTTGAACTCGGAAACAGAACGATAATGATGAACTCCGGAAATATCGTGTTCGATACAAAGGGTGAGGAGAGGGCAAAGCTTACGGTACAGCATCTCCTCGACAAGTTTAAAGAGGTATCGGGAAAGAAGCTTGATAACGACAGAATGCTTCTTATATAATATAAACAAAAAAACGGAATACCGTTTATGCAAAATCACATTGCAATCGGTATTCCGTTATTTTTATACTCCGATGCCTTTACCACGGAAGCCTGTTATGTCGGCTATGACCTCTCCTGCTATGATAAGTCCAACTACAGACGGAACAAATGCACAGCTACCCGGAGTCTGCCTCTTGCTTGTGACTTCTGCTTCCTCATTCGGGTCGGGAACAGGTGTTATCGGAAGCTCCTTTGAATATACTACCTTGAGCTTCTTTATTCCACGCTTTTTCAGTTCGGTTCGCATTACCCTTGCAAGTGGGCAGACGGACGTTTTGTAAATATCGCATATTTCAAATGCCGTGGGATCAACCTTGTTTCCGGCACCCATTGAGCTGATTATCGGTACCCCCGCTTCGGTTGCTTTTACTGCAAGGGATATTTTTCCCGATACCGTGTCGATTGCGTCAACGATGTAGTCGTAAGAGGAAAAATCAAATTCGGTGTCGGGGGTGTAAAACATCCTGTGTGCGTTTACAACGGTGTCAGGGGATATATCATGAACACGCTCTGCCGCAACATCAACCTTATAGCGACCTATAGTGCTTGTTGTAGCTATTATCTGGCGGTTCAGATTTGTCTCGCATACGGTATCGTTGTCGATAAGGTCGAGTCTTCCTACACCGCTTCTTGCAAGTGCTTCAACCGTATATCCGCCAACACCTCCTACGCCGAATACCGCAACTCTTGCATTGTGCAGCTTTTCCATTGCATCCGAGCCGTAAATGAGCCTTGTTCTTGAAAACTTATCGGGCATAAATTTCTTCCTGTTTTTTAATATAGTCAGTTTTTGTTTGCGTTGTTTTCTTCCTCACGCAGGTTTGAGATTTCCTTTGCGAAGGTGTCGATGTCCTTGAATTCACGATGTACGGAGGCAAAGCGAACATATGCGACTGCGTCAAGCTTTTTCAGCTTTTCCATAACCATTTCGCCAACCTTGTTCGAGGTAATCTCGGTCTTCATGGAACTGCGAATTTCCGCCTCTATCTCATCTGCAAGCTGGAATGCATCAACGGGACGCTTCTGACAAGCTTTGAGTAAGCCTGTAAGCACCTTGTTTTTGTCGAAAAGCTCGTGTGAACCGTCTTTTTTTACAACTATAGGCGTAAGAGAATCAATTATTTCATATGTAGTAAATCTGAAATGACACGATTCGCATTCACGTCTTCTTCTTATACTGTTATTTTCTTCTACCGGGCGTGAGTCAATAACTTTACTGTCACCGGACAAACATTTTGGACACTTCATATTATTTCCTGCACCGCTCAGAGCAGATATGGTGCAGGCTTACTCCTTTCATAGTATTTTTATAATATTCAGTTTGATTTTTCCCATATATCCCAGACGAGAGTTCCGTTTTCTTCCTTTATCGGGACGAAAATAGGAGTTTCAACTCTGCCTGCGGAGGATGAGTTGGGAGAGTGGATGGAAAGATACATCTGACCTGTGGGACTCTTGAATATCATTCCGTGACCGCCGTCGTAGTCGTTTGTTACGTTCGGCATTACCTTTGAGTAAAGAAGCTCCTCATCCTGAGTCCACGGACCCAAAACATTTCCTGATTCGCTTCTTGCAATACCTACGCAGTAGCCGTACTTATCCCAGTTCGACCAAAGCATAAGAAGCTGACCGTCCTCGGTAGTGTACATCCAACAGCCATCGGTAACTCCGTTTGTTGACCATGAAGGAGCGTCTGCACGGAACAGCTCAACCGGTTCGGAAATAAACTCTGTGAGGTCATCCGAAAGCTTAGCCGCCGCAAATGTACCTACACCGTCGGATGTGCTTGTCCATTCATGAACGAATACCATCCAAGGCTGACCGTCGGGATCAACGTAAAAGGTTCCGTCAATTGCGTCCCAGTCGGAGGGAGTAACGTGACCGTTTGATATTTCAACAAAAGGTCCCTCGGGTGAATCCGATTTCATGATTGTACAGCCTCTGTGACCTGTGAGCGAGGTCTGATATGTTGTGAACATATAGTATGAGCCGTTGTATTTGTGTACCTCGGGTGCCCACTGACAGCCTGTGCAGTTTGCGGGTACTTCGCAGGCATCATACGGACCTTCCCATTTGCCGTCAAGATAGCCTGACGAGTTTTTATAGTATTTCCAACCTGTTCCGTAAACGTAATATGTTCCGTCTGCTTCGAGAACGCAGGGGTCACGGAGTCCGGGGATAGAAGAAACGATTACTTCTTTCCAGTCGGAGCAGCTTCCTTTTATTTCAAGATTTGCGGGTACCATGGCAGTATCCTCCCCAATATATTCATCAATAAATGTTTTTATCGCATACATACGGGCATAGCTACCCTTGTAAGCAATAACGATTTTCTTTTTTGTACCGTCAACAACGGCTTTAATTATGTATTCTCCCTCGTTCAGGCTTTCGGTGAGCTTTACGCATTCCTCACGCTTTGTTGAGCCTACTATTATTTCGCAGTCTTCTTCTGATTTCGGGTCAAAGTCATCGAGAGGACGAATAGTCACACCGAGTTTTTCGCTGAGTGCGTCTTTTATGCTAAGTATGCTTGCCTTTGCGGAGTCATCGCAGTCTACGTTATATGCAAGGCGAAATTCGGTGCTTCCGCCACGTTCGGCAATAACAATATTTTCGACTTCTTCTTCCGCTGTGTCTGTAATTGTGACATCCGATTGTTCCTCTACATCGGTTTCGGAGTCACCCGAGCTATTACACGAGGTCATAGCGACAGTCAGGGAAAGAGACAGCAGGGCAAGGAGCATAGAAACACTTCTTCTTAAAATATCTTTCTTTTTCATATTTCAAGTGTTACACCTACGGGATAGTGATCCGAGAAGAATATTCCGTCTTCGCAGTCATCTGCCACGGCAACAGTGCTTTCATCAAAGGCAAGGTCTGTAAACACATAGTCTATCTTTGACTTTACCTTTTCGGGATTGTATGCATGGAAAGAGAAAGGAATTTTTGCGGTAGAGTCAACAAGCTTGGCACCGCAACCGTCAAAATTCAGCACGGACTGAACAACAACGCTGTCGGGGGTTACGTTGAAGTCTCCTGTGAGAATTACGGGAAGAGGATTGTTTGAGTAATCTTTTGCTATTCTGTTCAGGATAAGAGAGATTCCCTGAGCCTGAGCAAACGCACCCACATGGTCGAGGTGAGTGTTGTAGTGACGGAACAGCTTTCCGGACTCACGCTCAAGAAGTGTTACGCAGGTGCATATTCTCGGGCATACACTCTGGTCGGTAGAGAAACGGGAGCCGGGTTTTCCGGGAGTATCGGACAGCCAGAAGGTCTCGAGGGAGATAAGCTCGAATTTGTCACGTCTGAACGCTATCACGTTGCTTTCGTCATCGTAGTTCTTTCCTCTGCCTGCTCCGACTACCTCATAATCGGTGAGATTGTCGATAAGCCACTGTTTGACATGAGGGAGAGCTTCCTGGAAACCGATGATGTCTGCCTGATACTTCGGGAACTCCTTCTTTATAAAGTCCTTTCTTTCGGCGGAGAAAGCGTTTCTGCCGTCTCCTTTTGTGTCGTATCTCACGTTGAATGAGAATACATTGAATTTGCTCATATATTTTCACCCCTTTATAAGAGATTTAGAATCCGATTTTTTTATAGATTATATCATAAGTATTAACGTAAATCAAGTTTTATTGTAATATTAATCCATAAAATATGAAAAAACCGCTTGATTGAGGATAAACTTCAAACAAGCGGAGAGGTGAAAAGCGAGGTTTATTCCCCGCGAGCGGTGTTAAATTCGAGAGCTATTCTTTGCCATGTCAGTCTGTCTGCGTTTCCGGTGGTCGGAAGTGAATTTGCTTTTTGTATTACCCGAACCGCATCGGCTGTCCTTTCGTCGTAGTTACCCGACAGTTGAATCGGTGCGAAGTCGTATCTTATGCGGAGTGAAGTGAGGAGTATTTGCAATATAAGCACGGTGACGCTTCTTTCTCCCTGCGGTGTGACGAAATAAGGGTCAGAGCCTATCGGGTCTATAAGCACCTTTTCCCTGAGAGAAAGCTCTCTTTCATATTCTTCAACTATAGCGTTCCATGTTTCGAGGTCGGCTATTCCCGTGACGGGCAGTTTGTTTGCGGCTTGAAAGCTCATTACCGCATTTTCCGTAGCTATATCGAAGTTACCGCTGACGTTTACCTTGTAAGTAGGTTTTTCGCAAGCAAACGAAAGATACCGCAGCATGGTTTGGAGTCTGCGTATTCTGTCGGATTCGTTTGAGAGGTCGTAGTTCATAATGCACCTCCTTTCAATTTGAGCTGAGTGTGCCGCCGAATTGATTCTCCGAGCCGAGCTGTCCGTCGGTCAGTGTGCGATAGGTGTTGGTTATCGAAGCCCATGTTACCGCTCCGACAATGCCTCTTTCGTCAAGTCCGAATATCCGCTGATATATTCTGACCGCATTTTGTGTGTTGCTTCCGAAAACTCCGTCAACGTCAAGCTTGGGAATGTCGGTATAAACGTCCGATATTCTGTTGAGATAGGTTTGAAGTGCCGCAACATCGTCTCCTCTTGAACCTACGCTGAGAGGAGTTCCGGGATAAACGAGAGTCGGCTCACCGAGATACCCCTGAGGAAGTGACGCACGCAAGGTTTGAAAAACATTTACGATTGCATCCCATGTCGTTTCATCCACCACACCGTTTTGAGTGAGACCGTACTCATATTGGAAACTTTCGACAGAGGCTCTTGTTCCGTTTCCGAATATTCCGTCTATGGCAGGGGAGGACACGGCACTGTCAAACTCGGCGATAAATGCAAGCAATACTTGAAGCTCCCGCACGGAAAGACCGGCAGACCCTACCGAAAGTCTTCCATTGAATATAAGTGTTACTTCGTTTATAGATATTCCCTCTGAGTTTATGTCGGCAAGACGTTTTACCGCCGTGTAGATTCTGCTTATGGCATACCATGTTGCGTTTCCCACTATTCCGTCGGGAGTAAGGTCGAACTGCTCTTGAAAGGCTTTAACTGCGTTTTCCGTGTCGGCTGAAAAAAGACCGTTTGTGTCTCGTATTTTCGGAATGCTCGGGTAGTTTCTCGATATTCTGTTAAGACGTATCTGTATCAGGTATACATCGTCTCCGTTGTCTCCTATTCTGAGAGGAGTACCGCCGTAAGACTGAGAGCTTCCGACAACAGGTACGTTTTCTACTATCTCTATCTCGTCACCGTAATAATATTTCAGGATTTCGTACGGAGTGTACCCCTGCTCGGCAAGCTCCTGACTTCCCCACTGAGAAACACCGTTGCACTGTACATTTACACCATCGCAATATACGGCGAAAAGAGGCTCTACGGAACCGGTTCGTCGTATGTATTCATTGAATATTTCGTCAACAATTTGCGAGATGTTTTCAAATATATCACGTCCGTAAACAAAGGACTGGTCTACTGTCGTTGAGTTTGTGATGTCGTAATCGTAACCGCGACTTCGGTAGTATTCGGTATATACACGATTTAGAGTAAAGCTTATCTGTGCGAGAATGTTGGCACGGAGAGCATTTTCGTTCCATGTCGGGTATATTTCGCTGGATGCTACGTTTTTTATATAGTCGGTGAAGGTGACTGTTACATTTCGTGCGTTTTCCGACGGTCTTCCGAGATGTACCGTGATGCTTTCGGGAATTACAGGGAGTATTGCACCGTTGTTCATTCTTGTTCCTCTCTGTCGTTTATTATTCCGCCCGATATTGTTCCGTTTTTGTTTCCAAGCTCATCTCTGGGCGAATCTTGTGCGAGTGTTCCTGTTTTCGGAGTTTCGTATATCATTATCCGTCCGTCTTCGGTGCCGTTTATCAGTTCTTCTTCGCTGAGAGGAATAAGATTGAACGGCTGAATTGACGTAATCCCCGCAAAAATCGGAACTCCCACGCTTTCGATTGGATAATATCCGTCAAGGAATACGTCTATCGTATATAAAGAGTACGGCTGATACGAACCGGGAGTAAGACTTTCGCTTTGTGAGGGTGCGTCAAGCGAAACTGTTTTTGTAAGTCCGCTGTCGTTTGTTATCAGTGAATATAAAGTGGTGCTTTCGTTTCCGTATTCGCTTATTATAACGGATGCTCCTTTTAGAGGAATAGTACCACCGGCTTCGGAGACGCTGATTTTCAAATATCCCTTGTCGTTGTTCATTGCCCCATCCTTTCCGCAGAGCTGTTTTCGTGTTTTGTCGGCTCTCCTTTATATTGTATTCGAGCAATCGAAAAGCTGTCACAAATACGGACTCAAGCATTGCTTGAATACATAAAAAATACAATAATCCGCATAAAAATTCGCAAGTGCGGACTTGTTCACGCAGATTATTCGACTGAATACGAAAACGCAACGTAAAGGAAAATAATGGAATATACTCAGATATAAAGCCGAAAACGGGAAGAAAAAATCAAGCGGCACTTGAAAAAAACATTTTTTTGAAATTCAATTAAAACTTTATTGCTTTTTTATCTGATTTATGTTATTCTGAATTCAGAAAACAAATACTGCACGGCAGTCCACTCGAGTACTCAAAAAAAACAATATTTATTGCATAAAAAAAGGAGATACATCATGACTGACAGAACAATAATCGGACAGAGAATAGCAGAACTCAGAAAAAATAAAGGTCTTACACAGGCAGAGCTTGCCGATATGATAGGAGTAAGTCACCAGGCGGTTTCACAGTGGGAAAGAAGCGAAACACTTCCCGATATTCTCACGCTTCCGATACTTGCGGATATATTCGGACAGTCGATAGCTTCCGTCATGGGAATCGAGGAGATGAATACGGCAGCGGTAGGTAATGACGAGTCGGAGCCTGAGATTACATTTGAAGTAGGAGAGGTTGACGAAACAATTTCCGATGGTGGAAATACGAATCTCGACAAAAAAGGTGAAACGCTCAACTTCAAGCTTGACACATATGAGATATTGATACGCAAGAACGGAAAAGAGATAAACAGCTTTACCCAGCAGCCGAACAAATTCATAAAAGTTGTCGTAAACGGAAATGTTCACACACTCAGCTCCGATATGAGCGTTACCGTTGAGAAAAACGTAATCGGAGACGCAACCTCGGGCTTTGATATGACAATCTGCGGAGATGTCGGTGGAAACGTAAACTCCGGTTTTGAAACAAAATGCGGAAATGTAATGGGAAATGTTACTGCCGGATTCGGTGTAAACTGTAATTCTATCGGCGGAGAAGCTCAGGGAGAATTCGGTGTACACGAAAATCACAAGGAAAAAAATACAACAGATGGTACAAGCCGTGAAATAAACGGTGACTGCGATTTTGATATAAGCGATGCATCCTCCGTTGTAATAATGGGTGACATGAACGGCAATATTTCAAACTGCAATACTGTTACCATAGGTGCGGATATGAAGGGTGAGATCAGCGACATAAACGGAGACGTGAACATCGGCGGCGATCTTTACGGAGATATAGAAGCAGATGGAGACGTTAATGTTGACGGAGATTTAAGCGGTAATATTAACTGCGATTGTGATGTGAACGTGAGCGGTGACGTTGACGGAGATATTGACGCAGGAGGAAGTATATCGGTCGGCGGAGACGTTGAAGGAAGTCCCGATGCAGGTACGGATATAAGTGTCGGCGGAGATGTTGGAGGATACATCAGTGCAGGCGGCGATGTTTCAGTTGGAGGAGATGTTGACGAAGGCGTAAGCACGAACGGTGATGTTTCGGTCGGCGGAGATGTTGCGGGAGGCATAAATACAAGCGGCGATGTTGCTGTGCAGGGGGACGTTGCAGGAGGCATAATTACGAAAGGGGATGTTTCGGTTATCGGAGATGTTGACTCTGAAAACGACAACGACGTGCCTGTTGAAAAGCTTGACAAAAATTTCGGAGACGATATAGCCGAGTACGTTAAAAAGGTGATACGTCAGCACCTCGACAACTCGTTTAACGAGAAATAATCGAATAAAATAAGGGCAGAATACGCACAAATGAACCGCCTCTCAATCGTTAGTTTTTTGAATCTAACTTTTGGGGGGCGGTTTATAAGCTGCCTTTTTTTTGATATAAGCCTTGAATCGGTAAAAAGCAACAAAAGTATAATAGCGTATTTGGTGGAAATCACTATTTTATAAAGTAGAAAAGTGTGATATACTAATATGGGTTATAATAGGATTTACAAAAATTAATATGAAAAAGGTGCTTATATGCCGAATAATGAAAATATCAAGGAAGTTATCCTCTGTAAATACGGTGAGATAATATTAAAAGGAACAAATCGCTCCACATTTGAAACTCAGCTTCTCAAGGAAGTAAGAAGACGTGCAAAGATGGTAGGTAACTACGACATAACGTACAATCAAAGTACTGTATACGTTGAGCCTGCCGATGACGAAGCAATAGAAAACTTTGACGTACTGTACAACCAGCTCGGAAAGGTTTTCGGTTTTGTTGCGATATGCAAGGCAGCAGTTGCCGAAAAAACTCTTGAATCCATTCTCGAAACGGCAAAGAAATATCTCCCGGCAAAGCTCGCAGGCTTCAAAACCTTTAAATGCGAAGCCAAGAGAAGTGACAAGAAATTCCCGCTTTCATCTCCCGAGCTTTCGGGTGAAGTAGGTGCGGCGGTTCTCGAAGCTATACCCGACATTACGGTAAATCTTTACGAGCCTGATGTTGTGGTAAAAATAGAAGTAAGAGAAACTCACGCATATATTCACGCAGGTCAGGATAAGGCGGCAGGAGGTATGCCTCTCGGTTCTGCCGGAAAGGGACTCCTCCTTCTCTCGGGCGGTATCGACTCTCCCGTTGCAGGATACATGATGATGAAGCGTGGTATGACTGTTGACTGCGTGCATTTTGAATCTATGCCCTACACAAGCCAGGCGGCACACGATAAGGTAATGCAGCTTGCCGCACAGCTTACCGAATACAGCGGAAAGATAAAGGTTCACGTTGTTTCTCTCACGCATATTCAGGAGGAGCTTAGAGACAACTGCACAGAGGATTACTTCACTCTTCTTCTCAGACGCTTCATGATGAGACTTTCTTCAATGGTAGCGGAAGAAAACGAGTGCCATGTTCTGGTTACGGGCGAATCTCTCGGTCAGGTAGCTTCTCAGACAATGAAAGCTATGTGCGTTACCGAGGATGCGGCTACTATTCCCGTATTCCGTCCGTGCATAGGTATGGATAAGGAAGAAATAATTAAAATCTCTCGTGCTATCGGTACATTTGACACATCCATCCAGCCGTTTGACGATTGCTGTACCGTTTTCACTCCCCGTCATCCCAGAACTCAGCCCGACCTCGAAAAGGTAAAGGCAGAGGAAGCAAAGGTAGACGTGGAAGCACTTATAGCCGAAGCATGGGCAACACGTCACCTCGAAACAATTTATCAGGAACTTTAATATAAACTGAGAGGGTATCATGAAACACAATGAATACAGTCTGTCATTGCTTTGCGATTTTTACGAGCTTACAATGGGCAGAGGCTACTTTGACACCGACAAGAGAAATACCATTGCATATTTTGATGTATTTTTCAGACGTGTTCCCGACGGCGGAGGATATGCTATAACGGCAGGACTTGAGCAGATAGTACACTATATCGAGGAGCTTCACTTTACCGAAGCGGATATAGAATTTCTGAGAGGCAAGGGAATATTCTCGGAAGAATTTCTCAAATATCTTGCGGACTTCAGATTCACGGGAGATATTTGGGGCGTACCCGAGGGAAGCGTTATTTTCCCCGGTGAGCCGATTCTTACCGTTCGTGCTCCCGTAATGGAGGCTCAGCTTATCGAGACCTATGTACTTCTTTCACTCAACCACCAGTCTCTTATAGCAACAAAGGCTTCGAGAATGGTTCGTGCGGCAAAGGGAAGACCTATATCCGAATTCGGTTCAAGACGTGCTCACGGTGAGGATGCCGCAGTATACGGAGCAAGAGCCGCATATATCGGTGGTTGCACAGGTACAGCCTGCACCCTTTCCGATAAGCTCTACGGTGTTCCCGCAGGTGGTACAATGGCACATTCGTGGGTTCAGATGTTTGACAGCGAATATGAAGCCTTTGCTACCTACTGTAAGCTTTACCCGAATAACCCCACTCTCCTTGTAGATACATACAGCGTATTCGGCTCCGGTCTTCCCAATGCGGTAAAGGCTATCAAGGATGTTCTGTGGCCGATGGGACTTAAAAAGTGTGCGATCAGAATAGACTCGGGAGATATTGCGTACCTTACAAAAAAGGCGAGAGCATATCTTGACGAAAACGGACTTACCGACTGCAAGATAATAGTGTCGAACGCACTTGACGAATATCTTATTAACGAGCTTCTTTCACAGGACGCCTCTATAGACGGATTCGGTGTCGGCGAAAGACTTATCACGGCAAAGAGTGACGCTGTATTCGGATGTGTATATAAGCTTGCGGCTACGGAAGAAAACGGTGTTGTTACTCCCAAAATCAAGGTCAGCGAAAATGCCGCAAAGATAACAAACCCCGGCTTTAAGAAAATATACCGCCTTTACTCAAACGAAACGGGAAAAGCTGTTGCCGATCTCCTCATGCTCAGAGACGAGGTTATAGACGATTCCGCCCCCATTGAAATATTCAACCCCGAATATACGTGGAAAAGACGTGTCGTTGAAGATTATACCGCAAGAGAGCTTCTTGTTCCGGTATTTGAAAAGGGAAAGCTTGTATATAATCTTCCTCCGCTTGACGAGATTCGTGACCACTGTGCAAGAGAGATTGCTACAATGTGGAAAGAGGTTCTTCGTTTCGAGAATCCGCATGAATACAATGTAGACCTTTCGGAAAAGCTTTGGAATCTCAAGCAGAGCATGATTTCCAAATATATCAAGGGAAACCGCGGTGAATAATTGCCGACTTTGCCCGAGAATGTGCGGTGCGGACAGGACTTCCTCTGTGGGATACTGCGGTGCCGGAGATGCTATCGAAGTATCAAAGATAATGCTTCACCACTGGGAAGAACCACCTATAAGCGGCTATCACAGTGATATTTACGCCGATATGTCGAATTTGAGAGGGTCGGGAGCGATATTTTTCACTCACTGTCCCCTCGGATGCGTGTATTGTCAAAACTCAAAGATTAGCCGAACGCGATCCCGTGGTAAGCTTTATACTGAGGAAGAGCTTGCGGACGCTATGCTTGAGCTTCAGAAAAACGGAGCGTATAATATAAATCTTGTCTCACCCACGCAATATTCGAGCGGAATAAAAACCGCTGTCCGACTTGCAAGGGAAAAAGGGCTTGTTTTGCCTATTGTATATAATACGGGTGGATATGAGCTTCCCGAGGTGATATACGAGCTTGAGGGTGTCGTTGACGTTTATCTGACGGATTTTAAATATGCCTCTCCGGAGCTTGCGAAAAGACTGTCAAATGCCGCCGATTATCCGAAGTATGCTATAGAAGCTCTCTCTGCAATGTACGATACGGTCGGTGAGCCGTTGTTTGACGAAAGCGGTATGCTGAAAAAGGGAGTTATCGTCCGCCATCTTGTTCTTCCGTCTCATAGAGATGACTCATGTGCGGTGCTTGACATGATAGCGGAGAGAATTTCGCCGAACAAGCTGCTGCTTTCCCTTATGGCACAGTACACCCCCGAATTTTTGCCGAAGAGTGACTCCGGAAGTGCGGATTTTCGTGATATTTCCCGAAAGATAACCACTTACGAGTATGAAAAGGTGAGACAGCACGCAGTAGAGCTGGGATTTGACGGGTTCATGCAGGAAAGAGCCTCAGCCACAAAACGCTTTACTCCAGATTTTTGATAAGCATATGTAAATTTTGCTGAAAAAATCAAAAAAACTGTTGACATTGTGTTGCAGAATTGATATACTACATTTTAGTAGGGTACAGTATTGTATTCAGTTGTAAATATCAATAATCATTTCTCGAAAGGAAAACAAACAATGTCAAAAAGAATCACCGCATTGCTCATTGCTCTCCTTATGCTTGCACCGACCCTTATATCATGTTCGGAAACAAATGATGTCGAGGAGAACAAAAAAGAATTAGAAGCAACAATTGGAAATGAATCGGAATCAATTGAAGAAGCCGTGGAAATTGTGGATGAAAACCTGGACGAAAACGGTTATCTGAAGGACGACCTCCCGGAGGATTTGAACTACGGAGGCTCCACAATAAACGTACTCTATTGGAGCGATGTTGAAAACCAGGAGTTTGAAGCGGATGAGTTTACGGGCGAAATAGTAAACGACGCTATTTATCAGAGAAACCTTAACGTCGAGGACGGACTCAGTGTTAAGTTCAACTGGGTGGGAACTCCCGGAAATAACGGAAATACGGACTCGTATGTGTCCAAGGTGAGAGGCTCCGTAACTGCCGGCGATAATGCTTACGATATTCTTGCCGCATACAGCCGCAGTATAATGGCATCTGTAGTAAACGGACTTACCGCAGACCTGAGTCAGCTTGAATACATAGATTTCGATAAGCCGTGGTGGCCGGATAACCTTATCTCCGAAGCTATGATAAACGACAGACTTTATCTTGCGTCCGGGGATATATCCACAAATATGCTCCACATGATGTACTGCGTTTACTACAACAGACAGATGATAGAGGACTATAACCTCGAAAATCCGACAGATCTTGTTTTTGCCGGTACATGGACTCTCGATAAGCTGGTAGAAATGACAACGGATATGTATGTTGACTTGAACGGTAACGGTTCGGAAGACGTGTCAGACCAATACGGATTTACGATAACCAACTACCACAACGACGCATTCTATACAGGCTCTTATCTGAAGCTGGTAGAACAGGACGAAGAGAAAAAGCTTAAAATATCCGATGATTTCTACAGCGAAAAGGCTGTAAGCGTTATCGAAAAGCTCGGTCCGTGGGAAAACTCCGCTGACGTATATCTTGCAGGTGATTACGAAACTCCCTTTACCGAGGGCAGAGCGTTGTTCAATATAAACAGAGCCCACTATGCGTCAAAGGCTCTCCGTGATTCTGAGGTAAGCTACGGTATCGTTCCCGTGCCGAAGTATAATGAAGAACAGGAAAGCTACCGTACTGTTATGGGTAACCCAGTTACTCTTTACGGTGTCACTATAAACTGTGATAAGAAAGAGATGGCAGGTGCGGTGCTTGAATCCCTTGCATCCAACGCTTACAGACTCACAACTCCGGCGATATTCGAGAATAATATGAAGGCAAAGTATTCCGACGACGATATCAACGCACAAATGTATGACATAGTTCGCGGAACAGTATCCTTCGACCTCGGACGCTTCCTGAATAAATACCTCAGCAATATTACCGACATCTTCTTCGGTGCTTTGGTAAGCAATAATAATTCCTGGGCATCCACATCCGCAAAGTATAAAAAAGCTCTCGATAAGACCCTCGGCAGACTTGTTGACGGCATAATCGAGAACGAAGCCAACCTTGACGGATAAAGCGTAAGTAAAATCAAATAAAAAACTAATATGCACCCCAAAAAGTCAGACACTTTAGGGGTGCATATTCTTATTATTTGTTTTTTACAAAGCCAAAACAATCAGAATTGCCACTGTGTTTTTTAGCTCTCTCAGTAGTCGAACTTGTCCGTAAAATCACTTTTTAGTTCCAGCAGACAGTCCATTCCTTTTTCGCCCATGAACGGGAGATGTGTCGCATACTGATACTTGGAGTTGAACGGTGCGGATACAAGCGTAAAGAAGTCGTTTTCATTGCAAAACATTGCCATTTCATCGCTTCCGAGGCACCACTGTCCGCAGAGAGACTTGAAAAGCTCAATTTGTTCCTTTTCCTTGCTTAAAAAGCGAATCTGCGAATCGGCATTTTCGATTGCTTTGAGCGAATGACTGCAAATCATGTTTTCAACCTCGATATCCATCTCATCAAGTGCCTGTCTTATGCCGAGCAGTGTGTCGTAATCCCCCTGCAACGATGCTTTCGCTTTGGTTCGCCCCATCATTCCCATGCCCATTGGACCGCCCATCGGAGTTAAGTACATGGACTTCTTCTTCAGACGATTTACGAGTGTCGGGGATATTTCTTTGCCGATAAGCTTTGAGATTTCGGTGAGCCAATTCAGCGTGCCTGTGTAACCGTAGGGAGTTCCGTAATAAAAGTCGGTTCCGCATTTGTTTTTCAGTATTTCTGCGGCTTCCAGAGCTTCTGAACGAATTACGAGATTCAACTCCGCTTCTCCCATTTTCTCAATCTCATCAACCGAGCATTCGAGTCCCATGACACATCCGCACTCATATCCGAAGGCTTCACGCATAAGATTTTGAATTTCCCACACGTCACTGCGTACACGGTATGAGCCTGCCGACGCACCTATTATGTTGTAGGTTTTTTCTTTTTTATCTGTATTTGTGTCTGTCTCCTTTACTACATCGCGTGCAAGCATTCTATATACCGAACGGAGTCCTGCTGTGTAATCTCCCCTGAATCCGCCCTCTTCAAAAGAAATCAGACGGGCATTCACCTTTTCCTGCATATAGTGGCATACACCTGCAACATCGGTACCTATGACAGCGATAACTGCGGCGGCAACTACAAAAATAATTTTCGGATGATATGCTTCATCTATTTCGAGAATTGCGTTTTCGAGCCTTGAAACATCACCCATTATAACATCGTCCTCGCTTATGTGCGTGGTGAAAAGTGAGCGTCCGAGTTCAAGTCCGAGACTGCTGTAAAGACCTCCTCCGAAGTGTGTTGTTCCGGCAGGTCCGTATTCAAGTACAATCGCATCCTCAATCGGCATAAGCGACCATATTATCGCCATGCGGTCAGAGGGTGTCGGATAAAATCTGCAAAGGCTCATATTCACATTCCTCCTCTCATCATTCCGTGCGGCATTTTATCGAAATTTCCGCTTTTCATCATTTCAGATTCCTTATTCGCAGAAAGGAATGCATCAACGACCATGCCACATACCTCAAAGCCGAGTGTGTTGTATGCGTTCATCATTCTGACGGTGGCAATCTTGTTTTTGCGAAGCTCTGTCTGATTGCCTGCACCGATATTAAAATCGGGATTCAATACCGAATAAAGGTATCCTATCGCACCCAGATTTGCGGAACGTGTTACATACGGGTCACATATCGCAAGCAGTTTTTTGCGGAAATCTATGCTGTCGTCATCGAGATCGGAAACCTGTAACATAAGCGGTGTCAGACCAAGCTTTTCTGCCGCAAATTTGTGAAGCTCGTAATTGCAAAGAGCAGTGTTGCCGCTGATATAGGTCTTTCCCGAAAGCAGTTCCTTTGCCTTGTTTGTCTTGTCCGACATATCGCCGTATAAACTATCAAGCTCTTTGGGAAGTTCTTTATTAAGTATAGCAAAAAGCTCCTTATAACAGCTCAAAATCAGCTCAGGGTCTGAATATCTTTCAAACACTACATAAGGTGTTCCGAACCGTTCCTTCATTTCTTTTGCAAGCGGCAGTCCGACCGGATGTACTACAATATTGCATTTTGCATTAGGTGCGGTTATTATACTGTCGGCAGAAGCTTTTCCGGGCAGAGTCAAGCCGAGGGAGATTCCGCTGTTTTCAAGGTAGCGATATACCTCTGTTTTCTTAAAGTCCCCGAGTCTCAGCCCGAGTACATTTACGCAGTCACATACGTCTTGCTGTTCCATTGCCTCAATACTGCCATCAAGCGTGTGCTGAATGCCCGGGAGATGGTCGTCTGTCTTGAAATTTTCCGCGTGAACAACAATGACCGGTAATTTATACTGTTCTTCGTAGCCGATCGCCATTGCGTCAATATCATCCCCTATGACTTCTACTACACAGGTGGTTACGAGATATACTACCTTGGGGGTGTATTCCTCCATCAGTTCCGCAAAGGCTTCATCCATTTTTTCCTGACAGCCAAAGGTAACATCATGCTGGTCAAGCACAACAGAGGCGATTTTGCAGCCGTTAGCTTTCATGTTGCCGCCCGATGTTGCAAGCTGTGTGTAGTATGCACATTCATCCGGGCCTATCACGACCATAACGGAGTCGTCGATTTCCTTAATGGTCAGCATCGCACCCATAAGAGGGCAGTGATACCCCGGGAAAAGTGCATAGGACAAAGGCTTTATCTGTTTCATATTTGCGGCTTCACTCAGTCGCTTCATTTTTTGAAGCATTTTATTTCCGTCAAGTCCCATATTAATCCTTTCTGAAAAACAGGGCAGCCGATTTTTTGCTCCCCTGCTTGTTATATCGTTATTGTAGTTGCTTGAATGCGATTATAGGCTTTTCTCTACCTTGTATGTGCATTATATCGCAGTCAACATTGTAAACATCCATCATCATTTTTTGTGTAATGACCTCTTCGGGTGTTCCCTCGGAATATTTTCTGCCGTTTTTAATAACAATGATGTGATCGCTTACCTCAAGTGCCTGAGAAAGGTCGTGAAGTACCATAACAACGCCGATTCCTGTCTCACGGTTCAGCTTTTTTACGAGCTGCATAGTCTCAAGCTGGTGTGAAATATCAAGGTAAGTTGTAGGTTCGTCGAGAAACAGAATCTCGGGTTTTTGTGCAAGAACCGTTGCAATCCAAACACGCTGTCTTTCTCCGCCCGATATTTCAAAGATAGATTTATCACGGAATTGCCATGTGCCTGTAGCCTCCATTGCCCACTTTATTATGCGTTCATCCTCGCCAGAAAGACCCGATAAGAGCTTTTGATGAGGCATTCTTCCGTAGCTGACAAGCTCCTTGACTCTGAAATCAGCCGGAGCACTGTGTACCTGCGGAAGAACTCCGATTGTGCGTGCAAGCTCCTTCGGCTTCATTTCGAGTATGTCTCTGCCGTTTAAAACTACACTTCCTTTTTGGTAGCGTATCAGTCTCGTTATTGCTTTCAGCACGGTGGATTTACCCGAGCCGTTCGGACCTATGATTGTTGTGATTCGGTCGTTTCGTATATCAACATCCATATCGGAAACAATAACGTGGTCGCCGTATCCGATTTGCAGAGCAGACCCCGACAAATGCGATACTGTATTATTAGCCTTCATTATATTTACCTCTCTTTCTCAGCATATAGAGGAAGAACGGTCCACCGCATACCGACATTACAATACCGACGGGGATTTCCATTCCGGGAACAATGGTACGTCCTATTGTATCGGCAATAAGGAGAGTAGTGCTTCCGAGGAGAATTGATGTAGGTAGCATCACCTTATAATCAGAGCCGACAAGCATACGGGATATATGCGGAACAACAAGACCGACAAAGCTTATCATACCGACCACCGATACAGTAGCCGCCGCAAGAAATGCAGATACAGCGGAAAGGGCAATACGGGCTCCGTTTACACGAATACCGAGATTTTTTGCCATTTCGTCTCCGAGCTGTAATGCGTTTGCGTGACGAATGCACAGGAGAGACAGCAGCAGTCCGATTACAGAGTATGAAAGAATAGTTCTGACGTGCGTCCACGACATTCCTGCCAAGCTGCCGTTCATAAAAGCAAGTACACCCGTTAGATTGTCACTGTTCATAAGCTGTAAGAGTGAGTTATATGCTCCAAGCACAGAGTTAATTGCAACACCTGCAAGAATAATACGAACCGGGCTTACTCCGTCCTTCCATGCCAAAACATAAATAAGTACACAGGCGAGTGCCGCACCGATGAAAGCAAACAACGGGAGACTTGTAGTCATATTCGGGAAGATGAGAAGCACGGTGATTGCCGCTGTACCCGCACCTGCCGAAACACCGATTGAACCGGGGTCAGCAAGGGGATTTCTCATAACGGCTTGCAGTAATGCTCCCGACGCAGACAAGCAGGCTCCGACCAAAATCGCAAGCACCACACGGGGAAGTCGCAAATTCAAAACGATTGTCCTCGTTACATTTTGAGAGGCGGAAAGCTCCGATTCCTTTGCAATGACAGAGGTAACAATTTCCGATACCGAAAACTTTACACTTCCTATGTTAATTGCGACAATACTCAAAACAACTATCAGTGCCGCAAGAATAAGCCATAATAATCCAACACGGAGCAGCTTGACACTGCCACGGTTTTCCTTTAATTTTTTCGCCATATTTTTTATTCAGCGTAGAAATCGGCAACAATATCGGTAAGTGCCGCAAGCTCATCAACGTACTGAATACCGTATGTGGCAATGTATTCAACCCCGAGACAAAGAATCTGCTCATCCGTTACAGCTGTCATAGCGTTCCAGTAATCGGGATTTGCGGCAATTATTTCGTCCATTACCGCTTTTGTTGCATCCGCATCTCCTGCACCTACGACAACAAGAAGATCGGGCTGACCGACAAGTGCTGTTTCGTAGTCAATCTCAAACATGGAAGCGGCGGCAGTGGTATCGGCAACATTGTTAAATCCGAGCATTCTCATCATAGAACCGAGAGTACCGTTTGATGTCTGACCGTAAACATATCCAACACCGCCTGCTTGCAGAACCATAACGCTCTTGTCGGAATAGGTTTCGGAAAGCTCCGCACAGCGTTTTTCAATATCTTCAAAGCTTTCCTTTAATGCGTTTCCTTTTGCTGTGCTTTCATCGTCAACGGAAAATGCGTCAATCAGGCAAAGTGCTTCGCTTTTTACGGTTTCATAAGCAACACCGTGACCGGCAGCCTGATAATATACGTTGATTCCGAGGTTTTCAAGAGTTTCACCGTAGGAATCCTTGTAGGATGTGGAAATTATAACCAAATCCGGATTCAGTGCAACAATATCTTCTATGTTGAAGTCATCGCTCATGAGGCTCTTTATAAGAGTTATATCGGGGTTTTCCTCGGCTATGTCAGCTGTTGCAACGGAGGAAGGCATAGCAATGATTGACGCTCCCATTTTGTGAAGTGTTGTTACAGAGGATGTTGCAGTGCAAACAATGCGTGTCGGCTCGGACTCAAGAACAAGAGGCTCAAAACCCTGTGCTGTCATGCTTTCGGGATATGTGAGGGTAAACTGTGTGTGTTCTGGGATTTCTTCCGAATCCTGATTTTCTACAGTCTCCTGTTCGGTTGTAACGTCGTTGTCATTGTCATTATCCGTCTGTCCGCAAGAGAACATACTTGTTCCCAGCATAAGAGCCGCTAATAAAAGTACGAGTGTTTTCTTCATAATATTATATACCTTTCGTTTTTTATTCCTGTGCTATAATTTTGTCGGCAAGCTCGCTGTATACAGCCTGCATCTTTGAAGCGGTGAGAAACTCAAACACCGTGCCGCCCTGATTTTCCGCTTCCTGTATTTCGGGGGATCTGGGAACATAGTGAAGCATGGTCGTGCCGATTTCCTTGAGGGCTTCGTTGACGATTTCAACCTCGTTTTCGAGATTTTTTGCATTAAGTATGAGTCCTCTGAGAGTTGCGTACCCTCTTTTGCCGAAGTTGCGTATAGCAGAAGCGATATTGTTTGCGGCATAAAGCGACATCATTTCGCCGGATGAAACAACGTAAACATCCTTTGCATATCCGTCTCTTATCGGCATTGCGAATCCACCGCAAACCACGTCTCCGAGTACATCGTATATCACAATATCGGGTTCATAGGTTTCAAATGCTTTAAGCTCCGCCAGCTTTTCAAACGCAGAGATAATACCGCGTCCCGCACAACCCACCCCGGGAGTAGGACCGCCCGATTCCACGCAAAGAACACCTGCATAACCCTCGAAAACAATATCGTTAAGGGTTAGATCCTCGCCCTTTGCTTTGATTTGTTCGAGTACAGTCGGGATTCTCTTGCCTTTCATCAGATTTTTTGTTGAATCTGCCTTGGGGTCGCATCCGATTTGCATGACCTTGTAACCCTTGTGTGCCAGTGCGGCTGATAAATTTGAGGTTGTCGTGGATTTTCCTATGCCGCCTTTTCCGTAAATAGCTATTTTTTTCATCGTTTAAACCAGTGCCTTGCCGAGAGCTTTACAAGCTTCAAGTGCATCATCATCGGGAGCGTCGTTGCAAATTACAAAATCGCAAGCCATAACCGCACCGTCTGAAATACAGCTTTCCTCCCAGTTCCGCATCCATTCGCCGTCCCCCCAACCGTAGGAGCCGAACAGAGCTATTTTCTTTCCGGCAAGCTTACTTTCACAGGCTTCAAACATCGGTGAAAACTCTTCTTCCTCCAGAACTTCCGCACCCATAGCAGGGCAACCGAAAGCAATTGCGTCAAAGCTGTCAACCATGGACGAATCAAATTCACCGGATGTGAGAAGAACACCCTCTCCGCCGTTTTCCTTTATCCCATCGAGGACTGCGTTAGCCATAGCCTCCGTGTTTCCCGTACCACTCCAATAAACAACCGCTATTTTACTCAATTTTGTATTCCAACCTTTCTTGTATATAAACCGACTTCATTGAGTCGTTCAATAGACTTTTTTGCGTACCGAAAGCAATAACCTCTCGGTGCATTTGCATTTCAGTTAGCTATAGCTAACCAGTGCTTGTTTTTTATGAGATGCTATATCACACCTCACGAGTATGTATCATACCAAAAAACGGAGCCTTTTTCCGCTCTTAAAAGACAGATAAAGACTCCATTTGGATATTCTTTGGTTTTATGTGTTCAAAATCGAATCCACGCACAAGTAAATCACTAAGCATAACCGCAAATGTAAGGAGGAGGGGAGGCGAGAATCGGATTAAAAGTATAAGTAAGTAGCCGAATTTAATGTGGCAAAGTTACTTTTAATATCGCATACACTACATTCAAAACAATAGATACATAACAACCAATATATTGCGTTAAATGGTAGTGCTAACTTGGGAAATCATACAAATGTTAATAAAGGTAGGCGATACTTTCCGCTTCGTTTTTAGATTTTATGTCCACCGAAGAGAAGAGAAATTGTGAACTTTATACACAACCTATTGTAGCACTTTCACGACAAATTGTCAATCATTTCGTGGAAAGAAACCTCTACTTTTATTTCCAATAGGTGGGAAATTGTGGGCAAGACGACTTTTTAATTTGCACATACAAGAAAGGAATTAAACAATGAAAATCAAGAAGTTTATTACTTGTTTTTTGTGCGTAGCTTTGATAGTTCCGATAATATCTGCATATGTAAATGCGGATATTGATGTTTCTGAGGACTATCCAACGATAACAAACACGCCGCGTCCGGAAGTTGAGTTGCTTTCTTCAGATGAAATAACTGAAGAGGCTGTTGAAAAATCGACGGAGCTTTACAATAATTTTTTGTCGGTTGATCCGGAATTATTTATGCTAACCGATGAGGGAATAGGTTATCTTTCTTGGTGGGGAATTCCCGAAGATGATGAGTTGGAATATCTCGAAAATAAGTCTGCCGAAATAACAAAGAACTGTAAGAACGAATCTGAAAAAATAGTTGCTGTCATGGAATATGTTGCAAAGAATATATGCTATGACTACGACTATTTAAATGGTTATAAGGGTTGGCGACAGGTTAATCTCGATCCGTATGATATATTGATTAATGGGTCAACAATTTGTGAGGGATATGCGAGAACAACCGCTACCTTATTGCAAATGGCGGATGTTGCGTGCATATATGTCGATTCTCCTAATCATAAATGGAATATGGCATATGATGGGGAACGCTGGATAATGTTAGATACAACATGGATTTCCTGCGGTATATTGGAAGATGGTGTGCTTAATAAGTCGGATAGACTTGTTCTTGAGTGGTATGATTTTACACTTGAACAGGCGAACAGTAACGAAAATCATTTGATCGAAGAACTTCCGTTTAGCGTTTATGATGGTGTTTTAACAGATTTTCCGGAATATACCAGCCAAAGTGAGCTTGAATTGCCGTCTTCTGTTAAGGCTATTGATGATTATGTGAGTTTTCCGAAAAAAATCAATACTCTGATTCTGCCCGGATCAATTGAGAGTATAGGTGAAAGCTGTTTTTACAGTTCCAATATAGGTAAAATATACTATGAAGGAAGTAAGGCTGAATTTAATAAGATTACAATAGACTCATATAACAGCGGAATAACAAATTGCTCCAATATAACATATGCGGATAATGCCACAAAACCGCATATTTCAGTACAGCCCTCTAATACTATCGGAGCTGTCGGCGATGTTGTTTCGGTATCGTTGACTGCGGAATGCGATAACTCGAATATTTCGTACAGATGGTACAAGAATGATAAGTTTTCAAATGTAGGCGGAACTCTTGTAAAGAATAGCAATACGGCAACATATGAGTTCACTCCCGAAAGTGGGGGAATTGTATATCTTTATGCAGAGGTTGTGTCAACAGATAATTCCGTATCCGGTGAACGTGAGGTAATCACAAAAAGTATTCCGATATCTGTCGAAATATTCGAGACGTGTCCCACAGAAATAAAAAAAGTCGGTGCGAATGCAAGGTACATAACATTTGAGGAAACCAAAGAAGCATATTTGGTAGGAAGCGGAGAAGTAATTGGTGACGTATATGATAGCGATACTACCACGCTGTATATTTCAAACGGAATTACATCAATAGACGGATTGTTGTCTGCATATTATCTTGAAAAAATAGAATTAGAGTCGGGCAACAAAAGCTTATACATTGACGAATACGGTGCATTGATAGATGATGTAAATAAAAAAATAATCAAGCTACCGCCTAATGGTGAAAAGATTGATACCTATGTTATGCCTGAAGATATAGTTGAAGTGGCATCCAGAGCATTTTATTGGTGCAAAATGAAAAATGTTACGATGTCACCGAAGCTTAAAACGATAGGTGAGGAGGGTTTTTGGAACTGCAATTCAGTTAAGAGATATTTCATACCGGCAAGCGTTGAAGAAATAGGCTCAAGAGCATTTGCGTATAACCAAAACTTAGGAAATATTTACTTCTTAGGTAACATTCCTAAGTTCGGAACAGAAGTATTCAAAAATTTTGAAAGCAGTGGTGAACTTACTATTTGCTATGTTGATGGAACTGATTGGACTTCACCGACATGGACTTCACCCGAGGGAACTGTATATAATACGGAATCCTTTGATCCTGATACCATTGATTCTCCGAATGCCTGCGGAAATAATGCTTTATGGAAGTATGAGGAAGGTGTGCTGACAATCTACGGTAAAGGAGCAATGTGGGACTATATTTCAGGTAGTTGTGATGTACCTTGGGAGGATGATAGACTTAATATTACAAAAGTTGTTATTGAAGAAGGTATAACGCATATTGGTAATGAGTGTTTCTTTGCGTATCTAAATCTTAAAACTTTAGAGTTGCCAAGCAGCTTAAAGAGCATAGGTGAGTGGGCATTTTATGCGTGCCATGAGCTTGAAGAGCTTGAATTGCCAAGTAATTTAACCTCTATAGGCTTAAATGCTTTTGTTTATTGTGAGAAAATTTCAAAGCTTACGTTACCCGAAACTC
>CAYWFS010000025.1:1879-3158 GCA_964457685.1 uncultured Ruminococcus sp. | reverse complement strand
TTAAATGCTTTTGTTTATTGTGAGAAAATTTCAAAGCTTACGTTACCCGAAACTCTCGACTCAATAGGTGGTCAGGCATTCGTTGATTGCGGATTAAGCGAGGTATATTTCAGAGGAGATGTACCGACTTCGTGGGGAAAATATGGTTCATGGACAAAGATGGTTTTTGATAATTCGGTAACTATATATTATCCCGCAGGAAATACTTCGGGATGGACAACCCCGACATGGACTGCACCTGACGGAACTTCATATAAAGCCGCCGAATATGTTCTTGAGAAAGCGAAAACATTTACCGTAACGGGAAATATTACAAGTTACGGAAATTCCGGTGATAGTGTAACGATTAAATTGTTTGATGCCGGTGAAAATGTGATAGCTTCATGTGTTACTACAAACGATACATATTCTCTTAATGCAACATCCGGCAATTATACGCTCGTCGTAAGTAAAGCAAATCATGTAACAAGAAAATACGAGATAAATGTAGGAACAACTGCGATTTCTCAAGATGTAAAGATTTGCCTGCTCGGCGATGTAACAGGTGACGGTAATGTTAATACACGAGATTGGAATAGAGTATATGCTCATGTAAATGAGACAAGCTTGTTGTCGGATTATGCACTGAAATGTGGTGACGTGATAGGCAACGACGGTAAAGTTACTTCCAGAGATTGGAATAGACTTTACGCTCATATCAATGAAACAAACCTGCTTTGGTAGGATTGTTATAAAAATTTGGAGGCATTAAAATGGCAAAACGTATTTGGTCGTTAATATTGACATGTTTGTTAATATTTTCGATTGTCCCTCTTTCGGTAATGGCGACTACGTCTACAGAAATTAAGGTTTCTGCTGACAAAACCACTGCAATTCCCGGAGATACAATTACATATACTGTAACATTTGGGGCAGTTGAGAATATGCAGGGGGCAGAATTTAAACTTTCAATTCCTGAGGGTTTAACCTATGTGGTTGGAAGTGGCAAGAGCCCTGATGGATTGGTAGAAGCATTAGGTGCTGAAAAAGCTGAACTCACAGAAAGTTCAATGAAATATATCATTGGCGGCGGAGGGGCATACACAAGCTCTTCTGAAACCGTTATATTGATATTCAAATGCACTGTAAATGAGAATGCTACCGGTGAGTTGGAAATTAAACTTATTAACCCTGACATTAGTGATAATAAATGGGAGGGGATTGATTTTACAGTGAATACCGCACCGTCAAAAATCACTGTAACTTCTCCGCACACCTGTGTATTCGATCAGGAAGTAGT
>CAYWFS010000025.1:0-1779 GCA_964457685.1 uncultured Ruminococcus sp. | reverse complement strand
GATGTCTGCGAATATGACATGACTCCGTCCACTGAACCCGAGCATACGCATACATTCAGCGATGTATGGAGTAAGAATGATACCCATCACTGGCATGCGTCCACTTGTGAACATACAGATGAAGTAAAGGATAAGGCAACTCATACTGCAAGCGAGTGGATTATAGATGAAAAGGCTACGAAAAAGCATGAAGGTCTTCGTCATACCGAATGCACCGTTTGCGGATATATCCTTGAAGTTGAAAGCATTCCCGTAATCAGTTCCGGATTTGATTACGACAGCTGGAATTTGACAATGAAGAGACTTTATTCTCAGAAGTTCACAATAACTGCTGAGTCTGGCATAGGCGGTTCAATTTCCAATTCCGGAAAGTCTACCGTTATGTTTAGCAAGAACATTAAATACATAATCACTCCTAACACTGGTTACGAGATTGAGTCCGTGATAGTGGATGGTGAGAATGTAGGTGCTGTTACAGAGTACACATTCAATCGAGTTCATGAAAACCATTCTATCAAGGTTAACTTCAGAGAAATTTCATGGGACAACCCGTTCATTGACATCTTTGAAAGCGACGAATACTACGATGCAATCAAGTTTGTATACGAAAACGGTCTTTTCAAAGGAATATCCGAGTGGGAATTTGCCCCCGAAAAGACAATGACACGTGCAATGTTCGTTACCGTACTTGGCAGACTTGCCGATGTGGAGGCGGATAATTACATAGACAGCAACTTCGAAGATGTTGTACTTGGCACATGGTATGCACCTTACGTTGAATGGGCTGCTCAAAATGGTATAGTAACCGGCTATGGTAATGGTAAATTCGGCGTAGATGACAAAATCACTGTTGAACAGGCAATGGTTATCATGGCAAGATATGCCGATTATGTGGGTATTGATACAGATTCCAATTTGAGTCTTGCCAAGTATTTTGATGCTGACGATGTATCGGATTGGGCTGTTGATCAGATGAAGTGGGCAGTAGATGAAAATATCTACAATGGTGTGGATTATAAGTTGAACCCTCAGTCACCTGCTAAGAGATCTCTCATTGCTGAGATTTTGTACTCATTTGTTAGCAAGTTCGGCGAATAAAATTTAAAAGTAAAGCTCCAAATCATGCATTTGAAATGGAGCTTTATTTTTATGCGAGTTTTGAAAACAGATATTTTAAGAAAACGCTTGATACTGCTCGGTTTCTTTCTGCGTGAAATCCATCGGATTCAATTATTTAGTGGCAGCAGCTTTTTTGGCTGAACCCAATCCAACTGAGAAACGATAAGCTTTAAATCGACTTTTTGCTTTTTTGATTCCCACTAAAACTCACATAACACAAGCTTTCCTTTGCGGCAACGGGTAAAATATATGTAACGCTGTTATGGAGGAAACAAAAATGAAAAAAACGTATGGATATGTCCGTGTAAGCTCACGGGAACAAAACGAGGAGAGGCAGGTTGTCGCTATGCGGGAGTTTGGTGTTCACGAGGATTGTATTGTGATTGAAAAGCAGTCAGGCAAGGATTTCAATCGCCCGGTGTATATGAAGCTTGTGAAAAAAATGAAGCCGGAAGACACTCTGGTGGTTAAGAGCATAGACAGACTCGGACGAAACTATGAGGAAATTTTAGAGCAGTGGCGATATTTGACCAAAGAAAAACACGTGGACGTTGTGGTGCTTGATATGCCGCTTTTAGATACACGAAACGGACGGGATCTTACGGGTACGCTGATTTCGGATATTGTTTTGCAGCTGCTGTCATATGTTGCGGAAACGGA
>CAYWFS010000024.1:0-33443 GCA_964457685.1 uncultured Ruminococcus sp. | reverse complement strand
TCAACATGATATAAGCCGAAGACAAATGTGCTTCTTCCGGCAATCCCCCGCTTGCGAATGTTCCTCTGCCACCCATATTATCGCACCACCTTTTGTTTATTCGTCAACCCATTCAATCTCATTCTCAACTTCCCAAAATGTTTTCCCGTTCCATATCGGTGCATTTTCAAAAGCTTCTAAACATTGCTCAATACTGTCAGCTTCATATGTCCATAAATATTCATTGCTTTCAGAAGGTTCAATTTGAAAAATTTCTATATGCCAGTTTCCCATGTCCACATTATAACCTTGAAACCAGTATTTGATTTTTTTAAATATAAACACTGTATCCTGACCTGAATATATATGATTTACAAAATCATTAACATTTCCTCCTATCATAATATCCCCCTAAAATATTTTTTGTATTTCTCCGTCAATCATACCATTTTCATCTACATCTGCATTTTACCACGCAACCGAACAAATGTCAAACATCGCCGGACAAAAGAGCATGGATTTTATACATTCTCCTCCGTCTCACCGACATTTTCGTGCAAAAAGCCTTTTGACATTTACTTTTCGATATGATACAATACTACGAACGAGTTGCATGAAGCGTAAGTCCGGTTTATTTGGGGCTTACGCATTTTTTGTTTTAGGAGGTCAATTATATATGCAAGACAACTCATATCTCGCAAAAGAAAAGCTTGGCAAGCTTATGAGAAAATACGCCACACCCTGTGTTATATCACTTCTCGTGGGAGCTTTATACAACATCGTAGACCAGATATTCATAGCGAATGCTTCCTATCTCGGCTCATACGGAAATGCGGCAAACACCGTCGTATTCCCTCTCACCGTAATAGCTCTCGGAATTGCCGTTATGCTCGGTGACGGTTGCTGTGCCTTTGTAAGTCTTTCACTCGGAAGCGGAAAGAAAGAGGAGGCTCACCGCAGTGTCGGAAACTCCGTTGTACTTTGTGTCGCAAGCAGTATATTTCTCATGGTCGTGTATCTCATTTTCGCAGACCCGATTCTCACCATGTTCGGCGGTCGTGTCAATTCCGAAACCTATGAGCTTTCCCGTGAATATTTCTTCTACATAACTCTCGGCATTCCCTTTTATATGTTCGGTCAGTCAATGAACCCCATTATCCGCAGTGACGGAAGTCCTCGCTTTGCCATGGTATCAACTCTCGCCGGTGCCGCAATAAACATAATCCTCGACCCTGTTTTCATTTATGTATTTAAATGGGGCATGATGGGTGCGGCTATCGCTACGGTTATCGGTCAGGTGGCAACCGCAGTTCTTGTGATTTGGTACGTTTGTCACATGAAGGCGGTAAAGCTTGAAAAAAGCAGCTTTAAGTTGAATTTCAATCTGATAAAACGCTTTGTCGCACTCGGACTTACAAGCTTTCTCGCCCAGATTTCCCTCGTTGTTTCAATGGCGGCAGTACAGAATACCTGCATGAAATACGGTGCCCTCGATCCTGTTTTCGGTCTTGAGGAATACGCTCAGATACCTCTTGCCGTGCTTGGTATCGTCATGAAGTTCTTCCAGATAGCCGCTTCTATCGCAATAGGTATGGCGGCAGGCTGTATTCCCGTTGTCGGCTACAACATGGGTGCGGGCAGACGCGACAGAGCCAAAAAGCTTTTCACATATCTTCTCATTGCTGAGGCGGCGGTCGGACTTCTCTCAACTGTTCTTGTCGAGCTTTTCCCGCTTCAGATAGCGTCTGTTTTCGGTGCTTCAAACGAAAGTGCGTATTACACCGATTTTGCGGTAAAGGCATTCCGTCTCTATCTCTGCATGATGCCACTTGCAACGGTAAACAAAGGCACGTTCATCTATCTTCAGGCTCTCGGAAAGGCAGGTGCTTCTACCGCAATATCCATGACAAGAGAGATTGTTTTCGGTGTTGCGATTCCGATTATTCTCCCGATATTCATGGGTCTTGACGGAATATTCCTCTCCTGCCCCATCGCCGACATACTCACGTTCGTTCTTTCGTTTATCTTCATCCGCAAGACTTACCGTGAGCTGAGTATGTAAAAACAAAACCAAACAAAAAAAGCGTGACGCTCTTTACACCTTTTAAGTGTAACCGTGTATCACGCTTTTCCTTTTTTTGCCATGAGCTATGCTCTGTTTACAGACGATTTACAACGGAGCTTATCATTGCACTTACAAGTCCCGTGTCTGCTGTATCTCTGAAATAAACGACAGTCACTCCGCCCACAAGCAGTGTGAGAAGTCCCGAGAACACAGCGGATATATATGCAACCCAGCCTTTGAGTCCGCTTTTCTTTGCGTCAAAGACACGCAGAACGGTTATAACAGCCATTCCCACGGTGAACGCAGGCAAGAGGACTCCGAGAGACACATAATCCGTATACAGATACAAAAGTCCGAGAACTATTGCCAGAATGCAGAGAACCATCTCCGCCGCACGGTACTTTGTAAACGGTCTTACCGCCGCCACATTTACCTTTTCTTCGATCTCCGGGAACATATTCTCGTCAAAGCCCTCGTATTTTTTATTGTTCCCATCTGTTTTTTTGCTCATTTCTTCCTCCCGGGGTGTTAATTGCAGCTCTGCCGCCTGTTTTTTTGACCGACACTTCCTCTGCTCCGTCCTTATCAAGCTTTGAAAGAAAGACGAATGCCATTACCGATACGGCAGCCACGGTAAACGCAAACAGTGCAAGCAGCTTATAGTCTATATGTACCGCATCTCCGTCTCCTCCGTCCTCAAACAGCAAGCGTATGCCGTCCTCGTCGAGAATTGTGCTTCTCACGCTTACGGAGGACACCTCAAGGCTCACGTTTTCGTCGGAGTACACCATGATTCCGATGTAGTCCACGTTATCCCGTGCTTCGTAGCCGTCAAGTGAACAGCTGAATGTGTATTCTACTCCATGCTCGGGATTTTCCGCATAGAATTCCGCTCTCGAATCATCGTTTCCGAGTACGAACACCACCGTAGACTCACCGCCGCCTATCACAGCAAAGGTAAAGTCGATGTATTCCGCATTTGTCATGTCAACGTGCTTCTCGAAATTGCACAGAGTTATTCCGGCAGATCCGCTGTTTTCGGTCGGGTAGCTGTCGTACTTGAAGCTTACGGAAAGAACTCTGCCGTCAACTCCAAGTACGGAGCTTTCTTTGGTTATACAGCTTTCGACACCGCCGCCTGCCATCCATCCGTCTGCATAGTATTTGTCGGAAAAGTCGCAAAGCACATATTCAGCCCCGACTCTTTCTGAACTGCCAAGCCTTTTTGCCGCCGAATCGTAGACATGGGATGAGCTTTCGTCTGCTTTTTTCAGCACGGAGTAGAAGTCGTGACTGTTTCTCAGGCTTGTGTTGTCAAGTGAAAACAGCACGCACAATGTTCTGCTTCCCGCAAGAGACGATGCATAGGAGGCAAACATATTGGCGGCATATTCCGTAAGGGTAAGCTCTCCCTCTCCGCCTGACTTATATTCGGCATATTTTTCCGAAATATCGTCATAGGTAGGGCGGAAGAAGTAAACTATACCGTCTACGCTTCCACACTCAAGCTCGTTTATCATGGAAAGTGTGTGATATGCTTCGTTTTCCTTTCCCTCGGTCATAAGCTCACTCTCGGGCATAAGCACAAGCGGAATATCCCCTATATCGTCAAGTCGGGAAGCAAGCATAACGCAAAGAAGAGACAGCGATATATCTCCATCGTCAGACGACAGCGGAACTATGACAGCCTTTGAATCGGGGGAGGAGTCGTACACGGTTCTGTAAAACAGTGCAAGCTCGGACACATAGTCCTCAACAGTGTAGTCTTCCCTGCCACCCGAGAAGCTTTCCATGGTAGAGTTAAGGTTTGCCTGCTCTCCCACCGCATAACCCATTACGGAGGGGTATCTTTCGGAGAAGAAGCTAACAACTGCGGACACAAGAGAGTTTTCCGACGATGAGGTAAGCAGACGTATGTACACTCTGACCCCTGCGGTCGTATAAAACTCAATGTCGCTGTCAAGCTCGGAAAGTGTGTCACGGTCAAGCAGAAGCTCACAGGTCTCACCGTTCTTGTCCGTATATTTCACCGAAACGGTTTTATCGGATGACTTGCTTATGAGAGAATCGAGGGATACCTCCGTCATTACCGTAGATATGTTTGACTCAAACGCACCTACGGGAGCAGGGTCATAAAGTCCCGTGACAACTCCACTGCTCACACTGTCGGAAAGGTACACTGCCGAGTCTGAATCGACAAATCTCGGCTTTGATATTGGAAGTATGACACCGTCTCCGTCAATCACACCTGCGAAAAACATCATTCCAACGGTATCGCTTACCTGAGCTGTATACTCAAACACCGTAGTCAGCTTTATCTGACCAAGCTCTGTCGCATATTCGAGGTCATTCATATGCTCGACAGGTACGGAATAGAAATGTATAAGTCCGTCACCGCTTTCGGAGTATTCTCTTGCTGCGGCTCTTTCCATCTCTCCCGTAAACACTACCCCGTCAGAGCTTCGTTTCATCTTCGTTATCTGTCCGAGTCCGCTCTCCGACTTTGCGGGTTCTATGTCAAATCGGTGCAGCCTTATGTAATCGAGTACGAAGAAAACGTCGCAGTCGATGTTATCGAACACAAGAGTATATGACGATACCTCTCCGCTCACCTTTATCGGAACGGCAAAGCTTTTCGTGCTTTCGTCTATGGAAATCTTTTTTGACTGAGCGATGTCCTCTCCGTCCGAATTTTGGAGCAAAACGGTAAAGTTTCCCGACTCCACTCCGCTTATCGAAAACTCAAAGTACACGTTTTCGTTTTCACAGCCGTCAAGCTCTCCGTTTATAAGAGCAAAGTCTCCACCGAGGATTGCACGGCTGTTTTCGGGCTTTATTCTTCCGCTTTTCTGTATAAAGAGTCCCTCGCTTGCTGTCAGTGACGTTGTCAGGTATTTCTCCGCCATAGCAAAGCCGTTTTTCGTTTCCGTAGACACATACGGAGAGGACACTCTTATACTCGTCGGTATTTCCTCATCATAGGACACGCTTATCTTTATATGGGAAGCCGCACCCTCAAGCTCTCTTATGTCTATCGAGTACAGATTCCAGCCTACTCCGACCTTTGTCTCTCCCTCCGCATATCCGCTTGATGTATATACCGTAGTTGAAACGTCATATTCTATGCTGTTTTCACCTACTATTGATATACCGAAGCTGAGTGTGGAGTAGCCGTCAAGTGAATACGCATTCCTCGACAGGTCTATCATAAGCTCTGTTTTATGGCTTTTTTCCTCGAAGTCGTATGAAGCGTACTTTCCGACTACGGAATACACATACGGAATGCCGTTTTTTGAGCTTTTTCCCGTTGTGGAATTAAGTCCGTAGAAATACCAGCCTCCGTCCTCAAGAGTGAACAGTGCGGTCTTTTCGCCGTCTGTCGGAAGAAACACCTCCGTCTCGTCTCCGTCAAAGCCTGTCTCGGAAAAGACGAACGCAGACTTTCCTGCCGCCGAGACACAGACAGATGTATATATTAAAATGATGAACAAGGAGAGTACAAAAACGATTCTCCTATGCACAGCCACGTCCCCCTTTCGTTTATTTCGTTATTTTAATGTCTTGATTTACGCAAGAAGCTCGTAGATAAGCGGTCTGTCTGCGGAAATCTTGCACTTATGCTCCTTACCGTTTACGCAAAGCACCGCTTCCGTATCCTTCTTTGAGCTGAGTCTGAACTTAACGACCTTGCCGCGTCTCCACTCAAAGCTTACGGTGATACCGCCTCTTGCAGACAGTCCTTCAACGGAGCCGTTCTGCCAATCCTCGTCTGTGGGAAGTGCGGGGAGAAGTGTTATCTTTCCGTCGTGGCTCTGGATGAGCATTTCAGCTACAGCAGCACCGCCGCCGAAGTTACCGTCTATCTGGAACGGGGGATGTGTGTCGAACATATTCGGGAGTGTACTCTTTCCGAGGAGCTTTGAGAGATTGTCAAGACAGCTGTCACCTGCACCGAGACGGGAGAAGAACAGAGTTATCCAAGCTCTCGACCAGCCTGTATGACCGCCTCCGCCTGCAAGTCTTCTGTTAAGCGTTACTCTTGCCGCCTCCATAAGCTCGGGAGTGTTTCTTGTTATCTCACAGCCGGGATGGAGTGCAAAGAGGTGGGAGACGTGTCTGTGTCCGGGTTCAACTTCATCAAAGTCCTCGTTCCATTCCATTATCTGACCGTGCTTGCCTATCTTGATGGGACTGAGGAGAGATGCTTTTTCTTTAAGGAGTGCCGCAAATTCTTCATCCATGCCGAGTATTTCTGCGGCTTCTGCGGTGTTATTGAACAGCTCTCTTATGATTTCGTTGTCCATTGTAGGACCTGCACAGATAGAGCACCAGTCACCGTCGGGTGTGAAGAAGGAGTTTTCGGGGGAGTTGGACGGGCAGGTAACGAGATAGCCTGTGTTCGGGTCTACCGTGAGGAAGTCAAGGAAGAATTCGCACGCACCCTTTAAAATATCGTAGTTGTCACGAAGTACGTCTGTATCGAGGGAGAAGCGGTATCTTTCCATGATATGCTGACAGCACCAAGCACCGGCACACATGAACGAACCCCAAGACGCACCCTCTCCCGGAGCAGTGAAGCCCCACGGGTTTGTAATGGTGTGAGCTACCCAACCGTTCATGCCGTACTGAATTTCCGCTGTACGCTTACCGTGGTCGGAAATAAAGCGGAGGTAGTCAACATAAGGCTTTGTCATTTCGGGGAGAGAGCAGGTTTCCGCAAGCCAGTAGTTCATCTGGAGATTTATATTAATATGGTAGTCTGCCGACCAAGGACTGGTGTAGCCGCCTGCCCAGATACCCTGAAGGTTTGCGGGAAGCACGCAGTTGTAGGAGGAGCAGATGAGGAGGTATCTTGCAAATGCGAAGTAAAGCACGATGAGTCCCGTATCGCTTTCACCACGTCTCATGCGGAGGATTCTTTCGTCTGTGGGGAGCAATTCGGGAGAACGGTCTGTGGTTCTGAGTGCAAGCTTTACTCTGTTCATGAACGAGGTGAGAATCAATGCACTTTCGGAGTAAAGGTCTTCAACTCCTATACGAGCCGCACGGGATACGCTCTTTCTGCATATTTCAAGGGGAGCGGCAGGGTCGTTTGCAGGCTTAATCGTTCCGTTTCTGTCGGGCTTTACATATGTGGTTCTTACGTCACCGAAGATGTCCGCATAGGTTATGTCACGGAGAAGTATTCCGTCCTCTTCCGCCACAACCTCGCCGTCGCACTTGATTCCGAAGTATGCCGCAAATGCGATGGAGTCAACGAAGGATTTTTTAACGGATATTGTATTGTTATTGTAGCTTATCTCCGCGTCACGGCAATCGTAGGATACCTTTACGGAGAATTTTCCGTCTGCCGAGATACGACAACCGAGTCCGCCCTCAAGCTTACCCTTTGAAAATGCGGTGAAAACATAGTTTGTGTGCTTTATTCCGTCAAGCTTGTATTCCGTCTTTGCAAGTCCGCCGTCGAGGTCAAGCACACGTCTGTAGTCGCAAAGGGTGCTTTCGTCCTTAACGATGTAGTCGAGGTGAAGCTCACCTGCGGTCTGATATGAGCCGTAGTCACCGTCGGGCTGATTACCTGACTGAGAGCCGACACCTCTGCACACCATGTACTTCTGAGTAAGCTCACCGCCGAGCTTGTAGTTGCGTGAGAAGATAGCGTCTCTTATTTCGGAAAGATGTGCCGCACACTCGGGATTGTCCGCATTCTTGTCAAAGCGACCGTTCCAGAGAGTTTCTTCGTTCAGCTGGATGATTTCATGTGCGTAACCGCCGTAAACCATGGCTCCGAGACGACCGTTACCAAGCGGCAGAGCCTCAACCCACTCTTTGGCGGGAGATTTGTAAAAAAGTTCCATTTAATTCTCCTTTTTATCGTATGCCCGTCATATTTCGGCTTGAAACTGTGTCGGGCAGAGTATCTTTTCGTATTTTACACAAAGTCTGTATATCGTATTGTATCATACTTACGGCAAGTAGTCAAGATTTTTAAAAAAGGCACCTGCACGAAGCTGAGAAAAAGAGAGATTTCGAGAGCTTTTGCACATCCAAATTAAAATATTTAAGAATAATTTCAAAAAAGCCTTGACAAAAAGACGGGATAGTGATATAATTCATACGTTGTAAAAAAATAATCCAATAATCTCTAATCGGAGGAATTCAGAATGTCCACATATATGGCTAAACCCGAGACTGTTGAACGCAGCTGGTACATCATCGACGCTGCCGGCAAGCCTCTCGGTAAAACCGCAGTTACAGCCGCTAACATTCTCCGCGGCAAGCATCGCCCCGAATTCACACCTCACGTTGACTGTGGCGAACACGTTATCATCATCAACTGCGCTCAGGCTGTTCTTACCGGTAAGAAGCTTGACCAGAAGTTCCATCGTACACACTCCGGCTACATCGGCGGTCTTAAGGAAACATCCTACCGTAAGCTCATGGCTACAAAGCCTGAACTCGCTATGGAACTCGCAGTAAAGGGAATGCTTCCCCACAACTCCATCGGTGCAAAGTCTCTCACCAGACTCAAGGTATACGCAGGCAGCGAACACAAGCAGCAGGCTCAGAAACCTGTTCCGTACGAAGTTGAAATATAAGAAAGGGTAGGTATTAATTAATGTATACAAGTGCTAAACCTTATTTCTATGGTACGGGCAGAAGAAAGAGCTCTGTAGCTCGCGTTAGACTTTATCCCGGTTCCGGAAAGATTACAATAAACGGTCGTGATGTAGAAGACTACTTCGGACTCGAAACACTCAAGCTCATCATCAACCAGCCCTTCGGTGTTACAGGTACAGAAGGCAAGTTCGACATCGTTGCTAACGTACAGGGCGGCGGTATCTCCGGTCAGGCAGGTGCTATCCGTCACGGCGTTTCCAGAGCTCTTCTTCTCGCTGACGAAACCTATCGTACTTCTCTCAAGAAGGCAGGCTTCCTCACAAGAGACCCTCGTATGAAGGAAAGAAAGAAGTACGGTCTCAAGGCAGCTCGTCGTGCAAGCCAGTTCTCCAAGAGATAACTTCACCCATATGGGATATACAAAACTCGAAGCAATTATGCCTCGGGTTTTTTTATTGCAAAAAATGTCGAATCCAAAGGGTTTGGGCAAATTAAATCCCTTTCCTAACGATTTATGGAAATCGTAAATCCCATTTTATATGCTCTACCCTAAAGCAAAAAAAGCCCCGCGGCATGAACCTTTTGAACCGTCATCCAAAGGTTAGACCAAAAATCTAACGATTTGGAGGTCGGTTCACTCTCCGCTCGGGCTTTTTGATTTGTCAGAACTTCATTTCTTTTACAACTGTGTTAGATGAGTTGTAGAACTTCATGGACTTTATCATCTTGTTTATTGCTTCAAAGCGTACAACAAGCGTCTTTCCGTCCTTTTCAAGTCTTGCGTAGTAGGATTCATCGGACTTGTAGCTTCCTCTGAGGTCGAGAATCTTGTCCGCCTTCTCCCACTGATCTCTGTATTCCTCATCCATGGGACCGATTGAGGAAAACTCGGAAAGAAGATTTTCAAATACAAGCTCTTCCTTCTTGCCGTAAAGATTGAATATCTTGAGCTTTGCGTTTGATATTTCGTATCTGTGTTCAAACTTAACATAGCGGTTCCAGGTAAGATTACGAAGTACCATAATGGTAAGCGGAACAAACGGAAGCGTGATTATCGCAAAAAGAACTCCGAGATTGCTGAGTACTACCAAGATTCCGATATAGATAATAACGAGAAGTGAGTATATACCTATAAGTGTGAGCTTATTCTTGAGGTATTTGCCCTCGCTCTTCTGTTCAACGGTATACTCTGCGTAGTTTACTGTGCCGTTCATTTTGTCTCCTTATAGTGACGTTTTTGGTTTTATACTGTTATATTGTATCATATTTCACATGAAATTGCAATAGGAATTCACGTTTCAACCGCTTTTGTATTGCCTTTTCAAATGTGCCTTAATGCTCTGCGGTCAGCTTTATTATCTTGTCCATATCATCGTCACTCGCCGCTTTGTTTCTTCTTATCGCACCGCATTTTCTGCATTTGTGGATGATTCTGAAGCCTTTTTTCGGGTCAGGCTCCGCACCTATCGCATCCATTATTCCTCCGCAACCCGCCGCTCTGTCTCCGGGATTTACATCGAGGTGGAGTGAAGCCAAGCATTTCGGGCAGTGATTTCGGCAGGTGTATCCGAGAGGCTTTACCTCGTTTCCGCAGTTTGCACAGATGAAGCTCTCGTCAATTTTTGTAAATCTTTTTGTTTCCATTGTTTTGTTCTCCGAATGTTTGAATAAAGTAAATTTTATCGGTAAAAATAAGCTTGCAAGTTTATTCTGAAATGAGGTACTTATATGAAACGGAAATTTGCTTTGCTTGTGATGTCTCTCTGCGTGCTTACCGTGATTTTTCTTCGTCTCGATTGCCCGACCTTAAAATGCTATGCCACAGAAAACGGTGTGAACGGCATTTCTCCGAGTGAGGGGGTAAACGACTTTTACGCAGGATGGGGAGACGGCACTGTTGACAACGGCACATCTGACGATAACACCGTTGATGACACCACCCCAAACGACAGCAGTGATGACTCAACCACACAAAACCATGGCAGAAGCACACAAGGCGAAGACTCCACGGACAATTCCGCAGACAACGGTATCGGATGGGGTATGGCTATCGTTTATATAATCATAGCGGCGGCTGTCGTTCTGCTAATCATTGCAATTCTTCCGAAAAAGCCCGTTTAGTCCTTATATCGCCGCAAAGAACAGAGCGTCCTTTATAATTTCAACCTCAACCGTGTCTTTTTCCGATACAGACTTAACTTCTCCGTCAAGGCAGATAGCTTTCATTCCGCTAACCGTCATTTTGCGACAGCGGTAATAATCGAGAACTCCGTTAAATCTCGGGAGCATTTCGCCGCTTTCGTTTATGTAGTCTCCCCTTTTGTAGTTTGAAACCATCGAGATAAATTTTGTCCTCGATATATCGTTTACCACAAGGACATCCATAATGCCGTCGTCTATTCTTGCGAGAGGTGCCGACTTAAAGCCTCCTCCGCAGAATTGTCCGTTCGCACAGGCGGTAAGCAGGATGTCCTTTTGCATACTTATCGGCTCTTTTACATCCCCACCGCTCAATGTGATCGTAATCGGAGTTGTCTTTTTTACCGCAAGAGTTTTCACCACACCTGCGATATATGCGGCAGAACCCTTTAAAAACGGCTTCTTTTTCAAGGTATAGGTTTCGGAAACAACGGAGCAGTCAAACCCTATGTTCATCATATTCGCAAAATAGCTTGTGCTGTCTCCGTATTTTACGGATATAAGGTCTATTTTGTTAAGCTCTCCCTTTTTGTAGCCTGCACTGTCGTTTGCATATGCGGAGAAGTCGTTTCCACTGCCGGCAGGAAATACAGAAAACGATGCCGTCATAGCATTTCCCGACTCCATTATACCGTTCACCGTTTCGTATACGCTTCCGTCACCGCCGTATATCACCGCATGGGCAAACGGGTCTTCTCGGAACAGCGTCGTCACAAGAGATTTCAAATGCTCTCCGGAGTTACTTTCAAGCATCTCGTCTCCGCTCTTTTTTATTGCACTTACGGCAGACTCGTAAAATCTGCTGCTTCCCGCATTCGGGTTTATTATGTGAACGTGCCGTCTTTCGCTTACGTTCGGTATGGTCAAATGAGCTGCTGCTTTCATATTGTCATTCCTTTTAGGTTAATTTTGCTTTTGTACGGACTTGTATTCGTCATAGAACTTGTAGTAGGGGCAACAACTTCTTGTGTCTTCCCTCTCACGGTATGCGTCATCCTCATCCACATCGACCACACATCCGTAGTCGCCGTCCTCGCTTATTATGTCGTAGTAGGCACAGCTTTCACAGCTTCTCGGAGCTTTTTTCTTGCTTTTTTTGCCGTATTCGGGTCTGTTCATACGTTTTCCATGTCCTTTTTCGCTTTGTTTATGAGAATATCCGCACTGTTTTCGACCTCTCCCAGCATAACGCAGTCAAGCAGGAGAGCAAGCTCACGTCCTATTCCCTGTCCCGTGTAGCCGATGGAGATTAGAGCTTTTCCGTCGATTGCAAGGTCGGACAGCTTTCTTGCTTCCCCTCTCTCGATAACTCCGCCGATTTCCGACACAGCACTCTTGCACTCCGCATCACTTATAAGTCCGCAGGAAAAGTGCATATTCGGCAGGGAAAGTGCAAATTCGTCACTCGTTTTCGATATAAGGCGGTGAATTTCGTAGTTCCCGCCAAGGTAGCCTGTATCGTTTTTGTATTCGTGATACATAAGCACTGTGCTTTTTTCCGCATTCGAGGGTTTGAGAGAGTTTATCGCATTTCTCGCCGCATTTTTGTCAAGCTCGGAAAACAGAAGTGCATATCTCATCTCATAGTTTTTCGGTGAGCGGTCTATTTTTTCGGCGGCTCTCTTTACCATGCCCTCGTCAAGCTCGCTTATGCAGAACGCAATGACCTCGGAAAAAGCCGAAAGTATACGACCCGCACCACGTCCGAGAAGAAGCTTTGTGGTCTCCGTGTATATTCTCTCCCTCGATATTTTCGATAGAAGCTCACGCAACCGAACAACGGAGGACGCACACTCGCTCTCAAGCTCAAAATCAAGCACGGAGGCAAATCTCATCGCACGGAGTATTCGCAGTCCGTCCTCGTGAAATCTTTCGTCGGGTGAGCCTACACAGCGGATAATGCCGTTTTTTAAGTCCTCTTCACCTCCGAAAAGGTCTATTATTCCCTTTTTCTCGGAGTAAGCCATTGCGTTTACTGTGAAATCACGTCTGCAAAGGTCAAGACTAAGCTCGGGTGTGAACGTAACCTTGTCGGGGTGTCGTCCGTCCGCATATGAGCCGTCTATGCGATAGGTGGTAGTCTCGATTGGAAGACCGTTTTTCAGAACCGTAAGCGTACCGTGCTTCAGTCCCGTCTCTATAACTCTGTCGGAGGAGAACACTCTGAGCATTTCTTCGGGTCTTGCGGAGGTCGTAACATCGTAGTCCCCCGGTGTCTTTCCCATAAGGTGGTCTCTCACACAGCCGCCGACAGCGTAAGCTTCATAGCCTGCCGAGGTCAGCTTATCTATCACATAGCATACCTCGGGTGGCAGATATATTTTTTGCATATCAGTTTTCCTTATTCATATTTTCTTTGCAGTATTCACGAAGGGGGCATACGGAGCATTTCGGTCCTCTTGCGGTGCAGTATTCACGACCGAACGACACCATTCTGTGGCAGTAATCGCTTTGTTCCTCGGGCGGAATTATCTGCGACAGTATTTTTTCGACTTTTGTAGCATCCTTCACCGACGTAGCATAGTAACCGAGACGGCCGTTTATTCTTATGCAGTGCGTATCTGCCACTATCCCCGGAATACCGAATATATCCCCAAGCACAAGATTCGCTATTTTTCGTCCGACTCCCGGGAGTGAAAGCAGAGAATCCATGTCAGACGGAACCTCTCCGCCGAAATCACGCACTATTATTTTTGAAGCCTCTACTATGCTTTGTGCTTTAGTGCGGTAAAGTCCGCATGGCTTCACTATTTCCTCGACCTCGAGAACGTCAGCCTCCGCCATTTTATATACATCGGGGTATTTTTCAAACAGCGGAACGCACACTATATTAACCCTCTCATCCGTACACTGAGCCGAAAGACGTGCCGCAACAAGAAGTCTCCATGCGTCTTTGCCGTATTCAAGTGAACATGAAGCGTCGGGGTAAAGCTCTTTCAGTATTTCTATTATTTTTTCGGTATCAACCATTGTCATTGTCGTCTCCGATATTTTCTTCGTTTTCTTCGTCTGTATCTGTCTCGACATCCGTTTCCTCTGCATGATCTCCTACTTTGAAATAGTAGTCAAACACGTCTCTTACGGAATAACCTGCGTCTGTACCTCCCGAACCCTGCTCTATAACGCAGGTAACAACGATTTCGGGGTCTTCAAAGGGTGCAAATGCCGCCATAACACCGTTGTCGGACTTATCGGAGTATACCTGTGCGGTACCTGTTTTACCTCCGACCGACACCTCATATCCCGAGAATACCGATGCCGCAGATCCGTTATCCATAACGCCCTTCATGCCTTCCTTAACAACGGCAAGAGTTTCGTCCGTTAAATCGAAGCTGCTGAGTATTTCGGGTTCTTTTTTGTACGTCACCTCACCCGATGCGTAATCATGTACCTCGGATAAGATGTGGCAGGCATATCTCGTTCCGCTGTTCAGTATCGTTGCGAAGTAGGAGGAAATCTGAAGCGGTGTGAAAAGGTTGTCCGACTGTCCGATAGCCGCCTGTAAAGTGTCACCGGGGCTCCATTCGTCAAGTCCGTTGTCTGCTCTGTAGTCGGGACCCGCAAGAATACCGGTCTTTTCGTTAAGCTCGATTCCCGTATGTTCTCCGAGACCGTAGTATTTGCCGTACTCGTTTATCTTTCGTATTGTAAGCTGACGACCGACATCGTAGAAGAAGTAGTTACAAGACTCCTGAATAGCCTGTACGACGTTTATTTCACCGTGAACCTTTCCCGACAGCAGGTATATCCAGCATCTCGGAGTGAAGCCCGATGAAGCGTAGTACATATATTTACCCTGTGCGTCGATTACGGTATCCTTTTCGATTATTCCCTCGGTAAGAGCCGCCACTGCCACACCGACCTTAAAGGTAGAGCCGGGTGCATATGTACCGTTCAATGCTCTGTTCAGGTACGGGCGGTTTTCATCCTGCGAAAGTCTTGAAAAATCCTCGGAATAGGTCGCAAGGTTGTATGTGGGGTATGAAGCAAGTGCAAGAACCTCACCCGATTTCACGTCAAGCACGGTCATTGCTCCGGCAGAAGCGTCTTCACCGGAAAGAGGTGTTGTAGCCTCCGCTCTTATCTTGAATATGTTCTCCGCAAGTGCGTTTTCGGCTACCACCTGCATTCCCATATCTATCGTAAGCCACACATCCTTACCTGCGACAGGCTCCTTTGTCATCTCCACGGAGACAGTATTGCCGTATTCGTCCTCGGTTATGGTAAGTATTCCGTCCTGACCTCTGAGATATTCCTCAAAAGCGGACTCAACCCCCGAAAGTCCGACCACTGCATCAAGTGAATAGCCGCGTTCGGTGTAATATTCCACGTTGCTTTGTATTTTTCCCGTCTGTCCGAGAATGTGGGAAGCGTAACCGGGGTACATATAGTCTCTCGAAGCTTCCACGGAAACTATAAAGCCACGTCCGTATTTTTCCTCTATCGCACTGATATATGTGATAGGCACATCCTTTGCAACTGTATACGGCTGAACTGCGGAATGCTCGGAAAGAGTCATATCAAGCCTTATAAGGAGTAATTTTGCCGCACTTTCGTATGGGTAGTTGCAGTATACCTCGTATTCTCCCGTGTCGGCATTCTTCTCCTTTGTCGTGATACCGTAGTACAGCATGAGTATATCTGCGTCGCTCTGTGCATTTCTTTCTTCGTCCGCACCAAGCTCCGTAAGCAGTTTATTGAGCTTTCTTCCTCTTGAGGTCTCAAAATATCCGTCCGAATACGAAAACTCGATACCGCTTTTTGTGACCTCAGTCTCAATCGAGGAACGCGGTTCTGTCAGGCTTTCGGTACATCCGTGCTTTTCCGCTATTCCTCTGACGTAAAGTATCATATCGTTAAGCTCTGAGTTTGTGTCAGGCTCTGTTGAATAGTCGAGGGAGAGTGTGTAGGTGTATTTGTTTTTTACGATTGCCTCGCCGTTTCTGTCGAATATCTCCCCTCTTTGAGCCTGAACCGTAACCTGACGTGTATATGTTTTTGCCGGGGTGGACATGGAATAGTAATCCTGCCCGGACACCTGCAAATACAGAAGTCTTCCGACATAAACAAGCATTATGAGAAGATAGAACGCTCCTATCGCCACGATTCGGGAAAGGTTGTTTTTTTTCATATATATGTACTTTATCCTTGAAAAAAACGATATTTGGGTATTATAAGTCAATTATATCAAATCCGTGCCGCATTATCAATGTAAAAAAAGAAAACTTACTGTGTAGAACACAAAAAATACGCCTGCCGAGAGGTTATCCCGACAAGCGTATTTTCGTTTATTTTTGAAAAATATCAATTTATTGACATTTACTTAACAAAATGAAAAGAATGGTGTATAATAAAAACGGCATTAGTCTGGCTCATCGTAGTATACCACTTACGAATTACAATACTTCGGATTTGCGGTGATGCTGTATAATAATAAATGAAAGGTCGGTGATGTCATTTGATTGTAAACGGCTAAAACAAAAACACATCTGTAGTCTGTTGGTGCAGCAAACAAATGTGTTTTCATTCGGAATATGTTAAACATATCCAAGTAACCGTGGTTATTTTAACACATTCCAACGCAGAAATCTATTGGTAAAACAAACAAAAGTCGGTATTAACCCGAAAAACCGGAATTAAAATAACAAATTTATGAAAAGTAAAAATATTAGAAAAAGCCCTCTTTTTATGAGAAATTCTTATGAAGGACAAGGTTTATTGAACATCCCTCTGATTCGCAAGCAAGAAATTGACACATCAGCAATTTCCTTAATAGCCTGCTCTGATACTCGTCGCAAAGACAACGAAATAAATCGTGTAAACGGAGTACATTTCTTTGTGGATGACTACAGATTCGAAAACATTTACAACCATCCGGAACGCACATTAGAAAAATACAGACAGTATGCATTCTTACTTACACCGGATTTTTCTATGTATGCTGACATGGATTTGTGGAGACAAATCGAAAGTGTGGCAAAAAATCGTTGGGTTGGTGCATATTGGCAAAACAACGGTCTGACTGTCATACCCACAATCAGTTGGAGTACCCCCAGCAGTTTTAAATTTTGCTTCGATGGTGTGGAACAAAATGCAACAGTTGCAATTAGTACTCTCGGTTGCAAAAGGTCTAAACTACAATTCATGCGTGGATATGAGAAGATGTTGGAAAAGTTAACTCCAAAAATCATAATTTGCTTCGACGAACCGTTCTCCGAAATGCAAGGCAACATTATTAAGGTTGATTACCGGTCTTCAAGAAAGGTGGTGCGTTAATATGGGCGGTAGAGGTACATATTCTATGGGACAATCTCCAATATATAGATATGGAACTGTTAATAACATCGACGACGTAAAGATACTTGTTCCTATTGATGAAAAAAAGCTTTAAAATTGCCTGAAGAATCACACTCCGCAAACAATAAATATTTACTGCTTGATAAAGATGGTGTCTTTCATCAATCTCGTGAATACAACAGCAATCACGAGGTTGTATTGGAAATTGGTTACCATCATGAACGAGAGTTAGGAAAAGGGGATGTACTTCATATCCACATTCACAAAAAGCCGGGTATTGAAAATCATAATAACCCCAGTACGATAAAACGAAAACTTACACCTACAGAATACAAAAAATATAAGAAATTATTCAAGGGAGTGAAAATAGATGAAAGGGAATACTTTGGTTGAGTTTATAGATGATTTGCTTTCTATGGGAGGTCCTGAAAAGGAATTTGTTTTCAGAGACAGATTTTTCTTCCTCGAATCTATCCATCGTGAAAACAGTTCGATTTTGGAGTTATATCTTGATGAATATGATAACAGTGATCCGCATAATAAGTTATTTTTAACAAGGCATAGCTTTTTTGGGAAAAACTTGTCCGAATGTGTAGAACAGTTTGAAAACGCAAAGATTTTCGCAGGACTTACAATTTATGAAGCAGAGAAAGAAATTAAAGTCTTATTCGGATAATGCATTAATCATGCTGAGACGGTTTATGTATATCTGATTTTAATACAATCTAATTTCTCGCATATTATTAAAAAAATACGCCTGCCGAGAGGTTATCCCGACAAGCGTATTTTCGTTTATTTTTGAAATAGAGAGCTTATTCTTCGTCTTCTGCTTCTTCTTCGTCTTCTTCGTCTTCGCAGCAGCAGATGGGTTCATAGTTGCTTTCACATTCGCCGAAGCAATCGTCACCGCATTCTTCGCAGTCTCCGTCACATTCAAATGTTACCTGGAAATACTTCTTGAACACGTTATATACAACAGCTACAAGTGCAGCAAGGCTTACGATTGCACCTACTACGATAAACACTACCTTTAAAGACTCAAGTGTGCTTTTTTCCTTTTTCATCTTCATATCCTCCTAAAAATATTTATTTTTTCCTTTACGGATATCCTGATAAATTGAAGTATATCATAAAAACGTGACTAATCCATACGCAAAATTTTAACAGTGTATGAACTCATGTATATTATTTCAAAAACAGCCGAGATTATTCCCCGCGTCACACACAAGATGACTTGCTTATGCTTATTATTTCCTCGACAGCTTCCGAAACAAGCTTACCTACCGCCATGTCCCCTACTCCGACTACTATATTGTCGCAGTGATTCACGGGGATAAGAACACGCTTTGCACTGCTCTGTCCTACGGCAACAGCCATATCGGGTGTTATTTCACCGAGGAGTGAATCCGCTATGACAATTCCGATAGGTCCTGCAATAACATCGGCACGTCTGCATCCGACCTTGACTGCGTTTTCTCCCGTTGCACCGTTGTCTGCTCCCGCTTTCAGCATTGCGGAGGTTGCGGCACTGTTTGTTCCTACAGCTGTTACAACCGCCTCGGGTAGCTTTTCCTTTATCGCCGAGACAAGCTGACGACCGATTCCGCCGCCTTGACCGTCTATTATCAGTATACGAATCATATTATCTTCGCTCCTCCGAGGACAAGCGCGAGAGACGACACCTCTTCGTTTCCGTCAGCCGCATCCGGGGTATACATTACCGCAAACTGACCCGAGGATGGGGCTCTCTGTGCCTCGTCAAAGGTAAGGTAACCCTCATGCTCTCCCGTTCTCGTAAACACGGCAAGGGATGGCTTATGGGCATATCTGAGCTTTGCGGCAACTCTTGTCTCACCGTCAAGTGCTTTCGGGTCTGAGGGAAGATTCAGGTCACAAACGTACACCTTTTTTTTGAATATTCCGTCCTCGTCTCCCAAAACCACCTCGTTTTTCTCCGCATTCTTAGATATAACAAATGCGTGCTTTCCGAGAGATATTCCGAGTCCCTTTCGCTGACCTATGGTATAGTTTATGTGTCCCTTGTGCTTGCCTATGACATTTCCGTTCGTATCGAGATAATTTCCCTCTCCCGGAAGAGTCAGACCGAGCTTTTTCATGAACGCAACGTAATCTCCGTCGGGGATGAAGCAAATATCCTGCGAATCGTGGCGATGTGCGTTAACGAATCCGTTTCCTTCCGCTATCTCACGAATCATGTCCTTTGTGTATTCGCCTAGAGGAAATCTTGCGGCACTGAGCTGCTCATGAGTAAGCATTGCGAGGACGTAGCTTTGATCCTTTTTGAGGTCTGCGGCACGTCTTATATAGGTATATCCGTCGCACCGAGCAAGTCTTGCGTAATGTCCCGTCACAACGGAGTCGTAGCCGAGCTTTTTCGCATAGTCGTAAAGAAGTCCGAACTTTATTTCACGGTTGCATATGACGCAAGGGTTCGGAGTCTCTCCGCGAAGGTAGCTTGACGTGAAGTAGTCGATGACGTTTTTACGAAATTCGTCATGTGCGTAAAGTGAGGTATGCTCCACACCCTGATTTTCGCACACTGCTCTTGCATCGGAGATGTTTTTTTCGTCTGCGGCGTTTCCCTTTTCGCCGAGGGCAAGGGTCGCACCTATAACAAGGTCTCCATCCGTCATGCTTTTCTTTATAAGGCTGAGAGCAACGGAAGAATCCACACCGCCGCTCATTGCTATCATATAATTCATCAATCGTTACCCGTGTTTATATCGCATATCGGAAGTATCTCGTAGCCCTGACCTCTTATCCAGTCTATAAGGTCTCCGAGAATAGCTGCATTTGTAGTTGATTCCGTATGGAAAAGATATACGGCACCGGGGTGAAGTCCGTTCTTTGCCTTTTCGAGAGCAACTGACGGCTCATACTGGTTCTCCGTATCGTAGTCATAGTATGCCCACGACCACATTACCGTATGATAACCCATTTTATCGGCAAGCTTCAATACCCATTCGTTGCAGGCACCCTGTGGAGGTCTCCAGTACAGCATATTCTGTGCGTCGGGGAATTTGTCGTAAACAAGCTGCTCCAGTCCCTCAAGCTCCTCGACAAACGTTTCCTTTGATACCTGAGTCATATTTTTGTGGTTGACGGTGTGATTACCGAGAATATGACCCTCGTCTATCATACGCTGAATGAGCTTTTCCTCGGATTTTACATAATGTCCCGTGAGGAAGAATATTGCAGGCACGTTCTTTTCCTTGAGTGTATCGAGAATATCGGATGTGGGGCCGTATTCATAGCCGCAGTCGAAGGTGAAGTAGCATACCTTTCTTGTTTGGTCTCCCCTGTAGATAGCACCGTATTTGTCGATAAGGTCTATCGTACTCTGTGAGCGATCCCACACAACCGTGGATTCTCCCGTTGCTTCATCGTAATTCGTCTTTGCAAAGTACCATGAGCCTGTAAGGTCGTCTCCCTGGTCATCGAAAAGTGCGGTGGAGGTAGAATCCATCTCCGCTATTGACGAAAGTCCGCTGTCATCTCTTTCGGGGAAGACATAGGTGTATTTTCCGTTAGCTTCACTCCACGATATTGTGCCGACAGAGCTTTCGTCTTCCTTTCCGAGCGGAGGCGGAGTATATTCATCGCTGTCCTCACTGTCTTTAACGCTTGCGGAAATATCGTTGCCGCTTGAGTCATCACTCTCGTTTTCGACGTTTGTTTCCTCTTCTTCGGAAATGTTGCTTTGTATGTTTTCACGTCCGATTCCGCTGTTTTTATCTATTTTTGCCGCTTCTCTCAGGCAGGAGGAGAGCATTACCGCACTGAGCAAAAGCATTGTAAGAAGCTTAAATTTTTTCTTCATTTATTATTACCCACTATAAAAATGAAATAGTTTTCCTCTTTAATTTTATCACAAAGCTATGCGACAGTCAAGCATAATCGGAGGATGAAAAACAAATCTTAAAGTTAATAAATAATTAATTCATATATTATTGCATTCGTGTTCGGGATTTGCTATAATATATCCTGTATCGGTGTATATATTACATGGATACGGTATGCCTTAGCATAAAAACTACATGGAAAAGTGAGGAATATAATATGATGAAAAACGAAATGGACAAAACCATAACCTTTTCTATCCGTGAGGAAGAACGTGACAGAGAAAGAAAAATGCTTCTCCGTGCTGTTTACGATGCCCTCAGCGAAAAAGGCTACAACCCCATAAATCAGCTTGTCGGATATGTTCTCACGGAGGATCCGACATACATAACCAACTACAAAAATGCGAGAGGTCTCATAAGACGTATTGACCGTGACGAGCTTATGGCTGCTCTTCTTACGGAGTATCTCGGACTTTGAATACATTACCGAAATCACTTCTCTCCCCTCGTCTGCCCGAAGTTACAAAAATAGCTCTCGGTTCTCTTACGGTCTCGAAGATGCAGGCAGCCCTTCCCTTTAACGAAGCGGCAGAGGTCATTGCATATGCTTTTGACAGCGGAATCAATCTTACAGACACCGCCCAATACTACGAAAACTATGACATTCTCCGTGCCGGACTGAAAAAAAGCAAAAACGGAGATAATGTTCTTGTGTCCACAAAGACGTATGCTTATTCGAGAGAGCTTGCAATAGAAGCGGTTGAGGAAGCAAGACGTGAGCTTGACCGTGATGTAATCGACATATTCATGCTTCATGAGCAGGAAAGCTACGACACATTGCGTGGACATATGCCGGCTCTTGAATATCTTCTCGAATGCCGTGAAAAGGGGATAATTCGTGCGGTCGGAGCATCAACACACCATGTTTCCCTTGTTCAAGGTATAAAAAAGCTCTACGAAAAGGACGGTATTCTTCTTGACGTATGCCATCCGCTGTACAACAAAGCAGGAATCGGAATTGCGGACGGCAGTGAAGCGGAAATGAGAGAGGCTATCGAGGACGCACACGCTCTCGGAGTCGGAATATATGCAATGAAGGCTCTCGGCGGCGGTCATCTCTCGGGAAGTGCGGAGGAAGCTCTGGGATATGTGCTGTCGAAGCCGTTTATTTCCTCTGCCGCTGTCGGAATGCAGTCGTTTGAAGAGGTTGACGCAAATCTCGGCTTCCTTATGAGAGGGTCATTCACGGAGGAGGACAAGGTAAAGCTGTCGAAAAAGCACCGCACTCTTCATGTTGAAGAATATTGTGAGGGCTGCGGTTCATGCGTAAGACGTTGTGCCTCGGGTGCGTTGTCTCTTGTTCCCGTAGAGGACGACGATGATGAGGGAGACGCATTCACATCGGAATTTCTCAGCGAAAGCGGTATCACACCCACCGAAAAAAAACAGCGTTTCCGTGCATTTCCCGATGACACAAAATGCGTAAGATGCGGATACTGCACCCGTGTATGCCCCGTTTTCGCACTAAAAATCTACTAAGCAGGTATTATAAATGCAGGTCTACTCAGGTTATAACATAAATTTGACCGAAATTACATCTGTCGGAAAAAAAGTCAGCGTGGCTCTCGGCTTCTTCGACGGCGTACATCTCGGTCACATGAAGCTTCTCGAGGCTGCGGGAATCGGAAATGATGACGTATATACAATAGTCAGAATGTTTCGCACACTCCCCAAAGCCGCAGCTCTCCTTACAACAAACGAGGAAAAGCTTGCACTTCTCGAAAAAGCCGGAGTTGACGCTGTAATATTCGATGATTTCGACTCGATGTGCGGAATGAGCGGACGTGATTTCTTTGAAAAGTGCATTCTGTCCCTGTCTCCGTCCGTTGTCGTTTGCGGCTTCAACTACCGTTTCGGCAAGGGAGCGGAGTGTAATTCCGATACGCTGAAAGAGTTCTGCACCGAAAACGGAATCATGCTTCATACCGTAAGCGAGTTTTCGATAAACGGTCGCACCGTCTCGTCAAGTCTGATCCGTTCCCTTATTGCAGAGGGTAATATAGAGGAAGCAAATTTACTTCTCGGGAGAGCGTATTCCGTATGCGACACTATCCGTCACGGAAAGGCTCTCGGACGGACTATCGGCTTCCCCACTGTAAATCAGCGACCGATAAAAAACAAAGCTCTGCCGAAAAACGGTATTTACGCTGTGGTAAGCGGTTTTTCCTATGACGGTGAGGACAGGCATTACAGCGGAGTATGCAACATCGGCTCTCGCCCTACAGTAAACGAAGACGAAAACGACATAACTCTTGAAACCTACATCATGGATTTTTCGGGAGACCTTTATTCCGTGGAGGTTACGACCTCGTTTGTGTCGAGACTTCGTGGGGAGATACGCTTTCCCACTCTCGATGAACTGAAGGCACAAATCGCAATTGATGCGGAAAATGCTCGAAAATGCGTACAAAGCTATACCGAAAAGTAAAAATCAAATAAGCCGTTAATTCCCCCATACAGCAGTCTTGAAAGCTTTTTGTCTTTTCAAGCATACGCTCTATGGGGGATTATCATTTATTGCCGTTTCCCGCACTTTTTGTTTCATAAATTTGCACACAATACTTGAATTTTCCGTGCGGTATCTGTATAATATGTTCAAACACCGATATAGGGAGGGTCAACCATGAAAAACTATGCAAATCCTTCAAGCAAGGAATGGTACCGCAGCATATTGTCGAACCCGTCACGTCTCCCCTTTTATTATACTCTCGGCGGAGTACGTCGCACACTTCCCACGGAATATTCGGCGATAGCTTACGAAAACGAGGACAAACGTGAAACAGCCACACTTTCTTTCGAGGCCGGAACACTTTCGATAACTCTGATTCTTTCATATTACGAAAGCTTCGGGGTTTGCGAGTGGACAGTACGGTTCACAAACAATTCCGAGCATGACAGCGAAATTCTCGAGGACGTATATACCTCCCTCTCCTTTGACGGCGGAAGTCCGAGGCTGTGCGGAATACTCGGTGACCACGGAAATCAGTACCGCCCGTATTCGCATGACCTTACGAAGGAAGAGGTACACTTCACCTCCGACAGCGGACGACCGACCCATGTAAATTTCCCTTACTTCAATCTCGAATACGGAGACGGCGGAGTAATGCTTGCGATAGGCTGGAGTGGAACATGGAGTGCAGACTTCGTATATGACGGTGAAAAAACCAATGTCAAAATGAACTCGACAAACGGACTCCGCACCTACATAAAGCCCGGAGAAAGCATACGCACCGCCATGTTTGTAGTCGCTCCCTACACTGTGCGAGACGAAAGCTATGCGACAAACTACTGGAGACGTTGGTTTGTTGAATGCAATCTCCCGAAAAACGACTCCTCAGGTGAAGCTGTACGACCGTTTTCCACCTGCTGTATTGCAAACGACACCGGACTCCCGAACTCTGACGGCAGTATTTCCGAGAGATATTTCACATGGAAGCCGTCACTTGAAAAGATGATAGAGGAGGACGCAAGGGTTGACGTTCGCTGGTTTGATGCAGGATGGTACACTGCCCCCGACTTGTCATCTCCCGAAAGTGACTGGTGGGGTACTGTAGGCACATGGGAGCTTGACCCCGTAAAATGGCCGAACAACACTTTCCGTGAGTCCACAGACTTTGCACGGGAAAACGGAATGCGGACAATGATGTGGTTTGAGCCTGAGAGAGTAACGGACGTTGAAAATCTCTCGAAAAACTTCGGATATGACCCGTCTTGGGCGATAAAGCGTGACGGAATAGGCTCAATATCGAACAATATCGGCATAAAGGAATGCTATGACTGGACAGTGGGACGGATATGCAAGGTAATGCGTGAAAACCGTGTCGAAATCTACCGTGAGGACAACAACAGCGACCCCGACTCACTCTGGAAATATCTGGATTCTCTCGAGGGAGATAACAGAGTCGGAATTACGGAATGCAAATTCATCGACGCTCACTACAATATGTGGGACGATATAATGAAATGTACACTTTCGTTCGGAGGAAGCGGATTTGTTGATTCCTGTGCATCGGGTGGCGGAAGAAACGACCTTGAATCGCTCAGACGAGGTATACCGCTGCTCAGAAGTGACGCAGACAGAACAACGACCGCACTCAGGCTTTCGATGTCGTGGGGATTTAACAAATGGATACCGTTCTGCGGTGCAAACACAAAGGAAAAGGTCGGTGAGCTTGACGCAAAAGGACGTTCAGACCCGTACACATGGAGAGCGTCATATTTGCCCGCACTAAACGTGGACTCTCAGTTCGTTCAGGACAAGAATCAGGATTTTTCGATTCTACGCTTCGGACTGGACGAATGGAAAAAGCTGAACAAGTACCTGCTGTGCGACTTCTACACGCTGACTCCGTGGCACTCGAAGGACGAAAAAGACGGCTTTACCGCATTTGCATATGTTGACGACAGCGAAAAAAGCGGAATTATTCTTGCGTTCCGTCAGGAGGACTGCGAGGAGGACACGCTTGAAACATCGCTCCCGTTTGCCGACAAATGCAAGCTGACGGATGAAGACTCGGGAGAGGTATTCGTAACGGAAAACGGCAAGCTCACACTGGCATTCCCCGAAAAACGCACCTCAAAACTGCTTTTTATAAGCTTTGAATAAACGAACACAAAAACAGCTTCACAAAACAAAGGAGGACAATTATGGATAAGTTTCCTATCGGATTTTGGAATTACACAAGGGCAGGACAGCTCCACGCAAAGGACGTTGACGATTGGGCAGAGCTTGGAATGACTGTGGCAAACAGCCCCGAATTTCACTCCGACTGCAAAAAAGAGGATATGACCGAAATTCTCGATGCCTGTGAAAAGCACGGAATTAAGGTGATAATCTGCGATGACAGAGCGAGATGGAACAATGCCTCCGAGGAGCCTGAAGAATACGAAAAGACCTTCCGCACGGCTTACGAGGATTTCGGTACTCACCCTGCCACATTCGGATTCCATGTCGGGGATGAGCCTTGGAGTGACAAAGCCTTCGCCGACTGCACCGCCGCACACAAAATCCAGCTGAAGGTTGCTCCCGAGCTTACTCCGCACCTGAATTTTCTTCCGTACTGGGACGGTCAGGAGAAGGAACTTCTGAAAGCTCCGACCTTCACCGACTGGGCAAAGAGAATGGCGGAGCAGTCGGATCTCAAAATACTGTGCTACGACTGCTACACTCAGATGAACCCCGAGGAGGATGGAGTACACAACTACTACAAAAATCTTCGTATGTACATGAATGCCGCAGATGCAACGGGAATCGAGCCTTGGACTACCCTGCTCTCCGTCGGTCATTTCCGCTACCGTGTTCCGAGTGAGGATGATTTACGCTGGCAGGTCAACACGGCAGTCGCATCGGGCATGAAAGGACTTATGTGGTTCTTCATATACGAAAGGACTCCGGTTTCAAACTACAGACTTCCTCCGATAGACGAATTCGGAAACAAGACGGAGACGTTCTACCGTATGTCGAGAGTGAACCGCCACTTCCTCACGCATTTCGGCGACTTCTTCAAGGACGCAACGCACATCGCAACCTACCACATCGGCAAGGCTTACGGCGGATATGAGCTGTTCAAGCCACATGAAACAAGCGAGGACATACTTGACGTAACCTGTGACCATGGACTGCCCGGAGTTGTCGGATTCTTTGAAAAGGACGGCGGAAAGTATATTTCGGTAGTGAATAACTCGACCACGGAAAGCGGACTTTTCAAGATACATATGGCTCACGGTGCAAGAGTGCTTGAACGCTTCACATGGGAGCATAAGCTCAGTCGGGTAAAATACGACCACTGGGATGCCTGCTACTACGAGAACGAAAACGAGGACGTAAGCGGAGACTGGCTTGCACCGGGTCAGATGAAGCTGTACAGATATAAGTAAAGCTTTAAATCCGTCATAACACATAATTAAATAGGCTTAATTTATAAAAACCGATGAATCCACAGTGAAACGTCGGTTTTTTCTTGACAAGAATAGGTCTGTATGCTACAATACGAATAGAGGTTAGTAATTTGCAATTTGATACCGAAATTAAGGAGTACAATATGAAAAAGCTAAGTAATGTGTTTTCACTCACTGTATCTGCGGCGATTCTTTTCACTTCTCTTGCAATTCAAATTAACGCATACAACATAACGGACGATATAGCAAAAGTCGATTATTCCACAGAAAACCTCGAAATTTACGAAAAAATAGAAGAACTCGCACAGGCAAAGACAGAAGCAAATCACTACAAAAACAGACACGGAATAGTTGAGCCTAATGTTGACCCGGTATACGAGGAATTGAAAAGCAATGCAGAGAACATTCGCAATGAGCTTATCGCAATGGGAGCAAAGCCGAGTGAAGAAGAGCTTATGTCACTCGAATTTGCGGAACCTATGACGGTAAACGGTGTTCTGATTGAAGATTTTGCGGAATTTGAAGCTGTCTTTGGGGATTTATACGACCTTTGGGGTGTCTCTCAGACAGTTAACGCTTCGTATGGTACATACTACACCTATGATGTTATAATTCAGGACAAGACCGGAGGAGAAAATCTCGCAAGCCATATTTCACAAAACGGATCAGCGGGCTGGCAAATATTTACGGAAGACTCCTCCGTTGCAGGTATTTTAGCAGATAACCTTGAAACTGCCGTATTTGAACGAATTGTCGAGTATGGAATAGAGGGAGCAAAATATTCAAATCCACTCTCAAAAGCATATACCTTAGTAAAAGCCGTAATCAGTCTTTTTTCGGACATTGATTCATCTGAGCCTATCACAATGAGCGGAACATCAAAATCATACATAATTTTCTGCGACATTGTTCAGAGCGTTCATTTCGTATACGTCAGAGATTCTTCTTCATCTGCATGGCAACACACATTAACTACAAATACAGCCAATGTCAAGGAAACGCACGATATTTACATTATAATAAGTCAAAAAGGTTCACCGCACATCGTATCTAACGAAGATGTTGTATACGACAAGACACTTTACCCCGAAAATTATGTTTATCGTCTTACAAATGCGATAAAAACATACAGAAACGGCAAATCAATTTATGTTGACACAATCTCGGGTTATTCCGTTGTTGTCAAGGAAAGCTCTTCTGCCGATGATTACACCAAAGTGTTCGACATGGATATTCTCTGCCCTGAAGACAGAGACGACTTGTTTCGCTACGGACATAAGTGATTATATTTGTTTTGCAGTCGTTTCCGTATCGTTCGTTTTCGTTGCCGTATTCATTATAGTGAAAAAACGTAAAACCAAATCATGAAAAAGCTATCTTTAATTTTTCTCACGCTCATGCTTTTTACTTCATGCTTCTGCGAAAACGACAGATGTAGCGACAGTCACACTCTCACCGAACAAAGCAGTGTGCGTTTTTACGACAGCATTGACGAATGTATAGAAAAAAGCGATTTTATCGTCAGATGTACCGTCAGTGAAATAGGAGAGACTTACATAAACGGAGACGTTGTTCTCTCGAAGAACGCAGACGAAAACGAAATACACGACTACATTCGCTCTATCCGCACTCCTTTTGTACTTGAAGTAAGCGAAATTTACTACGATACAACCGATTCTCTCGGTGACAGCATAACCGTAACCGAATACAGGGGAACATATAACGGCTACACTCTTGAAAACAGCTTTCCGTCATATGAGGTGGGGCATGAATACATTCTTTTTATAAAGCAAGCCCCCGACGGAGAGACCAACATTATAATGCATCAAGGCAGTGCAGAACTAACAACACAGGCACGCTCTAATGATATAACTCCGCTGTTCAATGCCGATATTTTTGAAAACATAAACACGGTATCCGACCTCATTTCCGCCGTAAAAAGCTTCGGATAAACTTGTACACAAGGAGGACAAAAATGAAAAAAACGTCTGTTATCTTTTTACTCACCCTCAGCTTGACAACAAGCCTGCTGACACTTTTCGGATGTGCCGACCGTGATATTGACACCGACAAAAACATCGAGTGTTCTGTATTGTCCTCCGTAAATCTCGGGGGAATATCCGTATACGGAGACTTCGGTGAGGTAGCTTTTTCGCCTGACTCAGACCCTGCTTCACTTGCCGAAAATGAGCTTCTTCTGTTCGTAAACGGTTCTCTTTATCCCACCGGCAGTTCGTTTTCCGTTGACGGAGAAATATATCTTTCGGCGGATATTATTCCCACTCTGTCCGATTCTCTGATTAAAGAAACCACAAGCATTACCTGCGAATCCGAATACGTCACCCTCTCCCGTGAAAGTGAAGACGGTTCTGTCGCTAATGTAATGCTAGACTACACAGCTCTCGATGACATAACTCTCCTGAACATAAGCGATGTTTGCGAATATTTCGGCTGTGATTACACTGAAAACGGAGAGACATATATGCTTCACGCTTATCCTCATGTTATGCTGTCAAAATATCCCGACGGTACTGTTTCCAAAACCGCCGATGAAGCTATCGATAATCTGAAAAACGCACTGATACAGGCATACGAAAACACCTACGGCGAATTTGAAAGCCTTGACGTAATGCCCTACGAATACAGTGATGAAGCTTATCTTCGCTACTATATTTCATCCTTGAAAATAAAATCCGAAAACGACAGGTTTTATATCATTGAATGCGTATTTGACTTTTATGTAGACAAATACACCGATGACATCTTTAAATTTTACAACGGTATTGACGAAACCTTTACCTACTTTGATGTAAACGATTCAAACGCTCTTACCTTTGCCGGTTGAGAGCATTAAAAACGAAAAAAATCCCTCCGCTTATTGATTAATGTACCAATGATACGGAGGGTTGTCTTTTTATGCCTTGGGTCTTGCCGCGTCTATCTTTTCGATGAGCTTACGACCGAGGTTTGCCATATGTGTTACCGCTATCGGGAGTGTGTCGTTGTCGTATCTTCCGAGGAAGCAGTCAGCCTCATATGTGAAGTCGCCTGTGTAGTCTATCTCGCCGAGTGCCTGTGTTATCTTTGTCCAGTTCATCTTACAGCCGAGAGCATAGGGGATAGTGTGTGTATCGCTTCTGTAGTCGTTGTCGTGAACGTGCAATGCTCCGAGTCTGTTGTGACCGAGAGCCTTAATTGCGTGGTCTGCTTCGTCTCCTACAAGTCCGCAGTGACCAAGGTCGAGACACACGGTAAACGCTTCGGGATTCAGCTCGTCATAGTAATCCGCAAGATCTTCACCTAATGAGCATACGTTGGGAACGATGTAGTTACGTCTGCCGTCCCAGCCCCACATATTTTCGAGGGCAATTTTTACGCCATAGTCGAGTGCTACCTGCTCCATACCTCTGTAGTAGTTGAGGTTGAATTCCTTCTGAGCTTCTCCGCCGCCCGGAACTGCGATGGGGTGAACAACGATAGCCTTTGCACCGAGGAGTCCGGCAATCTTAATCGCACGGATAACTCTCGGGGGGAGCTTTTCGTTGTAAGCGTCATCTCCGACTCTCCAACCCGGGAACGGAGCGTGAGCCTGATTGAAACGAAGTCCCGCATCCTCTGCCATTTTACGGAGGTTCTTTGCGTACTCGTTTACGTCAACGGCATTCAGGGGAGAGTTGTCGTCGGACATGGGGAACATGGAAAAGTCGATGGCATCGAATCCCGCACGGGCAAAAATGTCGATTCCGTCCTTTTCGCTCATTCTTCTGAATACTACGTCTGTCTGTGTTGAAAGAAGCATATATTTTTACCTGCCTTTTCGCATAGTTTAGTTTTCGCTTTTTATAGAGTATATCAAAAATCACACCGAAATACAATACTTTTTCGACATTTTCACTTGTTTTGCCAAAAGATTTTTTTCGCCTCTGTATTTCTTCCCTCTCAAATCACGCTGTACACGGATATAGCTTGAAAAGTTCATTTTTTAATGATATAATAGCATATATCATATTTGTTCGACAAAGGATTATTATGGAAAAGCTTGTTAAAACTCTCGGAGCTGTCATAGTTGCGTCGCTTTGTATCATGTTTCTGATACGCTGTGCGGTAGCGGCGGACAAAAGTATGTTTTCCTCTCCCATACTGACCGACAATTGGAGTGAGGCTTATGCAGACGGAGACACGCTCACATACACAGTTGATATATCCGCAGAAATGTCCACGGACGGATATTTTTCGGCATATGCGTTCTACTACAACACCGAATCAGGTGAAGCACAGCTTGCGGTACGTTGGAACGACAGCGTTTACGACTACACCGATATGGAAGAAGGACACGAATTCGAGTTTTTCATCCGCAACGACACAACGGGCGAAGAATTCCCTGCTGTTTCGGTAGACTCGGGCGAAAAATGGATGTACAATTACCGCAGACTCATTATCGAAGGAGTTAACGCAGGTGAGTTTGACCAAATCTCGGCGGTAATGAAGCTTAGAGACGGTTTTGAAAGCACGCAGGTTCTGAAATACGACGAGCAGGAATTTGAAGTCTACAAAAAGAAAGTAAAATAAACGAAAACAGCTTGACGAATGATGCACCTTTTTTGTTACATCAGATTTCGGTCAAGCTGTTTTTTCAGTTTCTGTCAGAGAACGTCCACGATGAGCCTATGTCACGGAGATCCCCGAAGCTGTAGCCGTTTTCTATGAGATATTCGAGTATCCACGGGAGCAGATCGGGAGTTTCGTCCACTGTCTCGTGCATGAGGATTATAATCGGTGCGTTCTCCTTGCCGCTGTTTTCGTTCAGGCAAAGCTGTAGCGTATCGGCAAAGGTCTCGCTGAGGTAATCGTAGCTTCTTGTATCCTCGGGAGCCATATACAGTATGGAGTCGTTTGTGACCACGTTCCAGTCGTATATCATGTATCCCATGTTTTCAAGTGCCTTTTTCATTTCCGCCGACTGTGCAGAGTCAAAATAGCTTCCGACAGAGCCGCCCGGGAAACGGAACATCCGCTGTCCTATGCTGTCGAGAGATATTCCCGCACCCTCCACTATGCTTTCCCATTCTCTGACCTCGTTTTCGAGTGCGGAGACGGAGGCATATATTTTTTTGTAGTCGTGCGTTACGGAATGGCAGGCTAAAATATGCCCTCTTTCAACCACAGAACGTGCATCCTCGGGGTATTTTTCGATTGCGTTTCCCGTAGTGAAGAATGCCGCCTTGACACCGTATGTATCGAGAATATCAAGTATTTTCGGGGTATTTTTGTCGCTCGGACCATCGTCAAAGGTTATATAAACGATATTATTCCCCTGCTTTTCGTATTTTGCCGGCTTTTCCGCACTGACATAAAGAGTTACGGTGACATCCGGATTGAAGCAGTAGCCGTCGGAGCATGAAAATCCCGCATATTCTATCGCAAATACGTCTCCCTCTGGTGCGGTGCTTGATTTATATTGTATATTGTAGGTTATAAGTGAGTCTTCGAGGATTCCGCCGATGCTGTCAAGGGAGTTGTTATCCCCGAGAGAAAGGACAGTGTAGCCGAGCTTGTCGTTATCGCTTGCCACTCTTTCGCTGTCGAACATAGTCAGCTTTCCCGTGATTCCGACAGAGGAGACTGCATTTGTATCGACTGTTTTATTATACGGCGAGGTGATAAGCTCCGTATGACGTTCTCTGATAAGGGTCGGAAAGGCTCTTTTTGCGTTTTCGGCAGGATTTGCGGTCTGAGAAGCTTCTTCCGAGGTTGGGGGATAAAAGAATTGCAATATCTCCGTGTACTCCTCTTTCAAGAGTGACAACTCACGGGCAGGGTCAAAGCCATCGCACGAGGAAAGCGAGATACAGAGCAATACGGTAAAAATATATATAAAAACTTTTTTCAAGCTATACTCCGAAAAAACGAGGGTTATGCGTATATTATAACATCTCCCGACAACTAATTCAAGTGGAATGAATATACAAAAAAAGCCAAAGCTAAATTAAGCCTCGGCTTTTGTGTACATCTTTTAAGTTAAGTAATTCCTAAGAATTAGTTGTGCTTCTTAGAGATAGCGTAGCCTGCTGCGGAAACTACTGCTGCTGCAGCTGCGATAACGCCGAAGTCGAATGTCTGGGGAGCTTCTTCAACTACAGTTTCTTCAACTTCTTCTGTTGTAGCTTCTTCAACAACTGTTTCTTCTACAACTTCTTCTGTTGTAGCTTCTTCAACTACTTCTTCTGTAGCAACTTCTTCTGTTGTAGCTTCTTCAACTACAGTTTCTTCAACTTCTTCTGTTGTAGCTTCTTCTGCTACTTCTTCTGTAGCTTCTTCTGCTACTTCTTCAGCTACTTCTTCTGTAGCAACAACACCTGCACCGAGGTTAGCGTCTGTGCGAGTTGTGTTAGCCTGATATTCTTCAAATGTACCGAGGTAGAGCCATGCAGACTGTGTACCTGTGAGACCGAGTTCTGTGT
>CAYWFS010000023.1:19341-33500 GCA_964457685.1 uncultured Ruminococcus sp. | reverse complement strand
AGCGAGGAATACCATGAAGAAATCTATTTACAAGACAGTCGAAACCGCTCTGTTTTTTATATGCGGAGCTTTACTGTGCGTTTTGCTGGTTTATCTGTGGCTGACACCTAACAGCGATGTTTTCAGAACAAGAAATCCCTCCGGATACAATGTTGTGGAAAATGTAGCTTACAGCGAAACCTATGACGAAAACGGACTTGTGCGTCAATTCAGATTCACACTCGATGATGCCATCAACTACGACACCTCTCTCACCTTCCGTTTCCATCACCAGAACGCCGAGGTCTACCTTGACGGAGAAAAGATTTACAGTCTTTATGCCTCGGAAAAAATGAGTCAGGTGCATACCGCAGGCGGAAATTACGCTATGATTCCGCTGTACAGTGAGGACCAAGGCAAGGAGGTTCTCGTTGAGCTTCGCCCTGTATACGATGACTACACGGCTCAGAAAATCAAATTCGTGTTAGGCTCAAAGCTTGCCGTATATTCAAGTGAGCTTGTAGCGGCAATGCCCGAGATGATTCTTTCAATTGCCGATATTTTTGCGGGAATTCTTCTTCTCGGCATTTCCGTATATTTCTCAATCGAAAAAAAAAACTCAATTCTGCCCGCCAGGCAACCGTTCATGCAGACAAGGGTAAAGAAAGAAAGAAAGAAAGAAAGAAAGAAAGAAAGAAAGAAAGAAAGAAAGAAACTCATGCCTCGTCTTTCTTCGCTTTATCTCTGCTTTCCGGCTCACTCGGACTTTGGAACTTCACGCAAACTAATTTTGCACCTCTGATTCTTGCAGAGAAAAACGCTTTTGTATACTATATTTCAATAACAATGCTGGCGACAAGTACGTTCGCACTTATAAAGCTCATCCGACAGCCGAAAAATAAGTATGCTCGCTTGATTCTTGAAGGCTGGACATTGCTTTATTCGTTATTCTTCATACTCGCCTTGTCCTTACAGCTGCTCGGAATACTCGATATGCGACTGCTTCTCAACTTCATCCACATCGCACTTGCAGTCACCTCGGGCGTACTGATAGTCACCAACATTTACGATGCATGGAAGCTGTACAAGCTCACAGGGTCTCTCCATAACGTGGACTATGTATGGATACTCAGTGCCGGTGCCATCCTCGACCTCATAAATTATTACGCAAACTCGCCCAAGCTGCTGTTCGTTTTGCTTGCGGTTCTGATTTATGTTTTGCTAAAAGCGTTCCATGTGATGAAGCAGTATCTCATGCAGCGTAGTGAGCTTGAAGAAAAGGAAACTCAGCTTACAATGAGCTATGTCATGACCATGATGAGTCAGATACGCTCGCATTTTGTGTTCAATGTTCTTAACGCGATAAGCGGAATGTGCAAATACGACCCCGAAAAAGCAGACGACACAATAGTACGCTTCTCACGCTATCTCAGAAACAACATCGACATAATGGAAAACGACAAAAATGTTCCTTTCCTTGTGGAAATAGAGCGTCTCGAAGACTACGTTGTGCTTGAACAGGTACGTTTCGGTGACAGAATAGAGTTCACGACCGACATAGAAGTTTCGGATTTCTCAATCCCAACGCTGATTTTACAGCCTATAGTCGAAAACTCTATCAAGCATGGTATCGGAAAGAGAACCGAGGGCGGTCACATAGAGCTTAAAACACGAGAAAATGATAAGAACATAATAATTACAATTTCAGACGACGGTATAGGCTTTACCCCGGATGCACTTAACAAGGAAAAGTCTGTCGGATTACGCAACATCAGGTTCAGACTTTATCATTTGGTCGGCGGTATCATGGATATAAAAAGCAATCCCGGAGTCGGAACAGAAGTCACACTCACCATACCTAAGGAGGGTATAAAATGAACATTATTTATGTAGACGATGAAAAACCTGCCATAGACAATTTTCGCTTTACTACGGCGGATTTTTCCGAAATAACACTACTTAACACGTTTCAAAGCGGTGAAGAGGCACTTGAATTTGTAAATACAAACATCATTGACGTAGCGTTCCTCGATATGGAAATGCCCGGCATTCACGGACTGGAGCTTGCAAAAAGAATCAAAGCCTCCGACCCAAACATCAGAATCGTATTTGTGACGGCATACAGCCAGTACGCTCTCGATGCATGGGGTGTTGACGCAAGCGGTTATCTGCTGAAGCCGTATACTGCCACAGACATACGCAAGGAGCTTTCAAAGTGCATATATCGCCCCCTGCCATCTCACAAGGTTGTTATTAAGACCATACCGCACTTTTTGATAACCGTAAACGACAAGCCGCTCAGAATATCGAGTGCAAAGGAAAAAGAGCTTCTCGCACTTCTCGTTGACCGCGGAGACAGAGGATTTACCGCCGGTGAGGGTATAGCTTGCTTATGGCCCGACAGAATGAACGATTCGGGTACGCAGTCTCTCCTAAGAATGACCTATAAAAGACTTCTTGCGACTCTTGAAACAGCGGGAATCAGCAATATTATCTCTACAAAGGATAACAGACGTTATCTGAAAACCGAAGCTGTCGAATGCGATCTTTACCGTATTTTAAGCGGAGACAAGCAAGCGGCTGCGAAATACTGCGGTGCTTATTTACAGGAATATGAATGGGCGGAGGAGCGTAATGCCCAGCTTCACTGGATGCTATGCGGCAGTGAACTTACGGAAGAATAATTTTTTTGAAAAAATGCGTAAAAAAATCGAAAAAGCCCGAAATATGTTACGCTGAGGTTACGCACGTAATGCTATACTTTACTAAACAAATTCAAAAAAGGCTGAGTCGATGGATATGATACCCAAAAATGTATGATTTTGGTAATACTTACGCAGATAGCCTGACAGAGGTGAAACATGAATAAAGACCCGTCTGCCAAAGAGCAAGAATCGGTAGAATTAATTTGTCGTAACATGGCAAAGGCAATGTCTGCGGACTCAGCAAAGGAACAGTCGGTACACACTGTAAACTTAGTCGCACTGTTCTTTCGCATAGTCGAAAATTTGAAGTACATCGTGATATGTGCCGTACTGTTCGGTATTGTCGGCGGATGCTACGCTACATACTTTACCACACCGACCTACTCCGCAACCGCAAAGCTGTATATTCTCGGACAAACGGATTCCTCGGTAAACCTGAATTCGCTTCAGATAGGCACCGTCCTTACAATGGACTACCAGGAGGTTTTCAAAACCTGGGAAGTCAGCGAAATGGTGAGAAGTGAGCTTGACCTCGATTACAGCTACGGTCAGCTTCAATCCATGCTCACCGTAAAGAATCCCGAGGACACCCGAGTTCTGTACATCACGATAGTAAACACGGACGCACAGCTTGCAATAGATATAGCAAACGCATACGCAAAGGCAGTGCAGACGTTTATTGCGAAAAATCTGGACGGTGAAGCTCCTATATCGTTCTCCACAGCCCAATCCACGGGACTTGCAAACTACACTGGAAGAAGCTCGTATATAGCGGTAGGCTTTATATTCGGTATGCTTGCTTCAATCGTGATAGTAACAATTCGCTTTGTTTTCGATGACAGACCTATGTCTCCCGAGGACGTGGAAGAGTCAAGCGGACTTGCCACACTTGCCGTAATACCGTCCATAAAAACAAGCTCGTCATATGACTTATGAAATAAGCCCCATGTCGGGCAAAGGAAAATAACTGATGAATCACTTAGAAATCACCCGATTCCCGGAAACAGATTACTACTGCACCGAGGCACTGAACACTCTCTGCACCAATATCTCCTATTCGGGAGTTGAGATGAAGACCGTTATGGTTACAAGCCGATACGACAAGGAGGGCAAATCCTTTGTATCAATGAATCTGCTTCGTTCGCTTGCCTCTCTGAAAAAGAAGGTAGTTCTTCTCGATGCCGATATGCGATGTTCCGACATCATAGGCAGATTCCGACTCAAATTCGAGGGAAACACTTCAAACGGGCTCGCACATTATCTCAGCGGAATGTGTCCGATAGACGATATAATCTACGAAACAGACATTGAGGGAGCATTCTTCATTCCTATAGGACGTGAGATAACAAATCCGCTTCCTCTGCTTCATTCCGATGAAATGCGGAAGCTTATGGAATATCTCCGCGAAAGCTTTGACTACGTTATCGTAGACACACCTCCCGCAGGACTGATAGTAGACGCTATTGATATTGCAAAATACTGTGACGGAAGTCTTATAGTCGTCTCCTACAAAAGAGGAAAGCTCAAGGATATATCGGAAATAAAGAGTATGATAGAAAAAACAGGCTGTACTGTTCTCGGAACGGTCATGAATAATGTTGACCTGAAGTCGATAAGCAGCCGAAAATACTACTACAGCTCCGAACGATATGCCGCCGAATACTACAGCCGCGAAAGCCAAAAGAACAAAAAAAGCAAAAAATGAACGATACCGAAAAAAACGGAGTGCGAACTCTCTCGGTCGAAGAATGGCACAAGCTTTCCATCACGGGAGCAGACATTCCGACAAAAATAACGCTAATGGGGGACAGTATGAGACCTCTCATCCGCAGACAAGTCGATAAGGTTACGATAATTCCCCTGAGACGTTCACCGCTTGTCGGAGATATTGTGCTTTTCACAGACGGCACAGGTCGGTATGTGGTTCACAGGGTCATGAAAACGGAAAATGATACCGTTACAACAATCGGAGACCACTGCACAAGAGCTGACAGACCCGTCAAGCTTGAAAACGTGTGGGGACTTGTGACAAAGGTTGAAAGAGGAAAGCACACTCTGCAAACCGACTGCAACGGATCACGTTTGTTTGGCAAATTTTGGATAGCACTTTTCCCACTGCGGATGTGTTATTATAAAGCAAAAAATCTAATGAAAAGGAGGGGACAAGAATGAATGACGAAAAAATGCCGTCTTCTCTCGCAGAGCTTCTTGTAATGCTTGAGCAAAACGGCATCCACGACTACCGAAGGTATCAAACGGTACACAGATTTCTCGATGCTAAGGCAAGGGAAAAAGGAGTGCCGCTGACAGGAACCTTTGAGCTTACCCCTCTTTGCAATCTCGACTGCAAAATGTGCTACGTTCACATGAAGCACGCAGTCACACTCTCCGCAAGTCAGTGGATAAGCATCATGTCTCAGGCAATAGCCTCGGGTATGATGTATGCAAGGCTTACGGGCGGAGAATGTCTTACCTATCCCGGCTTCAGAGAAGTATATCTTTATCTGAGAGGAAGAGGAATAGAGACCTCTATACTGACAAACGGGGTTCTCCTGAACAGCGAAAACATCGAATTCCTGCAAAGCAACAAGCCCTCCTCGGTTCAGATAACTCTTTACGGAGCAAGTGAAGACGGATATGAACGTGTTACGGGTCATCGCTTATTCGGCACTGTAATGAAGAATATTCAGTCGCTTAAAGAAGCAGGCATTCCCGTTTCGGTTGTTACGACTCCCAATGCATACATGACCGACGGATGTGATATAGTTCGGCTTATGCATGAGCTGAATATGCCGCTTACAATAAACTCGGGACTTATGACTCCGAGAGAAGAAACAGGACGAGGACTTCACGACGCTTCGATAGACACATACATTGAAATGATTCGTCTGAACCGTAATCTCAGCTCAAGCACTGAAGCTCTCCCACCCGAGGAGCTTCCCGACAGCGGAGGACACGGAGATAAGGCATACGGAGTATTGTGCGGAGCCGGAAGAAGCGGATTTTCCGTTGACTGGCACGGAAACATGAAACCGTGCAACAACTTCCCATGCAAGGGAGAAAACATATTTAAATTAGGCTTTGCTGAAGCGTGGCGGCTTACACACACCACCGCAACGCATTTTCCGCAGCCCGAGGAATGTCAGGGTTGTCGCTATAAAGGTGTGTGCAAACACTGCGTAGCAGAGCATGCTGCCGGAGCTGAACCGGGTCACGCAAGCCCGAATATTTGTGCCTGGGGAAAACGAATGGTGGCTGAGGGCATACTGAAGCTTCCAACGCCCGACAGCATTACATAAACATAGGAGGAACAAACATGAAGAAAAAATATGTAGCACCTATTGCGGAAAAAATCGAATTTTGCTACAGCGATCAAGTCGTAGCAAGCGGCGGTGCAGGATCAGGCTGTATTTCCGCTTGGATTCATACAGGTAAGAATTCCTGCGAAAGCGGAAACTCTTTCTTAAAGCCTCTCAACTGATTTAGGTAGAAACTTATGAAAGAAAAAAAATCCACCGAGAAAAAAACATATGAAAAGCCCGTTGCCGAAAAAGTAGAGTTCTGCTACAAGGATCAGGTAACGGCAAGCCAGACCGACTACAGTTCGGGAGATAATTGCCTTGTCGCTCAGTTGGCACAGGGATTCGGTGTAAGAATCTGCAATTATCTGCCGTTCAATTTGGAGTAAGAGAATGCTGTATGATCTGCCGGGTGTGCAGGTCAGCTCCTCACTCGAGATAAAGTCGTTCAAAAACTTCTCCTGTCGTAGGCAAAGTGACAACAAAATGCTCGGGCTTCACAGAGTTGCCGCTTTGCCTTTGACGAAGAAGCCTATCTTCACTGCACACCATAAAGAAATTGATATTGCCGTTCTCGACGACGGATGGCAATTTTCCATACCTCACGCACCCCAGTTCGCAGTTCGTCTTAACAAAAACCGCGATGAAATCCTTGCGACAATTACCGAAAACGAGTTGGAGCAAGGTATAATGCTCCCACTTATACGAACAGCCGTTGAATGTGCAAGTGCCGACCAAGGAGTAATATCGCTCCACAGTGCCGCGGTTGAAATAAACGGACAAGCGGTATGCTTCACAGCTCCTTCGGGAGTCGGTAAATCCACCAGAGCAATGAAGTGGATTGAAGTACTCGGGGCAAGTTTTATAAGCGGAGACAGACCGTCTGTAAAGCTTGACACCGATCATGCTGTTGTCTGCGGAGTTCCGTGGGACGGAAAAGAAAAAATATACAGAAACATACAACTTCCCCTGAAAACGATTTGCGTTATAAAGCGTGGTAAAGGTGCCGCCGTAAGACCGCTTGAAAAAACCGAAGCCAGACAGGTACTTATGCAACAGACATTTATCCCCATGTGGGATACGGAGGCGGCAACGTACGTAATGACCGTGATACGCAAGCTCATCGACAGAGTAAGAATAGTTGAGCTTACCTGCGATATCGACGATAATTCAACAAAGCAGGCATATGACCTGATTTTCAATCATCCAAACGAAATTGCGGAGGAATCATAAAAATGAAAGCAAAAGACGGATTCGTTTTACGAAATGTAGTCGATGAATACATGATAATGCCCACAGGTGCTAACATCGGAGAATTTGACGGTGCTGTAGTCCTTAACGAGGTATCGGCATTCTTGTGGGAAAAGCTACAGTCATCCGTTACCCGTGAGGAATTACTTAACGCACTGCTTGAAGAATACGACGTGCCGAAAGATATTGCCGAGCGTGACCTTGACGCACTGCTCAAAAGATTCGACGAATACGGACTTATCGAAAAGTAATCCGAATTTTAAGTCTATAAAATCGTTTGAAAGGAGAGAGAAAACTTGGTAAAGAAAAGCTTTGCTCATCTCGATATGCCATGCGAATGGAAACTCATGGTAAATCTTGCTCAAAACAAAGAAGTCGAGACAGATTTTTCGTCCTGCGACAAGGAGCTGTTCAAAGCATACACATTAAAAAACAATCTTGCAACACCGGTTTACATGGGCGTATGCGACAGACTTCCGACCGAGCTTCACAACGAACCGAAGCTCATTGAAATTCGTCTGCTGTCGAAAATGCAACGCTTGCAGGCTCAGGCAAGAATAGCGGCTCTCGCAACGATTTCCGCCGAGTTTGAAAAAGCAAACATCCCTCTCCTCTCATTCAAAGGCACACTTCTTTCGACAGAGCTTTACGGGAAACCCGATATTCGAGCTTCGTGCGATATCGATATTCTTGTAGAGCAAAGCAAGCTGACGGAAGCTGTCGAATGCCTGACCTCTCTCGGATATGAAAAGCAGACGCACATCTGGGAAAAGACCCCTAAGCGAAAAGCCATGCACGAAAGACGGCACCGGCAAATGCACTATGTATTTCACAAAGACGGAATTGCTGTTGAACTCCACTGGATAATAAGCTACAGATTTGTCATTCCTTTTGATGAGCTGTGGGACGGAAGACGTTCTTTCCCACTGAGTAATCAGTCACTGACGAATCAGACACTGATTCAGCAAGAGGTAAGCACACTCGGTGAAAATGAAAATCTCTGCTATCTGATCTCCCACGGTGCAGGTCACGGATTTCGTCAGCTGAGATGGCTGATAGAGGTATATACTCTGATGGAACGTAGCGATTTCCGTCTCTCTCCGCTGTACCTCACAATGCGTGAACGCGGAGTGGCTTCACTTCTGCTTGAAACTGTTCTTCTTCTGTACTCGCTTCCCTGCTTTGAAATGCCCGAGGAGCTTTGCATAACGGAAGAAAGCATAACAATCATAAAATTAAAAAACACCGGCACAAACACTTCTGTATCATGCTCCCCGAAGGAAAAACGTGACATGACAAAAGCAATTCAGTTAGTTAAAGCCGTGTACCCACTTCTTCTGAGAAATAATCCCGAAGAAGGACTTGACGGTCGTATATATAAGCACCTGCTACCCACTCTTGGGCATAAGACCGTTTTTCTTTTTACGCTTTTTGAGCCTGATTCCGCCGATTTTGAGTGGATCGACCTCCCCGACAGCCTATTTTTTCTATATTATATTCTTCATCCTGTAAATTTTCTGATTAGAAGATTCAGAAGTATCTCTAAAAACAAATTATTACGCACCATAAAAAAGAATGGAGACAAAACATCATGAATACACCGGCTGTACTCACAAATAATGAAGAACTGAACGCAGAGCTTCTTGTTCCCCAGCTCCCCGGAATCGCTGTCCGCAAATGCTCTCTGCCATACCGATTCATCAAACGCGGCTTTGATATAGTTGCATCCTCTTCCGCACTTCTTCTGCTGTCTCCTCTCCTCCTTTCACTTTGTGTGCTTATCCGTATTGATTCAAAGGGTTCTCCCATATTCGTACACAAGAGATACGGCAAGAACGGAAAGCCTCTGAAAATGCTTAAATTCCGCACCATGTATACAAACGCACAGGAGATGATAGCGGACTTCACCCCCGAACAGAAAAAAGAATGGGAAGAAAATTTCAAACTGACAGATGACCCGAGAATTACAAGAATCGGCAAAATCCTCCGCAAGACAAGCCTTGACGAGCTTCCTCAGCTTATCAATATTCTTAAAGGAGATATGTCCGTAGTAGGTCCCCGTCCCGTAGTCGAGGATGAGCTTAAAAAATACGGAACTTCAAAAAACAAGTTTCTCAGTATGTCTCCCGGTCTCACCGGATACTGGCAAGCCTATGCAAGAAGCGATTGCAGCTACGAAACGAGAATGCAAATGGAGTTAAAATACGTTGAACAGGCAAACTTTATGTGGGATATAAAGATAATATTCAAAACCGTTTCGTCGGTAATCAAAGGTAAAGGTGCAAGATGAACGTAAAAGACGAAAAGAAAATGAAGGTTGTTATACTTGCCGGTGGCTACGGAACTCGAATTTCCGAGGAATCGGTACTGAAGCCGAAGCCGATGATAGAAATAGGCGGTATGCCGATACTTTGGCACATAATGAAGCTGTATTCCTTCTACGGCTACAACGATTTTATAATCTGCGGCGGCTACAAGCAGGATGTGATAAAGGAATGGTTCGCAAACTACTTTCTGCACACCTCGGATATAACATTTGATTTTACAAACGGCTACGATATGACGGTACATACAAAGCACGCGGAAGCATGGAGAGTCACCGTTGTTGATACGGGTCTTGACACGCAAACAGGCGGCAGAGTAAAGAGAATACGCAACTATGTCGGAGACAAGCCGTTTCTACTCACCTACGGAGACGCTGTCGGAAATATTGACCTTAATGCTCTCGTTGAGTTTCATAAGGCACAAGGCAAGATAGGAACAATCTCCACCTACAACTTCGGACAGAACAAAGGCGTGGTTGAGGTTGGCGGAGACGGCTCAATATCGGCGTTCCGAGAAAAATCCGACCTTGACGGTGATCTTATCAACATAGGATTTATGGTATTTGAGCCTGAGCTTTTCGATTTAATAGACGGAGATGACACGGTATTTGAAAAAGGACCGCTCACAAAACTCGTTGCACGAAATCAGCTTGCAGGCTTCGTTCACCACGGATACTGGCAGTGCATGGACACTCTGCGAGAAAAGCAACAGCTTGAAAGACTTTGGCAGTCGGGCAATGCACCCTGGAAAATCTGGAAATAAGCAGGTATTATATGTTATTTGAACCTAATTTTTACAAAGGCAAGCGTGTTCTTGTCACAGGTCACACAGGATTTAAGGGCAGTTGGATGTGCAAATGTCTTTCATATCTGGGTGCAGATGTAACAGGCTACGCACTTAATCCGCCGACTGAGCCGTCACTGTTTGAGCTTGCAAGCATCGGAGAGGACGTACATTCCGTCACAGGAGATATACGAGATCTCGATTCGCTTCTTCGTGTATTTGAAGACTCAAAGCCCGAAATAGTTTTCCATCTTGCCGCACAGCCGATAGTCAGAGAAAGCTACAAATCCCCCGTCTTCACATACGAAACAAACGTAATGGGAACGGTAAATCTTCTCGAGTGCGTGCGTCAGACCACATCCGTAAAATCCGTACTGAACGTCACAACGGACAAGGTGTACAAAAACCGCGAATGGATTTACGGCTACCGTGAAAACGAAGAGCTTGACGGCTTTGACCCATATTCAAACTCAAAATCCTGCTCAGAGCTTGTTACCGAAACCTACAGACGCTGTTTTCTCGATGAGCGTGAAGTGGCAGTCTCAACGGCTCGTGCGGGAAATGTAATAGGCGGCGGAGACTTTGCAAAGGACAGAATAATCCCCGACTGCATTCGTGCCACCGAGATGGGACAGGCAATAGTTGTACGAAATCCCTACTCCACAAGACCGTATCAGCACGTTTTGGAACCGATATATGCCTACCTTATGATTGCGTCGGTTCAGTTCAATGACATAAGCAAGTCAGGAGCATACAACGTCGGTCCCGATGACTGCGACTGCTTCAAGACCGGAGAGCTTGTCGAACTGTTCGTTAAACACATGGACGGTGCAAAATGGGTCACTGAATGCGACAAAAACGCCCCCCACGAAGCGAATTTTCTAAAGCTCGATTCATCAAAGCTGAAGTCGGTATTCGGTTGGAAACCACGTTGGAATCTCGAAAAAGCCATCGAAAAGACAACTGAATTCCAAAAATGCAAGCAAAGCGGCGACGACCTTAGAAAGTGCATGGACAAACAGATAGCGGAATTTTTCACAGAAGGTAACCAATGAAAAACGTAATAATAAGCGGTGCAGACGGATTTGTCGGAAGTCACACCGTAAAATGCTTCCTTGAAAACGGATGTAATGTTCTTGCTCTCGGGCGAAAGGAAACACCGACTCGACTGATACCTCGCGAAAAGCTTACATATATTCAATGCGATGTTTTCGACACCGACTCCCTTGAAGCAAAAATTCCCTCGGGAGTATACGACACATTCGTTCATTTTGCGTGGAACGGTTCGGCAGGCTCGGCACGCACAGACCTCGAACTTCAAATGCGTAATGCTTATATGTCAGCTGAATGCGTCAGAATCGCAAAGAAACTCGGATGTACTCGATTTGTGGGTGCCGGAAGTATCATGGAATATGAGGTTGAAGCGGTTATTCACGCACAAGGTTCAAAGCCCGGCATGGGTTACATATACGGAATCGGAAAACAGCTCGCTCACGGAATGTGTAAAACGGTTGCGGCAAATGAGGGGATTGATTTTCTCTGGCCGATGATAACAAACGCATACGGTGAGGGAGAAACATCCCCGAGATTCATAAACACAACACTGAAAAAGATAATAAACGGCGAAGACCTTAACTTCACTTCAGGCACACAGAATTACGATTTTGTATATGTCGGAGATGTGGCGGAAGCATTTTATCATATAGCAAAGGACGGAAATCCGTTTAGCGAATACATGATAGGCAGTGGATACGCAAAACCGCTCAAGGAATTTATTCTTGAAATGACCTCTGCCTGCGATACAAATTTAAAGCCTGTATTCGGAGATGTTCCCTTTACCGGGGTAAGTCTTCCGCTTGAGGTATTCGGCATAGAGGCAATGGTGACTGACTGCAACTTCTGCCCGAAAACTTCATTTACAGACGGAATCAAAAAGACAATGCAATGGTTGAAAACCAGATAAGGAGACAAAACAATGCCACAGCTTTTTTCATTTCGTGAGCTTGATTTAAAGGGTGCTTATGAAATCACACCGTTTTTTGCTACCGATGACAGAGGCGGTCTTCTAAAGGACTACAACGAGGACACCTTTCGTGCAAATGGCATTGACTACAGCCTGAAAGAGACGTTTTACACCATTTCAAAACGTGGTGTAATAAGAGCAACGCACTTTCAGCTTATAAAGCAGCAGCCTAAGCTTGTACGTTGTGTCAGCGGTCATGTCTATGATGTTATCGTGGATCTCAGACCGAATTCTCCGACCTATCGCAAATGGCAAGGCTTTCATTTAACGGGAGAGAACACACTTAGTCTGCTTGTTCCTGCCGGATTCGGACACGGATATTTGGTTATAGAGGATTCGGTAGTCAGCTACAAATGTGCGGAAGGCTTTTATGCACAGGGTGACTCGGGAATCAGATATAACGACAGCGATATAGGAATAGACTGGCCGTTTGAGCTTATAGGCGGCGAAGAAAAGCTTATAATCAGCGAAAAAGACAAAAATCTTATGTCGTTTAAGGAATACGATACACTCATCCGCAAGGACAACGGAGAAACCGACAAATGAACATTGTATACTCAGCCAGCGATCTCTACTCAACTCTCGCCGGCATATCAATGACTTCACTGCTTATGAACAACACCGATGTTCCCGATATCCGCGTTATAATACTGGACAACAACATCGGCAAGGAAAATCGTGAAAAGCTCACTAAAACAGCAGAAAGGTTCGGACGGGAAATAATTTTCGTGCCGCTAAAGGAATGTCTCGGGAAGCTCTCGCTTGACATGAAACGCTGGAACGTAAGCACATTCGGCAGACTTTTTGAAGCTTCCTCCCTGCCCGATTTCGACAAGGTACTGCACATCGACTGCGACACTGTTGTTGACGGCTCACTGAAAGAGCTGTGGAACACCGATATAGAAAACAAGGTTTTGGCGGCCTCTCCCGACTGTATCGGTGACGCATACAAAACAAGCATAGGAATAAAACCCGACGGACTATATATTCAGGCAGGAGTAATTCTCTTGAACCTGAAACGTATTCGTGAACTGGAGCTTGAAAAGAAATTTTTGAATTACCTCGAAACCTACGGAGAATCACTTGCGTTTGTGGATCAGGAAATAATAAATGCCTGTGTTCCCGAAGAAGAAAAGTGTGAGATTCCGCTGAGATACAATTCATACAGTCTGCTTCATCTTCTCAGCTATGAGCAGGTGAAAAAATTCAAGCGTGTTTCTCATATGGTATCCGAAGAAAACTACGATGATGCTGTGGCAAACGGGGTTATCTACCACTTTACATGGTCTGCTCTCGAGGGAACACGTCCATGGATAAATGGAGACGGTCATCCTAAAAAAGATCTGTTCATGTACTACAAGGCACAGTCGGAATGGGCTGACAACGAAATGTGGGAGGACACCCGAAAGACTTCAAAGAAGCTCATGACGGATGTGGCAAATATGCTTCCGAAGGGATTGCTTACGACCGTTGCAGGCTATATCCACGGCGTTATGCTTCCGAAAAGAAACGCAAAAAAACGAAAGGCAACTTTCAGAAAGGTATAAGTATATATGGGAATGATTGTCTTAAAGATACACTACCATTTAATTGCATTTTGCAAGCTGTTTATTTATAAATTGCTTTTCGGCAAAAGGCTTTCTGTCGGAAAAGGAACAACATTCCGTAAATATTTCAATTTATATCTTGATAAATGTGCAATTATAAGCATCGGTAAAAACTGCTTCTTTAATAACGGTTGCTCTCTCAATGCACTTGAAAGTATAAAAATCGGTGACGGCTGTCTTTTCGGAG
>CAYWFS010000023.1:4708-19241 GCA_964457685.1 uncultured Ruminococcus sp. | reverse complement strand
TGCTCTCTCAATGCACTTGAAAGTATAAAAATCGGTGACGGCTGTCTTTTCGGAGAAAACGTAAAAATATACGACCATAATCACCGTTTTTCAAAAGCCGAGACCCCAATAAAGGAGCAGGGCTTTACAATCGGTGCGATTACGGTAGGCGAACACTGTTGGATTGGTAGCAATGTCGTGATTTTGCGAGGAGTTACTATCGGAAACAACTGTGTTATAGGTGCGGGAGCTGTAATAAATTGCGATATTCCCGACGGAACTCTTGTAAGTGCAGACAGAACGCTGACAATGCAAAAGATTCTTTTGAAATAAGACTTATAGTTAGGAGATAACATGGAACCCATTCGCATACTACATGAGGATGTTATCATGGATACCGGCGGAATAGAAACTCAGCTCATGCGTATCTATCGAAATATTGACAGAACAAAGGTACAATTTGATTTCCTTGTCCACAGAGATGTAAAAGGCGATTATGACGATGAAATACTTTCCATGGGAGGTAGAATTCATCATGTAAAACCTTTCAATCCGTTCAAGTATGCCGATTATTATCACAGTATGTCGAGCTTTTTCAAGGCTCATCCCGAGTACAGGATAATGATAGCACACACTGAGCTTGCTCTCACTCCGCTTATCTGTGCGAAAAGAGCAGGAGTTCCGATGAGAATATGCTACAGCCACAACGGTCGGTTTGCATTCAGTCTCAAGCGTTGCTTTATGGATTATGAGACGCTTTTCCTTAAAAAATACTGCACCGATATGTTCGCCGTCTCAAAATTAGCCGCACGCTATACCTTCGGTAACAAAGCGGTTGACAACGGGGATGTAAGAATCATTCAAAACGGTATTCACGTTGAGGATTTCGTTTTTGACGATAACATAAGAAAGCAAAAACGCATGGAGCTTGGCATGGAAGACAAATTTATCGTCGGTCATGTAGGCAGATTCATGTTCCAGAAAAACCATATGTTTCTGCTTGAAATATTCGCTCAGATACTCTCCACCCGTAAGGACGCACAGCTTGTTCTTGTCGGTGAGGGCAGACTTGAGGAGGATATACGCAAGAAAGCCGCAGAGCTTAACATAACAGACCACGTAACTCTCCTCGGCAGACGTTCCGATGTCAACGATCTCATGAAAGCGATGGACGTTCTTCTGCTTCCGTCATTTTGGGAGGGATTTCCAAATGTCGCAATCGAAGCACAGGCATCTGCTCTTCCCGTCTATATGTCTGAAAACATAACGGAAGAAGCGGAATTTACCCCGTATTGCTGTCGTCTACCTCTTGAATCAGGTGCAAATGCATGGGCAGAGCGAATTTGCAACGACGCACTCTCTCCTCTTCCGAGAATTGATATGTCACAGACCATGCTTGAAAAAGGCTGTAACGTGCGTGCAACCGCAAAATGGTACGAGGAGTTTTATATTGAACAGTACAAGAGACTGTCTGAAAAAGAAGGTATTATATGAAACGAGTTGCTATTATAGCTCACGGTTTAAGCGATGGCGGTGCGGAAAGAGTTGCATCAATGGTCGCAAACCACTATACACAGAACGGATATGATGTACTGTATTTGGCTGTATTCTGCCCCGACAGAGAATATGCTCTTGACGACAGAGTAACCTATCGCTACATCAAAATTCCGAAATGCACCAAGGCCACACGCTTTCTCCGACGTTCCTTTGAGATAGACCGTCAAATAAGAGAATTTAAAGCCGATATGGCACTGTCCTTTATCGAAAAAGAAACCGTTATCACAAACCTTCGCAAAACCGTTCCTATTATCTACACCCTACGCATTGACCCTGCACACGCAACGGAAAAGCCTACGAAAAAAGCTATCACCTTTTTCTCCTACAGACGTGCTAAACAAATCGTATTTCAAACACAAGGTGCAATGTCGTTCTTCCCTGCCGAGATTCAGGAAAAAGGAACCGTCATTGCAAATCCTTTAACAAGGAATCTTCCCTACTGGGATCCGAACAACCACGAAAAGCGTATAATAACCGCCTGCCGACTCAACAAGCAGAAAAATCTTCCCATGCTTATTAACGCTTTTTCGATATTTCACAGCAATCATCCCGACTACCGTTTGGAAATATACGGAAAAGGCTCCGAGCTTGATTCTCTCAAAAAGCTTTGCGGTGAATTAAAGCTTGAAGACTGTGTAAGCTTCATGGGATACACCGACAAGATACACAGCATTATGGCAAGCTCTGCCGCCTTCGTTCTCAGCAGTGATTTCGAGGGACTTTCAAACTCCATGCTCGAAGCTCTTGCGATAGGAATACCGACAATTTGCACGGACTGTCCCCCGGGAGGAGCTGCCGAATACATTACCGATGGTGCCAACGGATTTTTAGTTCCCGTCGGAGATGTCAACGCACTTGCCGACAAGCTTGAATGGTTGGCATCCGATTCCGCTTTATGTCAGAAAATGTCGTGGCAGGCTGCTCAGGTTCGCCAAAAGCTAAATCCCGAAAGAATCCTTTTCCAGTGGGAACAGATTTTAAACGCATGAAAGGTAAGTTATGAAAAGCATAAAATTTTTCTATAGGATTTTAAACAAAGTAGGTTTTTTTAATCTGCTTGACGATAAAACTCACGTTTGCCTAAAATATCGTTTAAGTATGGGGCATCCGCTGAATCTGAAAAATCCGCAGACCTTTACCGAAAAGCTCAACTGGTTAAAGCTCTACGACCACAACCCGATATATCCGAAAATAGTTGACAAATGGGAGGTCATGGATTTTGTTAAGGAGAGAATCGGTGAAGAATACTGTGTAAAGAAATACGGCATTTGGAACTCCTTTGACGAAATTGACTTTGACGCACTTCCGAACCGATTTGTTCTGAAATGTACTCACGACAGCGGCGGTGTGGTAATTTGCAAAGACAAGGCAAGCTTTGACAAAGACTCCGCACGAAAAAAGCTTGAAACTTCACTAAAAAGGAATTACTATCTGTTAAGCCGTGAGTGGCCGTACAAAAGCATAAAGCCACGCATTCTTGCGGAGGAATATCTCGAAGACAGCAAGTCTCACAGTCTGCCCGACTACAAGTTCTTCTGCTTTGACGGAGAAGTGAAATTTCTTTTCGTTGCGACGGGCAGAAGCGAGGGAAAGACCTGCTTTGATTTTTTTGATACGGAGTACAACCACCTCCCGGTAAGACAGCATTACCCTAATGCCGAGGTTCCCCCCGAAAAGCCAGAGTGCTATGATGAAATGCTGGAGCTTTCAAAAAAGCTGTCTAAAGGCTTCAAGCACGTTCGTGTGGATTTATTCCAGGTTAACGGCAAAATTTATTTCGGAGAACTGACACTTACACATTTTGCAGGCTACCATCCGTTTGAACCCACAGAATATGACGAAATATTCGGTAGATATCTGCACCTCGACACACCGCAAGGAGACTGAAATGCTGAAAAAACGTGACGTTTTGCTTGACTCGTGCTTTGTGTTTATGTTTCTCGTGGCTCTCATGGGTTATATGCCGACTGCCCGAGGCTCCGACCGTTACGTTTGGGTAGTAACTCTTGCACTGCTTCTTGTCCGCACATTATGGCTTTTTGCAAGGCATGAAATTTACTTTTCCATGGACGTGAATACGTTTTTCTACGTTCTGTTGTTTCTCTGGGGACTTCTCAGCTGTATGTGGTCGCTTAGGATAGGCGAATTTCGTACATATTCAATGATAGACTTCCCGGTAGTTCTATGTTCTGTCTTATGTCTGAGTGCGTACATTGGTCAAAGAATAGACGCATACACCTTCAACCGCCTTATAATACTGGCAGGACTTATCGCAGGAATACGTTACTGTATTTACACTGACTGGTCGGGACTTTCTTCCGATTACTATATGCGAGGTACGTTCGGCGGACTTCTCGACAATGTTACCAACTACAACAGCTACACAATGATGATAAGCCCGTCATGCGTGTTGTCTTTCTACTATGCTATATCCGAAAACAGGAAAAAATTCTACATTCCGGCTTTCATATTGACAGCGATACTTGTTGTAGGCGGTTCGAGAAAAAACATTATAGCAATTCCGATTATCGCAATTATATTCACGCTGTTTTCCGACAACGGCACGCAGAAGCTGAAAAAAATACTGTTTATGACAGGTGCCGTGATTATCGGTTGCTATCTTATCATGAACATTCCCGCCCTTTCTCAGATTAAAAAATCCATGGAGGGACTTATAGGAGGGTTGTTTGACGGAAGCGAAGCTCAGGCTGACGGCAGTACGGAGGACAGACTTTACCTTATGAAGCGAGCAATCGAGGTTTGGTGTGAGCATCCGTTTATCGGTGTGGGTTGGAACAACTACCGCTACTACAACGACTCGGGACTTTATGCTCACAACAACTACGCAGAAATGCTTGCCGCCCTCGGTATAGTCGGATTTCTTATTTACTATGCAATGTTTATAAGAATAGCGTATTTTATATTTACCGATTTTAGAAATCACAGAATATCGAAAGAGGACATACTGCTGCTTGGATATTCCGTCAGTATTCTAATAATGGAGTTCGGCTCGATAACACTGTACTTCAAAGATAGAATGATACTCCTCCTTCTTATATTCTATCAAAACACATATGTAACAAACAGATCGAGGTATACATTTCTTTTAAAATAGCAATACACGGAAACGGAACAAACTCATGCAAAAAGATTTATCAAAAAAAATGAAAACTGCCGCAAAGTGGTCGTCACTCGGAGAGATATGTGCAAAGCTGATCGCTCCCGTAACAAATGCGATACTTGCAAGACTCCTTGTACCGGAAGCGTTCGGTGTGGTAGCTACGCTCACTCTTGTCGTAAGCTTTGCCGAAATATTCACCGATGCAGGCTTTCAGAAATATCTTGTTCAACATGAGTTTGAAGACGAAGATGACCTTGAGCTTGGAACAAATGTGGCATTTTGGACGAATCTTTCACTCTCACTCATTCTTTGGGTGTGTATAGCATTACTTTCGACTCCGATTGCCAAGCTTGTCGGCTCTACGGGATACGAAAAAGCCATTATCCTGATGAGTGCCGAGATTCCGATACTTGCTTTTTCCAGTATTCAAACTGCTCGATACCGACGTGATTTCGACTTCAAGAATCTGTTTTACGCAAAGATAACAACGTCACTTATACCGCTCATTGTGACAGTTCCACTTGCGTTTATATTCAAGGACTACAAAGCACTTGTAATAGGAACACTCGGCAAGGATATTGCAAATGCGATAATACTTACACTTAAATCACGCTGGAAGCCGAAGCTTAACTACAGCATAAAGAAGCTGAAGGAAATGCTGTCGTTCAGCGTTTGGACAATAGTTGAGAATATTACGGTATGGCTGACACTCAATGCCGATGTTTTCATAGTCGGCTCTGTGTTAAGCTCGTATTATCTCGGGCTGTACAAAACCTCGATTTCAACAGTAAACTCGTTCATGACTCTTATAACGGGAGCAGCTACGCCGGTTGCGTTTTCCGCACTTTCACGCTGTCAGAACGACAAAAGCGAATTTAAAAGCGTATTCTATCGTTTCCAAAAAATAATCGCACTTTTGGTTCTTCCGCTAGGATTCGGGGTGTTTGTTTACAGAGAAACCGCAACGGATATTCTGCTCGGCAGTCAATGGACGGAAGCGGCGGATTTTCTCGGAATGTGGGCATTGACACACTCTTTCTCCATCGTATTTCACACCCTCAACAGCGAGTCGTTCAGAAGTGTGGGAAAGCCCAAGCTGTCGGTTCTCGCACAGATTCTGCACATTGTTGTGTTGATTCCCATGATATTCATTTCAATGAGCTATGGCTACAAAACCCTGACGATTGCAAGATGCCTTGTCAGATTTGAAATGATAGCCGTAAGCTCGACAATAGCATATCTTTCAATGGGACTGAATTTTTTCGTCTCACTGAAAAATGTGTTTCCTCAGCTTATTTCGTCCATCGTAATGGCACTTGTCGGAATATTACTGAGGGATATATACTGCGGTATTCTTTGGACGATAGCATCTATTCTCATTTGCTGTGTAGTTTATGCCGTATGTATGCTGCTGATACCTTCGGGAAGAACTCAGCTTCTCGGAATAATAAAAGAAAGAAAATAACCGAATTTTCGTAATATCGGTCGAACTAAGGAGAAAACCATGTTACAACCAAATATCGATCTGAATCGCAAAACCATACTTGTCACGGGAGCGGCAGGTTTTATCGGTGCAAATCTTGTGCTTTCACTGCTCTCCACGCTTGAGGGTACAACAATTGTCGGGCTTGACAACATGAACGATTACTACGATGTTTCCATCAAGGAATACCGTCTCCGTGAGATAGAAAAATGTGCCTCTGAAAACAACAGCAAATGGCAATTCATATTAGGTGACATTTCCGACAAGGCTGTAATCGAGAAGCTGTTTTCGGACTATGCCTTCGATGTTGTGGTAAATCTTGCGGCTCAGGCAGGTGTACGCTACTCCATTACAAATCCGGATGCGTATATTTCATCGAATATTATCGGTTTTTACAATATTCTCGAAGCTTGCAGAGGAACAATGACAACATCTCATCCGGTTTCTCATCTTGTTTACGCTTCATCAAGTTCCGTATACGGCTCAAACAAAAAGGTACCTTACAGTACGGACGATAATGTGGACAACCCGGTTTCACTGTATGCGGCAACAAAAAAATCGAACGAGCTTATGGCTCATGCCTATTCCAAGCTTTATAATATTCCCTCCACAGGACTTCGCTTTTTTACCGTATACGGACCCGCAGGACGACCCGATATGGCATATTTCGGTTTCACAGACAAGCTCATTCGCGGAGAGAAGATAAAGATATTCAACTACGGCAATTGCAAACGTGACTTCACATTCGTTGATGATATTGTATGCGGAGTCAAGCGTGTAATGGCAAACGCACCCGAACGCAAAAACGGTGAGGACGGACTTCCGATTCCTCCCTACAAGGTCTACAACATAGGAAACAGCAGTCCCGAAAATCTGCTTGACTTTGTCGATATCCTCTGTCAGGAGCTTGTATCTGCCGGAGTTTTACCTGCGGATTATGATTTTGAAGCACATAAGGAGCTTGTTCCCATGCAACCCGGAGATGTGCCTGTAACATATGCCGACACAAGTGAGCTTGAGAATGATTTCGGAATGAAGCCGTCCACACCTCTCCGCGAGGGACTTCGCAAATTCGCACAGTGGTACAAATCGTTTTACCAAATAAAGGGAGACATGAAATGAAAATTGCAATAGCGGGAACAGGTTACGTCGGACTTTCACTTGCGATACTTCTCGCACAAAATCACACGGTTACTGCGGTCGATATAATTCCCGAAAAGGTTGAAATGCTGAACTCTCGTATTTCTCCGATACAGGATTCATATATTGAAGAATACCTTGCCACCAAGGAGCTTGATCTGACTGCAACTCTTGATGCTTGCTCTGCGTACAGCGATGCGGACTTTGTGGTTATCGCCGCACCGACAAACTACGACCAACAGAAAAACTATTTCGACACCTCTGCCGTTGAAAGCGTTATTTCGCAGGTTTTGCAGTACAATCCGAATGCGATGATAGTTATAAAGTCAACCATTCCCGTAGGCTTTACCTCCCACATCCGTGAGGTATTCGATACTCGAAACATTATGTTCAGTCCCGAATTTTTGAGAGAAAGCAAGGCACTTTACGACAATCTATATCCCAGCCGCATTATAATCGGTACAGACCTTGCCGACCCTGCTCTTACCTCTGCCGCTCAAAGCTTTGCTTCCCTGCTTAAAGAGGGTGCAATTGAAGCCGATGTGCCTACACTGATCATGGGATTTACTGAAGCGGAGGCGGTAAAGCTGTTTGCTAACACATACCTCGCACTTCGTGTCAGCTATTTTAACGAGCTTGATACATATGCGGAGCTTAAAGGACTTGACACACGTCAGATAATAGACGGAGTTTGCCTTGACCCGAGAATAGGACAGCATTATAACAACCCTTCATTCGGATACGGCGGCTACTGTCTCCCCAAGGACACAAAACAGCTTCTCGCAAATTATCGTGACGTTCCGCAAAATCTTATAGAAGCGATAGTCACGGCAAATCGCACACGAAAGGATTTCATCGCAGAGCAGGTGATTGAGCTTGCAAATGGCAATAACGATGAAAACAAAAAAATCACTGTCGGTGTATACAGACTTACGATGAAAGCAAACTCCGACAACTTCCGTCAAAGCTCCATACAGGGGGTCATGCGTAGGTTGAAAAATCGTGATGTATCCCTTGTCATATACGAGCCTACCCTCGGAGACACGGATACCTTCTGCGACTGCCCCGTTATATCCGATCTCGACCTATTTAAGGCTTCATGTGACGCAATAATCGCAAACAGATACGACAAGTGCCTTGATGACGTAAAGGAAAAGGTATACACAAGAGACCTGTTCGGCAGAGACTGAAAAAACAAAAACACCGCAAGACGGCGATGTGATATGCACCCTAAAGTGTCTTACCTTGAGAGTGCAGTTCAACATCGGACTTGCGGTTATTTTTTGCTTTTAACTATACTTGCACCAACGCAGGAGCCAAGCATTGCCCCAAGCGTATTGTGTATAACATCGTCAACCTCTGCTTTTCCGAGTGCGTAGGTATACTGTGCGTATTCTATCACGAAGCTGAACAGTGCGAAAAACAGTGTGACGGCTATAACTTTAAAAACGGGACTGCATTTTTTCGGCATAACAACGTAAGCAAGCATTCCCGACGGGTAAAACAGAAGTATATTCATAAAATTACTTCTCAAAATCTCCTTTGTGCCACCGTTTATAACCGAAATGTATGATGAAAACGGAACAAGCGATATTTCTGCGGCATTTTCCTGAACGGTTCTTGAAAGAAGTGTCGCATATACTATAGCAAAAGAGAAAATAAGCAGCATAAGAAACACGACTGTTTTGCACAGCTTATATTTTTCCGTGCGGCGGTACACTACTCCGAAAAATAAGCTGAGTCCAGCCACAAGAAGTATAAGAGCTTTTATATCCATACAATATATAAACCTGTACATCTCGTTTTCCTCCGACTGCTTTTTCTATATTATACCTTTTTCCATAAAATGTATCAAGCGATAATAAATAAATTTTTCTCGGTATAATAAGTTGCGACCCGTGCTTTACTGTGATATAATAATTTACGAAAGCAACGCATACGGATAATATTTCATATAATTTGAACATAACATTGACAAAACGAAAGCATTATAGTATTATATAAATGAATAAAAAATAGAAATCAGGGGAATTATGTCTGTTAATATTCTTGTTTCTACCGGAACAATGGTGGGAAAAAGCAACGGTTATGATTATGAACGTGCATTATGCGAGATAAAAAAGCTCGAAGACAAGGGACTTTGTTTCGGCTGTGAGCTTATGATGCTTACATACTATTATGATAAGCTCGATATACTCATAGAAAGCGTAAAGCGTTGGAAGGTCACACCCGCCGTTATTCACTGCGAAAAGGAAATAGGTTCCATCATCTCCGATGCAGGTATCCTTTTCTCACGTGGCATGAAGGATGAAGCAAATGAGCTTTACGCAAAGGCTCTTTCGCTTTTCAAAATGAACTGCTATACGGCGAACAAGCTCGATATTCAGCGAATGGTGCTTCACCTGTGGGGCGGTATTTCCTCGGACAAAAACATAGACTACAATGTTTCAAAGCTTACCGAACTTGAAGAAGCTGCCGCAGAATACGATGTTCGCCTGCTTATTGAAAACATACCGTCAAACACAAATGACCCTCTCTCAAACTGGCACAGGGTTCTTCCCGTACTCAAAAACGGCGGTCTTGTTTTCGACAGCAGATTCGGCAAGCTTCATGAACAGATAGCGGAAACCCTTACGGACAGCGAAATAATTCCGCACATTGAACATATTCACATAAGCGACTACACGGGCGGATACCGTAATTTCAAAGCTCTCCGTCCAATACTGCATCCGAGAGAGGGTGTAATAGATTTCGTCGAAGTCGCAGAGTATATTAAAAAAATAAACTACAGCGGAACTCTCACCCTCGAATCCCCGATAATGAACGATGAAGCTCTTGACATTTTAAAGCTCAAAGACACATTACGTTATCTTGACGGGCTTTTCAACTAAAACCACAATTCAATTTAAAGGAGACAGTGTAGCATGAAAAACTTTATGGGTCGTAATTTTCTTCTCAAAAACGAAACAGCACAGATCCTTTTCCACAAGTATGCAGAGCATCTTCCGATAATCGACTACCATTGTCACGTTTCTCCCCGTGAGATAGCCGAGGACAAGCAGTATTCAAACATAACGGAACTTTGGCTCGGTGCGGATCACTACAAATGGAGAGCTATGAGAAGCTGCGGAGTTGCCGAAAAATATATCACGGGTGACTCCTCGGATTACGAAAAATTCAAGGCTTATTCCGAATGTATGCCGTATCTCATGGGGAATCCGCTTTACCACTGGACACACCTTGAGCTTAAAAGATATTTCGGTTGCGGTCTTATACTTTCCCCCGATACTGTCGATGCTGTCTGGGAGCTTACCTCAGAGGCTCTGTCGTCTCCGCAGATGAGTGTACGCGGTCTTATAAAAATGTCGAGGGTTAAGGCTCTTTGCACGACGGATGACCCTGTAGATACCCTTGAATGGCACAAAATGATAGCGGATGACGCATCGTTTGACACACAGGTTCTGCCGGCATTCCGTCCCGACAAGTGCTTCAACATAAATCGCCCCGGACTTGAAGAATATTACGACAAGCTCAGTCATGCAAGCGGAGTTCACATAAAAAATATCGCAACCTTAAAGGAAGCTCTCGTTAAGAGAATAGACTATTTTGACTCGCTCGGATGCCGTACCGCCGACCACGGACTTGACGAATTCCCGATGTACGTTAAGCCTAACGAATATGCCGCAGACCGTGCATTGGAGGCAGCTCTCAATTCCGACGGAAAAGACGTTGACGCAGAAATGCTTTGCCTTTTCAAATGCGAAATGCTTTCGTTCCTTGCAGGCGAATATGAAAAGCGTGGCTGGGTAATGCAGCTTCATGCCGGTGTATGTCGCAACGCAAATCCCGTGATGATGAAAAAGCTCGGGGTTGACAGCGGCTTTGACACTATAGGCTACACCAATGTACAGGGTATTATCGAGCTTCTTGCACTTATGGAAAAGCACGGAAATCTCCCGAGAACCATAATTTATTCGGTAGACCCCACAGCAAACGCCGCAATATCCACAATGATAGGCTGCTTCCAGACTTCGGAGGACGGCTATCCCAAGGTAATGCAAGGCTCTGCATGGTGGTTCAACGACACCCTCGACGGAATGGAAGCTCAAATGAGACAGCTTGCAAACGTAAGTGCATTCGGAAAATTCAACGGTATGCTTACGGATTCGAGAAGCTTCACCTCATACACACGACACGAATATTTCAGACGCATACTGTGCAACATGATAGGCACATGGGTTGAGGAAGGACTTTACCCCTTTGACCCAGAAGCTCTCGCCACACTCGTCTGCGATATATGCTACAACAACACGAAAAACTTCTTCAGATTTAAGATAGACTGACAATTAATCAATGAATTTTACAAACTTCAAGAAAAAATTTATCGGAGACCGTGAGTTTTACAAGATACTTTGGATTCTCGTTCTCCCTCTCATAGTACAGCAGGGAATCACAAACTTTGTAAGCCTGCTCGACAACCTCATGGTAGGACGACTCGGTTCACTTCAAATGAGTGCGGTGTCAATAGCAAACCAGCTCGTTTTCGTATTCAACCTTGCCATATTCGGCGGAATTTCCGGTGCTTCGATATTCGGAACACAGTTCTTCGGATGCGGTGATTTCAAGGGAATGCGTGACACATTCAGGTTCAAAATGCTGTTCTCCGTGATAACCGCCGTTATTGCAGTCGGAGTTTTCACCGTATTCGGAGACGACCTTATAATGCTGTTCCTCAAAAGTGAAGAAAACACCCCCGAACAAATAACACTAACCTTATCGGAAGCCGTGGATTACCTGAACATAGCCGTTGTCGGACTTGTACCTTTTGCGATAGTTCAGGCATACTCGGGTACGCTGAGAGAAGCCGGAGAGACGGTAACTCCGATGATAGCAAGTATAGCGGCAATCACCGTAAACTTTGTTTTCAATCTTCTGCTTATCTTCGGTTATCTCGGATTTCCCGCATTCGGTGTTCGCGGTGCCGCTATTGCTACGGTAATGTCGAGATTTGTTGAGCTTATTATAATAGTATTTTCAACTCACCGCCATCCCGAAAAATTCCGTTTCATTGAGGGTGCGTACAAAAGTCTCCGTGTGCCAATGCAGCTTGTAAAGCAGATTGCAATAACGGGTACTCCCCTCCTTGTAAACGAGGTTTTGTGGTCGCTCGGAACTACATTTGTCAATTCAAATTATTCTTCCAGAGGACTTGATGTTGTTGCCGCCGCAAATATCGCATCTACCGCATGGAATCTGTTCTGCATTATAATGTTTGCAATGGGTACTGCCGTATCTATACTTGTAGGACAAAGGCTCGGTGCCGGAGACGAAAAAGGAGCAATCGAAACGGACACAAAGCTTCTGTTTATCACATTTGCGTCTCACGTCGTCATTGCACTTGTCGTAATGTGCTCCGCACCTTTCATACCGCTCCTTTACAAGGTAGAACCCACTGTTCAGTCTCTTGCGACAAAGTTTCTCATGGTTGCCGGTGCTTCACTTCCCATCCACGCACTTATTCACACTATATATTTCACAATTCGTTCCGGCGGTAAGACAATAATCACGTTTTTGTTTGACTCCGTATTCACATGGGTCTTTCCTGCCATGATCTCACTGTTCATGTGCCGTTTCACCGGTGTAAACATCGTCATGATATACTTCGCCGTCCAGTTCTGTGATACGATAAAGTTGTTTGTCGGAATACCCATGCTGAAATCGGGATTTTGGGCGAAATGCGTTGTGGAAAACATAGAAAGCTGACTTATCTGAAGGAAATCGGAGTAAAATATGCGACTTTACATAAAACAGGAATTTTTAACACTGTTTGACGAATTTAACGTGTACGATGAGGGCGAAAACACCGTATTTACGGTAAGGGGTCGTCTTGCATTCACAAAAACGCTCTCTGTATATGACATACACGAAAATGAGGTCGGACGAATAAAAAGACGTGCTTTCACATTCTTCCCCACTTTCGATATAGAAATAGGCGGAAATGCGGCAGGCTCGATAAAAAAAGTATTCTCACTGTTCACCCCCAAGTTCGAGATAGACTACATGGACTGGAACGTAAAGGGCGACTTTATGGAATGGGACTACGAGGTATATGATTCAAACGGCAACATAATAGCTTACATATCAAAGGAGCTTTTCAAGTTTACCGACACATATTGTCTCGACATTGAAAACGATAATGACGTATTAAATGTTCTAATGCTTGTTCTTGCAATAGATGCGGAAAAAGCCGAAAGATCAACCGATTAACCGGATTAGGAGGATTTTATGAATTTCAGACAGGTACACCTTGACTTTCACACAAGTGAAAAAATCATGGGCATAGGCTCGGAGTTCTCCAAGGAGCAATTTCAGGACGCACTGAAAAGAGGTCACGTTAACTCTATCACCGTGTTCTCAAAATGCCACCACGGATGGGCATATCACCCGAGTACCGCAAACGAAATGCACCCCGGACTTAATTTTGACCTGCTCGGTGCCGAAATCGAAGCCGCTCACGAGATAGGAGTAAAGACTCCCGTATATCTTTCCGCAGGCTTTGACGAAAAAATCACACGCCGTCACCCCGAATGGCTCAGAAGACCGAAAAACGACTGCATTAACTGGGAGGCTCCGGGTTATCATGAGCTTTGCATGAACTCGCCCTATCTCGACTACCTTATCGCACAGATTGAAGAGGTAGTTCGCAACTATGACTGTGACGGAATCTTTCTTGACATAGTCGGTGTTCGTACCTGCTGGTGCCAAAACTGCGTAAAGACACTCCTTGACGAGGGAAAAGACCCCTACAACGACGAAAACGCAAGAGAGCTTGGCGAAAGAGTATACGCAAACTACACCCGTCGTGTTCGTGAAGCGGTAGATAGAATCAAGCCCGGTCTCCCCGTATTCCACAACAGCGGTCACATAAGACGAGGAAGACGAGACCTTGCCGACGTTGACTCCCACCTTGAGCTTGAATCACTTCCGACAGGCGGCTGGGGTTACGACCACTTCCCTCTTTCTGCGGCATATTCAAGAAATCTCGGCAAGGATTTTCTCGGAATGACGGGCAAATTCCATACTACATGGGGTGAGTTCGGCGGATTCAAGCACCCGAATGCTCTCAGATACGAGGAAGCTCTCTGTGTTGCAAACGGTGCAAAATGCTCTGTAGGAGACCAGATGCACCCCGACGGACACATGGAGGAAGCCACATACGACCTCATAGGTGCGGCATATTCCGAAGTAGAAGA
>CAYWFS010000023.1:0-4608 GCA_964457685.1 uncultured Ruminococcus sp. | reverse complement strand
AAGTTCATCTCTCACGGCGGTCGTGTGCTTGCAAGCGGTGAAAGCGGTCTCGGTGACGATAACGAATTTAAGCTTAAGCTCGGTTGCCGTTACATAGGAGAAAGCAAATTCGCTCCCACATACTTCCGTCCTTGCTTCGACCTCGGAGTTCTCGGAAATTCCGCTTACGTTATCTATTCAAAGGCATACGATATTGAAGCTGACGGTGAGGTTATCGTTGAGCGTGAAAATCCCTATTTCAACCGCACCACATTTGCGTTCTCATCGCACAGACACACCCCCAACGACAAATCCGCACGTTATCCTGCCGTTACTGTCGGAGAGGACGGTGCATACATCTCATCAAAGATATTCGATGAATATGCCACAATCGGAAGTATCATCACAAAGCTCATCGTACACCACACGATAGAGGTTCTTCTTTCGGACAAAAAGACTATTGAGACAAATCTTCCTGCACAGGGAGTCGTTACACTCATGGATCAGTCGGATAAGTCACGTCTTGTAAACCACATTCTCTATGCCTCACCCGTAAGACGAGGAAACGGTGTTGAGATAATTGAGGATATAATTCCGATATACGGCACAACCGTAAAGCTCAGACTTGACAAAGAACCGAAAAAAGTATACCTTGCCCCCGAAAGAGCTGAAATCCCCTACACATACGAAAACGGAATACTTTCATACACCGTTGACAAATTTGAATGCCACGCAATGGTAGTTATTGACTACTGATAAAATTTTCCTCTCGGTCACTGTTTTTGATTGACAGCTTATGACCGAGAGGATTTTTTGTCTTTTTACGACTTCTTTATATTGCTATGGACAAATAATTATGTTATAATACTCTTGATATTGTACATTAAAATAGAGAAAGTATATGCAAAATAATTTACCTGTTTACATAACAAAATGTGTGGATTACGACACGGACAGACTTACCGACATCATTCGTAATGCTTTTTCGTCTATCGGAATCGGCAAGGAGAACATAAGCGGCAAAAAAATTCTTATAAAGCCGAATCTGGTTCTCGCAAAAGCTCCGGATCATGCGGCTACCACTCATCCCAACGTAATAAAGGCGACTGCAATCGTGCTTCATGAGCTTGGAGCCTCCCGTATTGTTGCGGCAGATTCCCCGGGCGGACCTTTCAATACCGCATCTATAAGCAATGTGTACCGAACCTGCGGTCTTTCCGATATAAAGCTCGACTTCCTTGAGCTTAACACAGACTGCTCGTTTAGCTCCATACAGACCGACGGAGTTAAGCTGAAGAATTTGCACATGATAAAGCCGTTTTTCGACTGCGATGTTATCGTTGACATTTGTAAGCTGAAAACACACACTCTTACCGGAATGAGCTGTGCCACAAAGAATCTTTTCGGACTTATCCCCGGTGTCGAGAAATTTGAAATGCACTCGAATTTCCCGAAAATAGAGGATTTTTCCGAAATGCTTGTTGACCTCAGTGAGCTTGTATTAAGCAAAAAGGAATTTATTGCCATTTGTGACGGTGTTCTCGCAATGGAGGGAAACGGTCCGTCCTACGGTATTCCGAAAAAAGCGGAGCTTATCATGTGTTCACGCTCACAGTTCTCGATGGATGTTGTTGCAGAGCATATTATCGGCTGTGACGGAAGCGTATTGCATCTTGACTCAGCCGCACGGAGAGGACTTGTATCACGTTCGTTTGCCGAAATTCCGCTTTTGGGCATGGAAGAATGTCCTACGCTTGACTTTAAAAAGCCCGACACGGACGCAGGTAAATTTCTGAAAAAGCTACCCGATATTTTCGGAGGCAGACTTGCAAAATTTTTTGAAACCAAACCGCACGTTAATCGAAAAAAATGCGTAGGTTGCGGAGTTTGTGCAAGGTCATGCCCACGTCACACAATAACAATTGAAAAGAAGAAAGCTGTTATTCACAGAGAAAACTGCATTAAATGCTACTGTTGCGGTGAGCTTTGTCCCATCGGAGCGGTAGACGCAAAGCAAAATCCTCTGATAAAGCTTATACACTGATATGAAAAGAACAATTAGAGCAAACGCAAAAATAAATCTATATCTGAATGTGGGAGAAAAACGTGCCGACGGTTACCACGAGATAGACACCGTCATGCAGGAAATATCTCTTTACGATGAAATTTCCGTTGAATTAACCGTAAACGGTTGCGTAAACGGCGACGAAAACGAAATTACTCTCTCATCAAACAATCCACGTCTTCCGCTTAACGAAAAAAATATAGCATACAAATGTGCAGACAAATTTCTTTCTCACACGGGTCTGTCCGGACTGAAAATACACATAGGAATCGAAAAGCACATACCGGTAAGCGGTGGTCTTGCAGGCGGATCAACTGACGGTGCCGCAGTGCTGAAGCTTCTCAACTCCATGACAAAGCTTGACCTTTCAACGGAAGAGCTGTGTGCCATCGGTGCAAAGGTCGGTGCTGACATTCCGTTCTGCATAGTCGGAGGATGCTGTCTCTGTCAAGGTATCGGAGAAAAGCTGACAAGGCTGAACGTATCCGTGCCGAAATACTATGTCCTTGTGGTTCCTTCAGGTCACGGTGTCTCCACTCCGAGAGCCTATGCAATGCTCGATGAAATACCGCACAAGGCTCCCTGTTCCTTCGAGGACATTATGCCCGATATTTTAGGCGGAGAAATCCCGTCCGTACTTTATAATTCGTTTGAAAACGTAATTCTTCCTATCAGACCGGCAGCTCAGTCTATAAAAAACAGACTATGTGAAATCGGTGCTGACGGAGTAATGATGAGCGGAAGCGGTCCCACAATATTCGCACTTTTCAAGGACAAAAGCAAGCTCGACAAATCAAAGGCTATGCTCAGAGCGGAAAACATAAATTCGTATTCGTGCTTCGCAATTCAAAACTGAAAATAATTCAACCCGAAAGGATATAATCATGGCAGAAAACATTATTTACAAGGGCAGAGGAACCCCCGAAATGTACGACGACTACATGGACTTTATCAACTATGTATTCGGCTTCAACGGAAATGAGCAGGATTTCAAAAAGCTTCTCCCCAAGCTTTACAATCCCGAATTAAATCCCTGCTACAACAACTATGTGGTTACAGAAAACGGAAAGCTGAAAGCCGCTATCGGTGCCTTCGACTCAGAGCTTGTTGTCGGTAACGAAACGCTGAAATGCAGAGGTATTGGTAATGTTGCCGTTCACCCCTACTCACGCTCCAAGGGTTACATGATAGACTGCATGAACCTTGCTCTCGAGGATATGATAAAGGACGGAGTTGACTATTCAATCCTCGGCGGCCAGAGACAGAGATACAACTATTTCGGCTTCGACTACTGCGGCATCGAATACAACGTACACATCGACAGTACAAATATCCGTCACTGTTTCCGTGATGTTCCCTTTACCAAGCTTGAGCTTCACAATGTTAAAGCCGACGAAACCGAGCTTATCGACAAAATGTACGAGTCTCACATCACGAGAGGCATGAGAACCGTAAGAAGTCGTGAGCAGTTCTATGACGTATGCATCTCATGGAGAACTCCCGTATACGCTATACTCAAGGATGGAGAATACATCGGCTACTACGTCGGAAATCTTCAGGAGCTTACTCTCAACGACCTAAACGACTTCGATGACGTTGTTAGAAACTATATTGCCTGCTACGGCTCCGTTTCCATTCAGATTCCCGATTGGAGACAGGATATGCTCACAAAGGCGATAAGAATCTGTGGCAATTACTCTGTAGGTCACGCAGATATGTTCAACGTGTTCAACTACAAGAGATTTATCTCCGCTCTCCTCGAATTTGAAGCATCCTACAAGCCCATGCTGAACGGTGAGCTTACAGTTCTCATCCACGGTTATGCCGGTGACGAAAAGCTGAAAATCACAACAAGACACGAAAAGCTCGCCGGAAGATATACTACGGTTGAAAATTATGACGGCGAATGCTCTCTTGAACTTACACATATTGAAGCAATTGCGTTCTTCTTCGGCATTTTCTCCCCCTACAGAACAAAGGTATCCGCAGAAATCGCAAATGCACTGCCGATTCCGCTCTATGTTGAGAACGCAGACCATGTATAATAATACATTTTCCGTCAATAAATATCCAATCGTGCAAGTTTCTTAATATCATCCGTCACTTTGTAGAAACTTCGATGCGTAAAAGCCATCTGTTTGTTGCAAAACAAAGAAATTTCCCGTCCGACATGAATATTTCCTCAAAAATATTGCATTTTACTCGTATATGTGGTATATTTTATAGTGTTGATTAAGAATTTATTCGGAGGACAAGAAAATGAGTTACTTACAGAATGTACTTGCACAGGTAGATGTAAAATATTCCACACAGCCGGAATTCCTTCAGGCAGTTCACGAGGTATTTGAATCGCTTGAAAAAGTTATCACAGCAAACGAAAAAATATACGAACAGGAAGCTATCCTCGAAAGACTTGTAGAGCCTGACCGTCAGATAATTTTCCGTATTCCGTGGGTTGATGACAACGGCAAAATGAGAGTAAACACAGGCTACAGAGTTCAGTTCAATAACTCTATCGGTCCTTACAAGGGCGGTATCAGACTTCACCCGTCCGTAAACCTCTC
>CAYWFS010000022.1:0-35297 GCA_964457685.1 uncultured Ruminococcus sp. | reverse complement strand
GGTGGGGATATGGTTTAGCTTAGATAGTAAGAGAATCGCCCCACCCGTGAGAATTATCCTTGCGGAAAATTCTCCAAAGTAAGGCATAAATTTTACGGTGGGGATATTTTAAAGCGTATTAGTTAAGAAAACCACCCCGCCCGTGAGAATTATCCTTGCGGAAAACTCAATAAAGCATGGGTTAATTTTTACGGTAAAATATAAAATCAAAATCAAGAAAGGGATTCGGCGTGAAAAACAAAGTCGTACTTATGCTGCTTCTCGTGGCTTGTCTGATCCCATCCGCTGTGGCTTATTCGAGCTATCACAGAACGCAGAATGCTCCGGTCGATGAGACAACAGCCTCGACTGTTTCCATATATGATATAAACGGCAGAAACTACACTCTTACAAAGGATGTTGACGGTGAAGAAGCCGAGCAGATGATAAAATATTTCATCGGAAGTATAAAAAATGCTCAGTCCATAGTGGCTCTTCCCGATTCGCTCATGGGTGAGAAATTTTTCAAGGTAACTCTTTCAAACGGCGTTAAGGACGAGAGCTATGAGTATTATTTCACGACCGACCCCGGAACCTGTTACCTGCGTTCGGCTGACGGAGCTACATACAAGCTTTCGGAATCCGACGCGGAGATGTTCATCACAAGCGAATATGCGGAAAGTATTTACGGTGAAGCTGTAATGCCGACACTCACTCTTTCGCATTCCTATGATGTTCAGCCCGACAGTGCGGTTTGGCAGTACAAAAACTATACAGGCTCTTTTGTTGACGCAGATACAACCTCCCTCGTTTTCGACCATGTTGAGTCGTATGAGCTTGAGGGCGGTATAGATCTCAGCTTTGACACCGAACCCGACTACTGCACCGTGGTAATAACGGACGATGACGGAAATTCTTTGTTTGACGGAACTCTTGCAGACATCGTTACATATTCCACAAACGACACGGGTCACATAAATATAGAAGTTACCGCAAGATGGTATGAGGACCCTGCAAGAAGCTTCTGCGGTGAGCTTGACTATAAGTTCTCGTCTCTCGTAACTGCTCCTGCGGAATTCTACCTCGGACTTACGACTGTTGAAGCCGGCAAATTCACTGCTATAACCGCTCTCAACGTAACAAAACCCGAAAATATAAAGTTCTCGTCTACTATGGGCGGCGATATTACACCCGTATTCTACAAGGCTGACGAAAGTACGGCGGTAGCTTTCCTGCCAATATCACTTGATGTGCCGACCGGTATATACACTATAACATTTGTATACGGCGGAACAACTCAGGAAACAAACATAACCATAGAAAACAGCGGCGAAAAGACCTCAAACTATCAGCTTGCCGAATCTACCATAAACACATACATGACGGAAGCTAACCTGAATGCGTTCTCGAATACGGTAGAGAAAATAACATCTACAGGCTCGAGTGAAAGATATTTTGAAGGCTACTTCCTTGAGGGTATCTCTGGAGACAGCACGCTTCTCAGAGGCTTCGGCAGACAGATAACACTGAACGGTGCCGCAACTCCGTCATACAGAAACAACGGTGTGGACTACAGAGCGGCGGCAGGACTTGATGTTGTTGCGGCAAATGCAGGTGAGGTCGTATATGCCTCCTCGGATTGTCTCTATGCCGGAAATATGGTAGTTATCGAACACGGCTACGGACTCAAGACCTGGTACTACAACCTCGGCTCGATAAACGTCTCTGTCGGAGATAAGGTTTCGAGAGGGGACAAGATCGGTACAACGGGACAGACAGGCTTCACAGGTGAGGTAGGAGCACATATCGCAATGTCGGTTGGCAGTACGTTCGTTTCTCCCTATGACACATGGAAGGATTCCACCGACCATGGCAAAGTGGTTATCGCCAAGATAGACGAATAAACCGAAAAATACAATAAAAACAAGACCGTGCGTTGGATTCCATCGTGCGGTTTTTGTAAATTGAGGTAAATATGGTAAGATTTATAATCGGCAGAAGCGGAAGCGGAAAAAGCGAAAAAATAGTCGAAAGCATCTGCGATGAAATAAAAAACTCAGGTCGGAATGTCGTTTTGATTGTTCCCGAGCAGGAGACCGTTGGGTGGGAGAGAAAGCTTGCGTCGATTCTTCCGCCGTCTGCGAACCTCCGTCTTGAAGTTACGAACTTCACTAACCTTGCACGCTCCGTTTTCAGGGAGTACGGCGGACTTTCCGACAGCGTTATAGATGACGGCTCAAGAATGCTTATCGTTTGGAGGGCAATGCAGTCGGTGTGGGACAGTCTGCGTGTGTATAACAAGCTGTCGAACCGAGAGGACAGGTGCATACCGATACTTATGCGTGCGATAGATGAGCTGAAAGGTAGCGGAATTACCCCCGAAAAGGCAGAAGAAGCTCTTGAGAGACTGACATTTGACGGTCAAAATGACGAAAGCAGTGTTAAAAATGACGGCAAATACGGCAGCTTCGAGGACAGACTTTCGGACGTTGTGCTTGTTTATGCGGCATACAACTCCATTCTTCACGAGGAATATATCGACAAATCCGACCTTGAAACAAAGCTGGCAAAGGCGATAGCTGAGAATCCGTACTTCTGCGGTAAGTCGGTGTATGTGGATTCGTTTCTGTCGTTTACGAGCGGTCAGATGAGGATAATTCGTGAAATTATGCAATCGGCTGAGTCGTTTACGGCTTCCGTGATGCTTTCACCGAATAAGCAAAAATCCGACATTTCCGAAAATGAGGAGTATTATGTTGAACCGCAGTTTGAGGAGACAAAGGAGACGCTGAAAAAGCTCATCACAATAGCAAACAGACTTGGCATGGACTACGAAACTCTGACGCTTGAAGAAAATCTGCGACATGGGAATAATCCCGAGCTGAAAATGGTAGAGAGACTTGTGTTCGGCTCGGACGAAATACCGCAAAATGAGCTTGACAGCGAAAACATGGCAAAAACAGCGGATTATACTGAAAAAAACAACGAAAATGCGGTATTTATCAGCTGTAGAGATAAGCTTGACGAAGCTAAAATATGTGCGGCGGCGGTAAATAAGCTGCTTTCCGAGGGTTACAAATACAGCGATATTGCGATAGTGGCACATAATGTCGAAAGCTACAAGGGGATAGTGGATACGGAGCTGAGACAGCACGGATTTAATCTGTTTATCTCAAATTCGTCGGGAGTCACACAAAATCCGGCGGTCAGATTTGTGAAATCCCTTGTCGATGTTGTTTCCGACGGATGGCAAAAATCCGATATTTTAGCTTTTCTGAAAACGGGTCTTGTTCGTATCGAGGACTGCGTGAATGACGGTGAAGAAGCGGATCCGTTGTCGCTGTATGCGATTGAAATTTTTGAAAAATACGTCGAAACGTGGAATCTGAATTACCGAAAAACGTACACGGAAAACGACTGGACGATGAATCCCGACGGATACAAGCTCGGAATCAGCGAGTACGGCGAAAGGGTGCTGAGAATCGTAAATAATGTAAGGCGGCAGATTTCCGAACCGCTGAACAGCTTTGCGGAGCTTTTTGACGATAAAAACGGTGCTGCAAGCGTTGTTGAAATTGCTGAAAACATTGTGCGGATTGCCGAAGAATTCAAGATAGACAGCGGACTCGGTGCAATCGGAAGGTCGTACAGAAGCTTCGGTGCGAACGAGGACGCGGAAAAATGCGAGTCCGGGTGGCGAATAGTTTGCGAAATTCTTGACAAAATCGTGGAATTTTTAGGGGATTGCAAAATTGATGCGAAGAAATTCGGTGGTCTGTTCGCCGGGGTTGCAAAGTCGATGGAGGTCGGAAGTATACCGTCGGGCAGCAACGAAATTGTTATCGGTAACGCCCAGGGCATTCGTTTGGAGAATAAAAAATGTATAATTATACTTGGTGCAAACGAGGGCGAATTTCCGGGTGAGGCGGATTCCGAGAGACAGTTTTTCAGTGATACCGACAAGCTAAAATTGGAAACATATGGAATAGAAATCGGCGGAGATAACGCGGAAACGCTTGGCACAAGAGAATATTGTATGTTTTACAGGACTGTTTCCGCACCGTCAGATAAGCTGATAATTCTTTCGGAAGAAAAGAAAAATATGTCGGGTGCGGCTGCGGATATTGTAGAAAAACTCGGAAAAAAAGTCTTGCGTTCTAATGAGCTGGATATTGATTTTTTGGTGTTTGATAAAAAGAGTGCAGAGGAATATCTTTTTGAACGTGGATGTGAAAACAGTACTGAAATCGCCAATAAGCTCTACGGAAATGACCTGATAAAAGACGAAACAGCGGATATATCGGCGGATTCAGCGGATTTGACGGAAACTGAAACAAACGAAAAAAATGATAATATTTTATACTTGTCGCAGAGCAAGATAAACACATATCTGCGTTGTCCGTTCAATTATGCGTGCAAGTACAAAATGAAGCTGAAGCCGAGAGCAGTGGGGGAAATGACTCTGCCGGATATTGGAATAATTGTTCATATGATTTTACAGCGTTACTTTGAGGATAAGTATTGCAAAAAAATCAAATCGGAGCTTTCGCTTGAAGAAAGATTGGACGAAATTATCGGCGAAATCAAGGAAAAGCTTGCCGTGATGATAGGAGAAAATGACCCCAAGAGCGAATATTTATACATAAGAATACGCAGACAAATGCTGCTTATGATAAACAAAACTGAGGACGAAATCGCAACGAGCGGATTTGTGCCGGCATATGCGGAGCAGAAAATCGGCAGAGGCGGCATCCGTCCCATTGAATTCAGAGCGAGCAACGGCAGACTTGTTGTGATTGAGGGAATCGCCGACAGAATTGATGAAAAAATTGAAAACGGCAAGAAATTCCTGCGAATCGTTGACTATAAAACCGGCAACAAGAGCTTTAAAATGGAGAATCTGGAAAACGGAACCGAGATACAGCTTCTTGTATATTTATTCTCGATTTTAAACGACAAGAAGCTGTATGGAAAGGAAGAAATCGGATTCGGCGGTGCTATGTATATTTCGTATAATCTCGGGGTGGTGCAGGCGGAACGAGGATGTTCAATGGAAAAAATATACAGCGAAGCAAGAGAAAAAATCCTGTTCAGCGGTGTCTCAAACGAAATATTCGAGAATGATGAAAAGGCAAAAATTACCTATATCAACGAGAGAATCCTTGAAAAAACAAGGAATAAACTGGAAGACGAGATAAGAAAGGTCAGTGATGATATTTTGCACAATATCTATACCGACACACCGAATATGATTGACGGAATCGACCCATGTGACTGGTGCGATAATGCATATATATGCAGACACAGGAGAAAAAATGGCTGAGATTAAATTTACAGAATCGCAAAGCAGTGCCGTAGAATTTGACAAGGGGAATCTTTTGATTTCGGCGGCGGCAGGAAGCGGAAAAACGGCAGTCCTTACGGAGAAAATAGCAAAGCTAATTGCGGATAAAAAATGCACTGTGGATGAGCTGCTTGTCGTGACGTTCACAAAGGCGGCCGCATCTGAGATGAAAAAACGAATCCGCAGTAAGCTTTACGAGAAGAAAAATGACAAAAAATACAAAAGCAGTGCATACAGCAGGTATATCGACAGGCAAATGAGTCGGCTTTCTTCGGCTGATATTTGCACGATGGACTCATTTTTGTACAAGAGAGTTCGCCGATATTTCACACTCCTCGGAAAGTCTCCAGACACAAGAATTGCAAGTGACGGTGAGATTGAAGAGCTCGAACATGATGTGATGAGTAGCGTTATCACCAAAAGATTTGCGGAAAATGACGGCGAAAAATATACAAAGTGGCTGAGGTTTTGCGATATAATCAGCAAGACGAAGGATTCATCGCAAATTGACGAGGAGCTTCTAGAGCTTGCACACGGGATGGAGGATTCTTTCGCGAAAAGCAGCGACAGGAAGATAATCGGCGAGAACGAAATATACGAGCGATTGAAAGAATATACAATAGAGCTGTTTGAACACTATAAAAATACCTTTACGAAAATCGTTGATGATCTCGAACTCGAAGACGATAATTATAAAAAGTTGGAGAAAAATGTAGCGGAGGTCACGGCTGTTTGTACGGAGATTCTTGCACTTTGCGAGGATGATTTTTCGTTTGATAAAACCGCAGAATATCTGAGAAGCGTTCGATTCAGCAGACTCGGAACCGTGAAATCCGAAAATGCCACCCCGGCAACACAGGCATTTAAGGCGGTTCGAGAAGAATTCAAGGCCGAAATCAATGAATTGATTGAAAAAATATACATTGGAAATGCAGAAGATATACATACGGAAAACGCGGAAACGGCTGAGATAGAAGAACAGCTGATGTCGGTATTAAGTGAATATTTTATAACACTTGACAACGAAAAGAATAAAAATAGCCTTATGAGTTACAGTGATCTCGAAAGCTGTTCAAGACAATTAATGGAAATAGATTCCGTTGCCGAGGAAATATCTCAAAGGTACAAGTACATTTTTATCGATGAGTTTCAGGATACAAACGAAACACAGGACTACATTTTCAAGCGAATCTCCGAGAATGCATCCAGATTTTTGGTGGGAGATATTAAGCAGTCGATTTACCGTTTCAGAGGAGCTGATCCGTCGGTTTTCAACGGGTATCGAAATGACTGGAAAAAGTATAATTATAACGAAGAAACGGGAAATTATACATTATTCATGAGTGAAAATTTCAGATGCTCGAGAGAAATTATCGAATTTACGAATCTTGTTACGGGAAAATTGTTTAAAAGCAGCGACATAACGTACACGAACGAGGATGCTTTGGTGTTCGGAAAATCGGATGATACCGAAAAAGTGCCGGTTGAAGTCGTGCTTTTGAACAAGAGATTTGCCGAGCGTGGAGTGAATATCGAGGCCGAATACGTTGCAAAGAGAATTGCCGCACAAATCGGTGAATATAGTTCGGTGCTTAAACGAAATATCAAGGCGGAAGACATAGCAATCATAATGCGAAGTCCGTCATCTCACGGGGAAGAATTCGGAGACGCACTGAGACGAAGAGGTGTAAAAAGTAAACTTAAAAAGAGTCAGCCGCTTGAAGAATCACAGGCGGTCAGACTTGTTATCTGTTTGCTCGAAGTTATAAAAAATCCACTTGACGATATTTATCTTGCCGGTGCTTTGATAAGTCCGTTTTTTGGATTTACGGTGGAAGATATTACCAAAATTAAGGAAATTACAGGGGAAGAGCAGCTGTTTATTGCACTTAATTCAATGAAAGAAAATGACGAAAATCCGACTTTTCCGAGAGAGCCTATATGTAAATTTATGGAATGGCTCGAAAGAGAAAAGCGTGTTTCGGCAGTCACACCTCCGGGGATTTATGCGGAGAATTTCATAAGCGAAAATCGTGCGGAGATAATGAGTGCCACGGACAGAGACGAAAGCGAGACGGAAGCGGTCAATGAGCTTGTTGAGCTTATCGGAGGACTGGAAAACGGAGCTACACTTGACACGCTGATAGAGCAGTTGAAGATGGAAATCGCTAAAAAAACGAATGCGAGAGCCGATGATGAAGCAAAGGATTCGGTAAGCATAGTTAGTATACATTCCTCAAAAGGACTTGAATATCCTATTTGTTATTTGTGCGAAACCGATAGAAAACGCTCGAAAATTGACGAACAGAAGCCGTTTCTCTATGACAAAGAGCTTGGCTACGGAGTGAAGATTTCCGATGAAAGCGGACTTGCGGTAAGAAACACGTTGAAGCGTGATATAATCGCAAAAAAGCTTGCAAAGGAGTCAAACTTTGAGGAAATTCGTATGCTTTACGTTGCGATGACGAGAGCGAAAAATCAGCTGATAATCTGCGGAAAGGTGAATGATGCCGAAAAGGCTTTGCAAAAGGGAGCGGCTTTTTCCTATAATATCGACGAGTACACGGTGGCGAATACCGAAAGCTATCTGGAATGGATTTTGATGACGACGGCGAATGAAAACAGCCAAAATCATGTTATTCGTGAAATTGCGGCATTTAAATACAGTGACTCAGACAATGAAATTTGCGAGGAAGAACAGAATACGGACGACGATCTTGAAGAAAGACTGACTGTCATTGCCGAAATCAGCAAAAACAACAAAAAAATAACAAATCTGAATATTCCGATTAAAGCAAACGCGGGTGTATTAAACAGCAGATACCTTGACGGAGAGACGAAAAATCAACAGGATGAAGCTAAAGAAACGCTCGAGAAGCCGAGATTCATGACCGGTGCAAATTCGTACACTGGTGCGGAAAAGGGAGTCGCAATGCACACCTTTATGCAGTTTATGAATATCGAAAACCTTGAAAAACACGGGATTGATGCCGAGATTGAGCGACTGATAGACACACGAATGATTTCATATAAGCTTTCGACACTTCTCGACAAAAAGCAAATATTCATATTTATGCACAGTGAGCTTTACAGGCGGATTCAAAAAGCAAGCTATGTCAAGCGTGAATTCAGGTTCAATATTAATCTGCCTGCCGAGAATTTTACGGAAAATGAGGAGATGAAAGAGGAAATTCGCAAAAACAACGAAGAAATTACCGTTCAGGGTATAATCGACTGCATATATCGCAATGCCGACACGGGAAAGCTTGAGCTTATCGACTACAAGACCGACAGGTTTACCGCGGAGCAGTTTAAAAATCGCCGTCTTGCCTACGAAAAGCTGAGACGAAGCCACAGGGATCAGCTTGCGATATACAAGATAATTTGCGAAAAAATATACGAAGAAGAAATTGATAAGGTGTATATATATTCGACAGTCCTCGGCGAACTCGTTGAAGTAAGATAAAACAAAAAAGCTATTCGTAATTTGGAAGCGACCCTCAAAAGTCAGACAAAAAATCTAACGATATGGAGGTCGGTTCAGCGAATAGCTTTTGTTTTTGTTTATGAAAAATTATTCATCAATGAATCTGAGGGTTTTGGTCTCACCGTCATTGCTGACCACCGTGTTCGGGAATATTTCCTTCGGTTCGTGTGAAAAATCGTGCGGATTCGGGAGGGAAGGACTGTAGTGTGTAAGCCAAAGCTCGGCACATTCGGCTTCCTTTGCAAGCTTTGCCGCACTTACCATTGTCATATGTCCCGATTCCTTTGCTCTTGCGGATTTTTCAAGCTCGAACATACCCTCACATATGAGCAAGTCGGCATCGTATGCCATAGTCGAGATGATTCCGCACGGACGTGTGTCTGTAGCGAATGTGACGTGAAGTCCGCGGCGGGATTTTCCGAGAACCATGTCCGGGGTGAAGCCGTCGATTTCTTCTCCACGCTGTAGAATCGACCAATATTTTATCGGCACGTTGTTTGAAAGAGCCTTTTCACGGTCGAACTTGCCTCCTCTTGAAATGCGAATGTCGTATCCAAGACACTGGCAGGAATGACGAAGCTCAAACGCAGTTACGGTGTAGCCGAACATTGTGAACGAATCGAGATCCGTCATGACCTTTGTGACAATCTTAAACGGAAGCTCGGGAACTATCACAAGAAGTCCTTTGAGGATTGAATCAAGTCCTTTCGGTCCGTAGATATACAGCGGAGAGGTTTTGCCCTCGTTGCCCATCGAAAGGAGAAGCCCGGGTAGACCGCTTATGTGATCCGCATGGAAGTGAGTTATAAGCAGGACTGAGATTTTACCCAGTGAAAAGCCTGCTTTTTTTATTGAAAGCTGAGTACCCTCGCCGCAGTCGATAAGCATACCGACCCCCTCATAGCGAAGATAACAGCAGCTGAGGAATCTGTCGAGGCGAGGAACCGTACCTCCTGTTCCGGGGAGACAAACGTCTAACATTGAGCGAACTCCTTATATAATAAATTTAGGTTTTGTTTTAAGCTCCGACTACCATCATGTATTCGTTTGTGACGGTTTCTCCGTTTTCGGGAACGAATGTAACGGTAATCTTCATGCGGGTCTTCGGCTTAACGCTTGCGGGAATTTCAAATGTATGCTTTGCACCCTTTGCGTTCTTGTTAGCGTCGCAGGAGAGTGTGTCACAGCCTATGAAATACTTCACGTTGTCAAGCTCTGCCGTTGCATAAACCGTACCGCTTGCAGCCTCTGTGCCGTCGTTGAGAAGCCATGTTTCAAATTCGCAGGGCTGACCGTTATCCCACGAGAACTTTGTGAACTTTGCGGAGGGGGTGATGTTTCTGAGAGAATCCTTGACGGAGTAGTAAGCCGGCTTGATGATGTTCGGGTAAGCGATGAGGGAGTTGTTTGCGGCACACTTCCAAGGCTCACACCAGCACCAGTTGATTGCCATTGCACAGAGGGGCTTCTGACGGCGAGCTTCCTCGAATATAGCCTTGTAGCCTATTCCCTGGAGCCAGTTGGAGGTCTCAACGAGGGAGTCGAGAGTGCTTATATCGCCGAAACGGTCGAGAGTCTTGAGACAGAGCCATGCTTCCTCACCGTTCCATGCCCAGAATGCGTGATGAGCCTGCCAAACTCCACCGGGCTTCGGGGGGAACAGCTCATCTTCGGGGATAAAGCTCTTGAGGTAGTCAACGGACGGAGTAGCGGGGATACCGAACTCGGTGTAAGCGGTTGCGGTAGTGCTTGAGAAGAGGGTGAACTGGTCAACACCTGTTGTGGGGTCGAGGAAGGTATAACCGCCGTGCTTCATTCCTTCGATGGGAGAGGTGGGGTTATAAGGAATCTCGGGTGCATATTCAAGCGTGAGAGCATTGAGAAGTCTGAGAGCGAGACGCTGATCTGTCATACCGGACCATGAGTTGAACAGCTCGTTACCGCCACACCAAAGGGTGATACAGGGGTGAGAACGGAGCTTGAGAATCATAGCGGTAGCTTCCTGCTTGAGGATTGCGAGATACGCTTCTGAGTTGTAGTAGTCGTTGCAGGAAAGCGGGAACTCGAACCAAACCATAAGTCCGTATTCGTCGCAGAGGTCGTAGAATACCTCCTTCTGACAGCCTGTACCGCCCCAGCAACGGAATATATTCATGTTTGCGTCGATAGCAAAGCGGATGTTTTCTTCGTACATTTCACGGGTGAGGATACCTGTGAATATTTCCTGGTTAACGTAGTTGGAACCCTTTGCGAACACGTTTACACCGTTCAGAGTGAACTGAGCCGGGGGATATGCTCTTGTCTTCGGGAATCTTCCGGGTTCAACAAAGCGTCCTGTGTTGAGTGTAAGCTCGATTCTGCGGAAGCCGATACGCTTTTCAACGGTGTTTTCGCCAAGCTTTACCGTGTATCTGTAAAGATTCGGTTTGCCGTAGCCGTTACACCACCAAAGCTCGGGAGAGATGATAACGGTTTTGAATTCGCCGTTTACAGTAGTGCCGTGAGCTGCAACAGAGCCGTCGGGAGCAAATACCGTTACCTCGGCAGGCTGTGAAGTCACGGAGGTGATTGTGAGGTCTGCGGAGGAATAATCCTTTGCGAGGGTGTATCTTGCTTCTGTTCTGCCGATGTAGGTGTCGTCTCTGGATTCAATGTAGCATTCATCCCAAAGACCGGAGGGGATAGCACGGGGATGCCAGTCCCATTCGTATGCTACAGGAGGCTTACAGCACTGTGCGGCCTGATTTCTGTCCATGGGCATACCTTCAAGCATGGGGTGCGGATGAATCTTTACAGCGAATTCTACACCGTTTTCAAGCGGATGACCGAAAAGTTCCTTTGAAACATCGTCAAGGCAGATGTCAACACGGGTGAACATACCCTCGTGAGTGAAGAATTCCTTTCCGTCAAGGATGAGAGTCCAGATGTAGTCGATACCCTCTGTAACGAACCAAATCTTTTCGCCGTCCTTGCGTTCAAAATTGAGGTTTGTCTTATAGAACCATGTATACGGCTCGAGCTGTGCCATTTTTTTATGCTCCATGCCGTAGTTGATGTCGTGAATGAATTCGGGGTGAGCGGTGATATAATCGAGCTGCACGTTTCCGGGAACAGTGGCGGGGAAGGACGGGCAGTCTATATCGGGTGAATAAGCGGTATAGCTTTGATAAAACTTCATAAAAATACCTCTCTCTGAAATATTTAAAATATTATCCGAAAATATATGAGAAGAAATAAAAACTCCCCGAGATGACGTTTCAAAACAAGCGTATAGAAACCCTGCTCTCGCAAGGACGGTGCCCTCTCCAACGGTTCGTGCTCCCAACATCCAAATCGTTGCGGTGGCGCAGAATGCGTCTCACGGCGACGGAGGGAGGTCTGCAAACCTCACGTCGGAAGTCCGGGCTCCTTTTTACTCTTTGTGGGTTTTTACGCTCATCTTTATTTCGTACACCTCAGGGAGTTTGCCTGCGGATGTAAATACTCAGTACTCGGAATCAATTCTTGATTCAGTCTTCATCGTAAAGAATATCGGAGAACTCATCATCGAAGATGTCGGCGATTTCGTCGAATTCTTCATCGTCTTCGATTGTCTCGAGAATATCTTCACCATCCTCATCGACCGAGCACTTGAGGATAACATATTCACTGCTTTCTTCTTCGCCATCCTCGTTTACGGGAATGAGAGCCTTGTAGACCTCACCCTTATGTTCGAGTGTGCCGAGAAGAGCAAAGTGAAGTTCGTTGCCGTCCTCATCAGTGAGAGTATATATTTCGGGATCGTACTCTTCGTTTTCTTCAATCTCATTCTTCTTATCGAAGAGTGCGTCGTTGTTATCCATTATTTTTCTCCCATCAGAATTGAATTTATCTCATGTAACAATTGTACACGAAAACGGACGATTTGTCAAGAGGTATTTAATGATTATGCTAAAATAGTTTCGGAAAAGTTTGTATCGGGTGCCGACAAAGGGAATTATCCCTCTTTTGAGTCGGATTTTTTATCGAGACGAAGCATACCTACGACTATTGAGACAAACACAAACACCTCGTTCAGTATACCGCCGATGTTTGCCTGCATAAGGTGGTATATGAACCAGCAGGGAGGGGACGGCAGTGTAAACAGTCTTGTCTTTGCCGTATCTCCCGCCGAGAACGAATATATGGTGCAGAGTGTTCCTATAAGTGCGAGCAGGTCAACGAAGCCTGTGTAATTCGCAAATACTATTACGGCGGCACTTACGAGGAACACGGGAAGCCACAGCTTTGCTCTTGCCCACGAATACTTTTCCGCACAGTAATAGACAGTAAGACGGATTACGGCGTGTATGTTGAGCAGAAAGCCTACCGTAGCACCCTTTAGACCGAGATTCAGTATCCATATTACCGATGCGGCAATTTGCCAGTACAGCAGCTTTTTCGTATCCTTCATCTGATAACAGAATATGTTGCAGATAAGGGCGAGAATACCGAGGAGCTGTGCTGTTACCTCTATCGGTGTAAGGGATGGCAGAACGGAAAGAGAGACTGTGTCAAAGGTCATCTTTATCAGTTACCGCCTGAAATAACTTCCTGGAAGCTTGCGGAAAGACGCTGCATGAGCTTGTTAGCCGCCTTAACGAACTTGGTATAGTTGGAGGAGAAGTTGATGCTGTCGTTTGCGAGGGGGTCAAGGAATACGCTTCTGAGGAGGAAGTTACCGAAGGACTGGTCGTAAGCAACTGCGAAAGGAGAAGTGATGGAGTCGTGAATGAGGTCGATCATCTTAGCGTCATCGAGACCGTCGGCATACTTAACCTTAAGACCGTCGTCATAGTATGTGGGCATTACTGTCTTTGCGGTTTCACGTCCGAGAACTTCGAGACAGGTAAGAACGAATTCGAGGTCTTCGCCTACTATAGTAGAGGGGATAGCACCGATTTCTGTGGAGTCGTGCATGGATACGACATAGTTCTGCTGAGCTTCATCGTACTTAGGATAGGGAAGAACGCCCATGGGGAAGTCGATGTCACGGAGGTCTTCGAGGTTACCGAGACGGTTATAACCCATGAAGAGCATTTTCTTGTTAGCGAAGTCTACACGAACGGAGTCGGAACCGCCGCCACCTGTGTTTGTACCTGTAGCGTAGTAGAGGTTATGGAGCTTGTTGAGAGCTTCTACGGAGTGTTCGTTGTTGAATGTAAATTCGATGGAATCTTCTGTTTTGGAAACGAAGTCGATGTCAAGACCGATAAGTGCGGGAATAGCGGAACCCCACATACCTACGCATTCATAACCGAATGTATCGCCGTCGGATTCTTCGCCGTCACCGTCTGTATCCTGGTAAGCTTCTGTAACGATTCTTGTCATTTCGTCGATGGTCCACTTGCCCTCGAATACCATGTTGTTAACGTAATCGGGGTCGTTGTAGAGGTTATCGAGCATTTCTTCGTTTGCGTAAAGAGTATGAACGGAAGCAAGAGCGTCTGTAAAGTAGTCACCTACGATAAGGTACATACCGCCGTCAAGGAACATAAGGTCTTCCATAGCGTCCTTATACCAGTAGCTCTTTTCCATATCGAGAATGGTGTTATCATATACGTTTGCAAGGTGACCGGAGGAGGAAAGAGCGGCAAAGGCTCTGATATCGTTTGCGGATACCTGCCACTGAGAGTCGCCGGATTCGATTTCTATCTTGAGCTTACTTGCAACCTCTGTTACGGAGTATTCGGCTTCAATGAACTCGAGAACGATTCCGAGGTCATCCTGAACCTTTAAGTTTCTTTCGTATACAGCATCGTTTACGGCTTCACCGGTGTATTCGCCCTCACCTCTGATGAAGCGGTCGCCGTTTGTAGCGTCGGATGTGTCGATAGAAGTGGAAATTGTAAGAGTTCTTCCGCCGAAGTCAACGTCTGCGAAACGGTCAACCTCCTCTGTTTTCTGTTCTGCCACAACCTCTTCGCCACCTTCGGATACGTTGGTTACGTCGTTTTGGGGTTTTGTTTCTTCACCGCTCTGAGAATCCTTGTTTTCGGAGCAGGAAGTGAGTACTGTGCTTGCGAGAATGATACCGCACAGTATGAGTGATAAAGTTCTTTTCATTATCATAACTCCTTTCGTTTTTTTGATTTTATGTTATTCTCTGTAGAATAGTCGTTTGATTACTGCTCACCCTCGAGTACACTTACAAAGCTTTCGTGAGTACGCTGGAGGAGCTTGTTTGCCGCCTTAATGAACTTGTCGTAGTTGGAGGAGAAGTTTACGCTGTCCGCTGCGAGAGGGTCGAGGAATACGCTTCTGAGCATGAAGTTGCCGAGAGTTACGTCATATGCGACTGCGAAGGGGGAGGTGATGGAGTCGTGAATGAGGTCGATCATCTTAGCGTCATCGAGACCGTCGGCATATTTTACTTTAAGACCGTCATCGTAATATGTGGGCATTACCGTATTTGCGGTTTCACGTCCGAGAACTTCGAGGCAGGTAAGAACAAAATTAAGGTCTTCACCTACGAGAGTGGAGGGAATAGCACCGATTTCACTTGTGTTGTGCATGGAAACGATGTAGTTTTCCTGACTTTCATCGAACTTAGGATAAGGAATTACACCCATCGGGAAGTCGATTTCACGGAGATTTTCGAGGTCGCCGAGACGGTTGTAGCCCATGAATATCATCTGACCGTTAGTAAAGCCTGTGCGAATATCGGTAACTCCGCCCCATGAGGTGTTAGTACCGTCGGAGTAGTAAAGATCATGAAGCTTGTCGAGAGCGGCGATGGAATGTTCGTTGTTGAATGCGAATTCTATGCCCTCACTTGTTTTGTTAACAAAGTTAATGTCGAGACCTACGAGCATGGGAATAGCGGAACCCCACATACCTACGCAGGCATAACCGAACATATCCTCCATGTCGGCAGTACCGTTACCGTTTGTGTCGGTGTAGGACTCATTTGCGATTTTTGTCATTTCATCTATGGTCCACTTGCCCTCGAATACCATTGTATTAACGTATTCGCCGTCATTGTATACGTTGTCGAGGATTTCTTCGTTTACATAAAGAGTGTGAACGGAAGCAAGAGCGTCTGTAAAGTAGTCACCTACAAGGAGATACATACCGCCTTCAATAAACATGAGGTCTTCCATTGATTCCTTGTACCAGTAGCTCTTTTCCATATCGAGGATTGTGTTGTCGTATACGTTTGCGAGGTGACCGGAGGAGGAAAGTGTGGCGAGGGAGCGAATATCGTTTACCGCAACCTGCCATGAATTTGCACCGGAGGTTATTTCGTTTTTAAGTCCGGAGGTAACGCTGTCCCAGTTGTAGTTCGCTTCGATATACTCAAGCTTTATACCGAGGTCATCCTGAACCTTGAGGTTTCTTTCGTATACAGCATCGTTTACGGCTTCACCGGTGTATTCGCCTTCACCTCTGATGAAACGGTCACCGTTGGTTGCGTCTGTGGTGTCGATGGATGAGGAAATCGTGAGGGTTCTTCCACCGAAGTCAACGTCGGCAAAACGGTCAACCTCTTCTGTTTCAACGACTTCTTCAACATTTTCCGTAGCATCAGCATCGGGTATCTGTCTGACTACAGTTTCGCTGTCAGCGTTCTTTCCGTCGGAGCAGGATGTCATAACGGATGACGCAAGGATAAGTCCGCAGAGTATGAGGGATAACGATTTTTTCATTTCTTTACCTCCGTATGTATTTTTATGTCTTCGTGCTTTTCAGTCCCCGCATTGTGTTTTCCTTTGTGGTGAATTTTAAACAAAAGCCGATTTTGTGATTAGCAAAACATACAAAGAAAAGTAGGGGGGGATATATTATATGTGAAGTATAACATGAATGACACAATTTGTCAATGAGAAATCGAGAAGTCGTGGGTTAAAAAATTCACATTTTCATAAAAAATGGCGAAGAGCCTTTGCAACCCTCCGCCTATGTTGTATTCAGCTATAGCTTATGCCTTATTTGATATATCTGGCAATTGTTTTTGCCTGTCAGTTATCCTTGAGGATTTTTTCGGCACACGCAACCTTTATGCAGGAGCAAAGTATTTCGATAGCCTTTTCAAGCTCATCAAGCTCGGGATAAGAGGGAGCGATTCTAAGGTTTGAGTTATACGGGTCACGTCCGTAGGGGTATGTTGAGCCTGCGGTGGTGAGAGTTACACCGACGGAACGAGCGAGCTGGTATACACGTCTTGCACAGCCTTCGTTCACGTAAAGACTGATGAAATATCCGCCTCTCGGTTCTGTCCAGTGAGCTATTCCGAGACCGTCGAGATTGTCGTGGAACATTTTCTCCACAAGCTCAAACTTAGGACGGAGAATAGCGGCATGGTGTCTCATGTGAGCCTTGATACCGTCAACATCCTTGAAGAATTTTACATGACGCATCTGGTTTATCTTGTCGTAGCCGATGGTCTGAGTTGCGATGATGGGGCGAATCTGTTCGAGGTTCTTATCGGAAGCCGCCATGATAGCAAGACCGGAGCCGGGGAATGTAATCTTTGATGTGGAAGCGAAATAGAAGATGTTGTCCTCTGTGCCGTATTCCTTTGCAAGCTCAAAGATATTTGCAAGCGGTACGGATTCATCGTAAAGCTCATGAACAACGTATGCGTTATCCCAGAAAATACGGAAGTCGGGTGCGGCGGGCTTCATCATTGCAATCTGCTCGACAACTTCATCGGAATATGTAATTCCCTCGGGGTTGGAGAACTTCGGAACGCACCACATACCCTTAACGGACGGGTCGGAGCAGGCGATGTTGTATACTTCTTCCATATCGGGGCCGTCTGCGTTCATTTTTACGGGAACCATTTCGATACCCATTGTACGGCAGATGGTGAAGTGTCTGTCATATCCGGGAGAGGGGCAGATGAACTTGATTCTACCCTGACGGCACCACGGTTCATGACCGCCGGCAACACCGAAGAGCATTGCACGGACTATTGTATCGTACATTACGTTAAGAGAGGAGTTACCGAGTACGAGGATATTTTTTGCGGGAATGTCGAGAAGCTCACTGAAAAGCTTTTTTGTTTCGGGAAGACCGTCGAGAATACCGTAGTTACGACAATCGACACCGCTTGCACTGAAGCAGTCACCTCTGTCTCCTACGATATTAAGCATACTCGATGAAAGATCAAGCTGAGCCTGATTCGGTTTTCCTCTTGTGAGGTCGAGAGTGAGATCCATGTCGGACCACTTGTCAAGCTTTGCCTGTTCCTCGGCAAGTAACTGACGAAGCTCGTCTTTTGACATTTCGGAAAAAGCCTTTCCTGTAACCGGACACATATTTTTATCCTCCTGCAAGGTGAAGTTTTTGTAGAAAAATGAATTTGAAGCTCGAAATAAATTCAAAAAATCGTGTCGATAAATTGAAGTAAGAGCTAAACTTGAAATATTTCAACTCCGAACTTGCAAATTCACTACTCTTATTATAGTCCATTCCGAGTGAAATTACAATAGGTAAAAGCAAAATTTTAAAATATTTCTCATTTTATTCTTATATCGGCGGTAAAGATATTGTATAATTAGCAAATATCGGAGGTGATACTATGGCACAGAGAGACACAAACCCGTATCCGTATTCGGATTCAAACAAAAGATATATGACCTACGACTGGTATCTCAAAAGAAGATTCGGCGGAAAGGTTGCAAAGGTACCGATAGACATAAACTCCACCTGCCCGAATCTTGACGGAACAAAGGGACACGGCGGATGTATCTACTGTCTCAACGGAAGCTCTGCGGAGCTTGGCGGAGGCTCATGCGATGACGTGACGAGGGAGAGTATACTCGGTCAATACGAGTGCGGACGGAATGTGATGGGCCGTAAATGGAAGCTTGTCGGATATATCCCGTACCTCCAGTCGAACACGAACACATACGGAGACATAGAATATCTTCGCGGTGTATATAGGGAATGTGCGTCTCTTGACGAAGCGGTAATGCTCGATATTGCCACAAGAGCGGACTGCCTCGGAGATGATGTGCTGTCTCTTCTTTCGGAAACTGCCGAAAACATTCCTCTTACCGTGGAGCTTGGACTTCAGACAACGAACGAGGAGACGGCAAAAAGAATAAATCGCTGTCATACATATGAGGAATTTCTCGATGGGTATTCACGTCTTCGCACTCTTGCGGACAGGATAAACGAAAAATATCCGTCGGAGAGCTTTATCGGAAAACGCTTTACTGTTGCACTTCATCTCATAAACGGACTTCCGGGAGAGGGAGAGGAGGAGATGATAAAAAGTATACGCGATGTTGCGGAATTGTCTCCCGATATTGTGAAAATACATCTCATGCACGTTTTATCGAATACTGCCCTCGGGGATATGTACGAAAGAGGCGAATACACCCCTATGGAAAGGGAAGACTACGTTCGTATAGTGTGCGACCAGCTCGAATATCTTCCCGAGGAGACCGTTATCGGACGTATTACGGGAGACGGAATAGCGGAATATCTTCTCGCACCGCAGTGGAGTCGTAGAAAAACAGAGGTTGTCAACGAGATAGACAAGGAAATGTATCGCCGTGGAAGCTACCAGGGAATGAGATACAAAGCAAAATAAAAAACAAACGGCTTTCGAGATCGTTTTAATTCATCCGATACAGGTGAAAAACGATTACGAAAGCCGTATTTCTATTTATAACTTACTTCTTCCTCGCCGCAAGATGGGTGAGAAAGCCGGTGGTGAACAGGAGAAGTGCCGCCATTAAAGCGATTTCGATTACCGAGGGTACATAAACAAGTTCTGTCATGATATAATACTTCCTTTCCCGTATTTAGTTTTGAGGTACTTATATTATATCATGCGATTAACAATTTGTCAATATTATTTTGAGAAAATGTTAATATACCGTTAAAAAAGATTTTATTCTTGCGTTGTCGAAATTTAATTATTCTTCTACGAGAGCAAAGGTAATCTTTCTTGTGGGAATGTCGGTGTCAACAAGCTTTGCCTTGAGAGGAGTTCCAAGCTCATACTTCTTGTTGCCGTAGTAGAGAGTCATCATTTCGGGATTTGTCTTTGAGTTCGGGAGGGTGAGTGCAGGTATAAAGCCTTCAACAAGGTTGTCACACTGAACGAACATACCGCTTCTGATAACGGAGGATACCTTAACATCGAACACTTCACCGAGCTTCGGCTGCATATAGAGAGCCATGTAAAGGTCTTCTATGTCACGCTCTGCGTTAAGTGCAATTATTTCGCATTCGGTGGAGGAGCTTCCTCTTTCCTCTGCTACGTTAGCAAGGTCGGTAACCGCATGAGGCATATGCTCGATGGTTGTGCCGAAATCAAGCTGTCTGAGGTCTGTATTTTCAAGCACAGTGGTGATTACGGTGTGAACAAAGGTGTCGGGGTAACGTCTGATCGGGGAAGTGAAGTGACAGTATGTTTCAGCACCGAGACCGAAGTGGGGGAGACAAACAGCCTGATACTTCGCTTTCATCATCGCACGGAGCATCATTTCCGATACGGACTCCTCGATTCCCTTGTCTCTTGCCTCGTTCATTATTTCCATAAGAGCGGTACTGAGTGCGTGTGCATCCTCCGCATCTGCCGCACGGGAGGTATTAAGACCTACGTTATGAGCGAATGTGATGAAGTTTGTTCTCTTTTCGTCGGAGGGAGTTTCGTGAACTCTGTAAAGGCAGGGGAGACCGAGGCTTCTGAGTACCTCCGCAACTCCCATGTTTGCCTGAAGCATGAACTGCTCTATCATTTTTTCCGCGTCTCCACGTTCACGCTTGATGATGTCGATGGGCATGGAGTTTTCGTCAACGATAATTACAGGCTCACAGTCCTCAAGCTCCATAACACCTCTTGCTTCCTGAAGTGCGGAGAGCTTTTCGTACATTGCGTGCATATCTTCGAGCATACCGAGGACGGGTGCGTATTTTTCTCTGTAGGGACTTTCGGGATTGTTCCAAATGTCGTTTACTTCGTCGTATACACCGCGAACGGTACTTCTTATCATCGACTTGAAGACACGGGTGCTTTTTCTGTTACCGTTTTCATCGAGGGTCATTTCTGCTGAAAGAGCGTACTTGTCCTCCCCTGCGTTAAGTGAGCATACTCCGTTTGAAAGAATTTCGGGGAGCATGGGAACTACCTTGTCGGTGAAGTATACGCTTGTTCCTCTGAGTCTTGCTTCAAGCTCAACGGGTGTGTTCTGTCTTACATAGTTTGAAACATCGGCAATATGAACACCGAGTATCCAGCCACCGTCGATTTTTTCGAGAGATACAGCGTCGTCAAGGTCCTTTGCACTTGCACTGTCGATGGTGATTATGAGCTTTCCTCTGAGGTCTTCACGCTTTCCGAGTGTAAGAGGTTCTGCGGCGGCTCTTTCTGCGTCTGCAAGAACAACGGGGTCAAATTCCGTGCGAATACCGGACTGGTAAAGAACAGCGGAATAGTTTGCGTCTCTTGTGAGAGCAGAGCCGAATACCTTTGAAATTTTACCCTTGGTATCGAAGTAGGGCATATCGACCGGACCTCTTACGGTGATGGAACGACTTCTTGTAAATGCTTCTTCACCGTGCGGAATTATTTCGACCTTTTCCATGTCGTGTGCATCGGCTGCTTTAACGTCTTCATCGGGAATATAGATGTTCACGCCGACTCTCTTGTTATCGGGAACAACGTATGAGTAGCCCTCGTATCTTCCCTGAGGTGCGACAACGTGAAGAGTACCGATTATAGTCTTAACCGACGGTTCAACCGCTGTTACAACACCCTCGGGAGAGCCTTTTTCGCTGATTCCGAGGACATTTACCGTAACGTGGTCACCTGTCATAGCTCCGGCGGTGTCCTTCGGGGAAATGAACACATCCGCAATGCCGTCTCCCACAAATTCTTCGTCCGGTACAACAAATCCGAAACCTCTTCCGCTGTAGGAGAAGGTACCCTGTATTTTCTTTATTGCGTTTTTCTTGGGAAGCTCTCTTACCATTGAGGCTCCTCTTGTGTTTCTTGTGCCGGAGTATGAGCTTGTGCGGTTGCCGTTTCCGTTTTTGCCCGAATTATTTGAATAAGACGAGCCGCTGCGATAGCCTCCGCCCATTGAGAAGCCGCCCTTTGTGTTCATGGCACTGTTTTTGCCGCCCTTGCCCGTTATCTTTCCTATCTTACTGTTGTTAGCCAATTCCGACTCCTTTATTTTTATGACATTAATATTTTTGCGAGGTCTGTCTGCAATTATGTATCGGCAAAAGAAAAAGCGGAACTTGAATGTCCCGCAAAGTTCTCCGATCTATTCTGTTGCGGCGTACTTACTTACTGTATCCGCTGTTGTCCAGACAATCGTAGACTTACTGAATAAGGTAAGCAACGAGAACGAGAACAACAAAAACGATAGCAACGACTGTTGTAAGCTTAGAAAGCTTGTTTTCAAAGGTAGAAGCCTTGGATTTACCGAAGAAAGTCTCGGAACCGCCTGCGATAACGCCCGAAAGATTCTTGTTCTTGCCGGACTGCATGAGAACTGCAACGATAAGGAATACTGCTGCTATAATTAAAACTATACCGATAGCGATTTGCATTGATAGAGCCTCCGTAATTTTTTTACTTAGCCTTACTATTGTACCACAAACTGTTTTGAATTGCAATAGTTTGAAGAAACTTTTTCGACTTGATTTTTGCAGGTAAAAAAACACACCCGACCTGTTTTGCGGATGTGTCTGTTTTCGATTTTATTTTGCGTAGTCTATTGCACGACTCTCACGAATCATGTGAACCTTTATCTGACCGGGATATTCAAGCTCGTCTTCTATCTTCTTTACGATGTCGTGAGCGATAAGCACCATCTTGTCATCGTCTACCACCTCGGGCTTAACCATGATTCTTATCTCACGACCTGCCTGGATAGCGTATGACTTTTCAACACCTTCGAACTCGTTTGCGATTTCTTCAAGCTTTGTAAGTCTCTTGATGTAGTTTTCGAGGTTTTCACGTCTTGCTCCGGGTCGTGCGGCTGATATAGCGTCGGCAGCCTGTACGATGAGAGCCGTTATCGTCTGAGCTTCCACATCTCCGTGGTGAGCCTCGATAGCGTTGATAACTTCCTTGGATTCCTTGTACTTTCTTGCGATTTCCACGCCGAGCTGAACGTGCGAGCCTTCAACCTCCTGCGTGAGTGCTTTACCTATATCGTGGAGGAGACCGGCACGCTTTGCAAGTGTGGAGTCAACCCCAAGCTCATCTGCGAGAACTCCCGAGATAAGAGATACTTCAACCGAGTGTGCAAGTACGTTCTGACCGTAGCTTGTTCTGAATTTAAGTCTGCCGAGAAGCTTTACAAGCTCCGGATTGATTCCGTGAATGCCTGTGTCGAAGGTTGCTCTTTCACCTGCCTGACGAATGGTTACGTCAACTTCCTTACGAGCCTTTTCGACCATTTCTTCGATTCTTGCGGGATGAATACGTCCATCGGAGATGAGCTTTTCGAGTGCTATTCTCGCAACCTCACGGCGAACGGGGTCGAAGCTGGAAACGGTGATAGCTTCGGGTGTGTCGTCTATGATAAGGTCAACACCTGTGAGCGTTTCTATTGTTCTGATATTTCTTCCCTCACGTCCGATGATACGTCCCTTCATTTCTTCACTGGGAAGCGGAACTGCGGATACGGTTATTTCGGAAACGTGATCTGCGGCACATCTCTGTACTGCAAGTGCGATTATATCTCTTGCTTTTTCGTCTGCGGTAGCCTTGAATTCGTCTTCAAGCTCCGTAATACGCTTTGCCTGTCTGTGCTTTATCTCTGCATCGAGTTTTTCTACAAGTCTTGCGGTAGCTTCTTCCGCTGTCATTCCGGCAACCTTTTGAAGCTCCTCATACTGTTCTGCCTTGAGCTTTTCTATGCTTTCGTTAAGCTCGGTTGTTTCCTTGAGCTTCTTTGTGAGGTTTTCGTCTTTCTTTTCGAGAGCGTCTGTCTTTCTGTCGAGGTTTTCTTCCTTGGACTGAACTCGTCTTTCCTGTCGTGCAAGCTCGCTTCTGCGTTCGCCGAGTTCAAGCTCGAATTCGTTCTTTGTTTTGATAATTTCGTCCTTGGCTTCGAGCAGGGCTTCCTTCTTTTTGTTTTCTGCGGATCTTATACCGTCCTCAAGTATCTTTCTTGCCTGTGCCTCTGCCGAACCGATTTCAGCTTCGCCGACCTTTTTGCGATAGAGTACGCCGAGTGCAAAGCCGCACGCACAGCATACCACGCCGGAGATAAGTGCTGCAACTATAGGTCCCATCTCGCACCTCCTTTTACTTTCACTTGTTTTGTTTTGCATTTGATTCACCTTTTAAGTAATATTATTTTAACTAAATATACTTTAGAAATATGTCAGAGTCATTCCCCCGAGGGAAAGATATATATAAATTGCAGCTCGCTTTTTACAAATCAATAGATCCGTACACCCGACGGAATGAAAACATACTACGCAATATTATAACTCCACACGGGTTTAAAGTCAATAGCAAATCTTGCGGAATTTATTCATTGTGGCGATAGAGTGAGTATAAAACAGTGCATGGTATGTTGAAAACGGCGATTAAAAAACCTTATGAATGCTATTATAATAATGAAGACTTTTTAACTCTTGCAAGAGCGACTTTAACAACCGTGTCGATACACCGCAGTGGATACAGTCAGAGAATGTAGCACAGCAAAAGGAATATTCTATAGCATACTATTAAGCATGCTTTTTGACAGATGTGTGGCGATTTGTGTACGAAAAATTATCAAAATCGTGCCGAAACACGAAAAAAATCAAAAAATAAATCCGGGCGGATGAATAGTTATAAACCCGAAAACGCACGAATCACGGCTTATTTCCGATTGAAATACAAGTTATGCGATTTTTTATGCATAAAAAGCTTGATTTTGCCTTATAATTATGAATCCGCACGAAAATATGCAATTTATTGCTTAAATCCACAAAATAAACCAAAGCACGACTTGCAATTTAGTTATATTTGCGTTCTATTTATCGTTGACAAAACAGCTTTAATTTAGTATAATAAATGCATATTAATTTCAATGCTTCTCGGCGGAACATTTCGTTTTTTTGAAGATGTGATTTTGATATGGCGAATCCGCCGACATGGGGGAGCTTTCCTTACGATTTACTCCCCGGGCGAAAAAACAAAATAAGGAGAAAAATTATGAAGCTCAAGAAAAGTATTGCACTCATTCTTGCCTGCCTCCTCGCATCCGCTTCCTTTGTTGCCTGCAACGGCTCAAACGGTGGCAGCGAAACAAACGGCAATGACGTGCAGAATGAAATTTCGACAAACATTGACGGTGAAAGCACAGACGGAGACAGCGTGAATACCGAATACGGTAAGGAAGTCGGTACCTTCAATCCCTCTAAGTATCTCGGACAGACCTTCACCGATACAACAGAAGAATATACAAACGCCTGTGACGAAATTTATAATGAAGTTCTCGGCGATTTCTATAATTATTATACACAGGCTAAGGAAAACGCAACCTCCATTTCCGAAAGATTTGCTCTTATGGCAGTAGCTGAGGCAAAGCTTCTCGAAAGTGCTACAATGCTTCCGTCCTCTACAGGAGGCGGTAACTACGCTATCAGCCGTGTTGTTCCTTACACCATCGACCGTACTCTTTGGGGTAGTGACATGGACAGATACCACAGCATTCTCGTTTGCAATGAATTCCTCACATCCGAAGACATTGCGGCTTGCAAGGCTAAGTGGTCTGAACTCAAGGGAACCGGAGAATACATGGACTGGGCAAGAGAATACCTTACAGATAAGGGTTACACCTTCCAGGACACATATGCTCTCCAGTACACATCCGACCCCACAACATGGGACGTTCTCGCAACTTCTCAGGCTGTTGACTCCGATGCTATCATAAACACCTACGACGGACTTCTCGAGTACGACAATGAAGGTGTACAGCAGCCCGCTCTCGCTACAGGCTTCGGTGAATTCTCCGAACCCGATCCGGATACAGGCTATGTTACGGTAACATATAAGCTTCGTGAAGGCGTTAAATGGGTTGACTCTCAGGGACGTGAAGTAGGCGAGGTTACAGCAGACGACTTCGTTGCGGGTATGCAGCATATGTCCGACGCTGACGGTGGTCTTGACTACCTCCTCTCCGGCGTTATCGTAGGCTTTGACGAATACATCGACGGCACAAACAGAGACTTCACAAATGTCGGTGTTAAGGCTATTGATGACTACACTCTCCAGTACACACTTACAGGAGAATTCACATACTTTGAAACAATGCTCGGTTACGGCTGCTTTGCTCCGATGAACAGAGCTTACTACGAATCCCAGGGCGGTAAGTTCGGCGACGAATACGACCCCACCGCAGATTCCTACACTTACGGTAAGTCCGCTGACAACATTGCTTACTGCGGTCCTTACCTCGTAACAAACCACACAGAAAACAGCACTATCGTATTCACAGCTAACGAAAGCTACTACAACAAGGACGTAGTTAACGTAAGCACAATTAAGTGGGTTTACAACGATGGTTCCGATACAACAAAGGGTTACAACGATGCTCTTGCAGGTACTATAGCAGGTGTAGGTCTTAATACCTCTACACTTCAGCTTGCAAAAGAAGACGGTAACTTTGAAAAGTACGGCTATACAACCGGTACAACCGCTACCTCTTACATGGCATTCTACAACATCTTCCGTCAGAGATACAGCAACTACAACGATGAAACAGTAGCAGTATCCCCCATGACAGAAGAGCAGAAGACCGTTAACGCATACGCTATGGCTAACGTACACTTCAGACGTGCATTGTCCATGTCCGTAGACAGAATTTCCTACAATGCTCAGAAGGTTGGCGACGAGCTTGCAAAGCTTTCTCTCAGAAACTCCTACGTTCCCGGTAACTTCGTATCTCTCGAAGAAGATGTAACAATCGACATCAACGGTACAGCTACAACATTTGCGGCAGGTACATTCTTCGGTGCTATCGTTCAGGCTCAGCTTGACGCAGACGGAGTTAAGGTAACTGTTTGGGATCCGAACGGTGACGACGGCGTTGGTTCCTCCGACGGTTTTGACGGTTGGTACAATGTTGAAAACGCTAAGGAAGAGCTTGCTCAGGCTATCGAAGAGCTTGCTTCCATCGGTATCACAATTGATGAAAACAATCCCGTTTACATCGACCTCCTCTACCCCGCAGTAAGCGAGACTTACACAAATGCCGAAACAGCTGTTGCTCAGTCTATCGAAAAGGCTCTCGGCGGTCTTGTAAAGGTTAACCTCATATCTTGTGCTACTGCTCAGGACTGGTACTACGCAGGCTACTATCCGGAAACAGGCTACCAGAACAACTACACAATCTATGACGTATCCGGTTGGGGCCCCGACTTCGGAGATCCTTCCTCCTACCTCGACACATTCAACCCCGAATATTCCGGCTACATGACCAAGGCACTCGGTCTGTATTAATATCCGAATTAATTATCCGAAGAACCTAAAATATCATAAAGAAAGGGTGGACTTTGAGGGTTCATCCTCTCTTTGTATATTTTGAAATTTTTAAATCAGTGTTAAGTCCCGTGAATAATGCGGGCGGAAAGGTGCGTATGTAAAACATGGCAAAATATCTACTCAAGCGAATTATCAACGCTGCCCTTTCTGTAATTGCGGTAGTAGCCATAGTTATGGTTCTTATCTATTCTCTTATGAACAGAGATTTGGTATTCGCAAAGGATAGTGTTTACTCCAAGACAACAAACAACGCCAAGGTTGCATATAAGCTTCGTAAGCTTGAGGAATACGGTTATCTCGATTATGTGACATACACCGATTACCTTACGGAGATTACAAACAACGGCGAAATTGACGAGGAAACAAGATCCGCTGCCGCCTCAATTGCAAGAAAAGCGGAAAACGACAGTGACATCGTTAAAGAATATGTTCAGAAGTTCTATGACTTCTACACAAGTAAGGGCTATACAGTAGAAAGACTAGATGCCGTTGTAGCGGGCAAAAAGCTTGCGTCGGGCGGTCAGCAGCAGTATCACGCATACAAGGATATTCCCGTTTACAAGAGACTTGTGACTTACTTTACAAGCCTGATTTCCGTAGACAATATCCATTATGTTGAGGATGAAATAGAGGACAGAGGAATTACCTTCACTCTCCACGACCCTGTGTACGGCGGTGAAAAGCTCTCTCCCGCAATTATCGGAAACGGTACAAGACATAAGTACCTCCTCTACTTCGATTCAAAATTCCCCTTCGTTCATCAGAATCTTGTAACGATAAACCTCGGTAAGTCATATTCCGTAAACACCGGTATTGATGTTTTCGATACTATGACTACCTCTCAGGGTTCATATGTCAACTCCGTGATAACCTATCCTACAGGCCTCACTGAGGAAAGTGCGGATGACCTTCATACAGCTTCGTATGTTAAAGGCTCTCTCGGCACAAGCATTGTGTATGAAACCAGATATACAGACGACTATACAAACGTATCGACGGTAAAGAACGGCTACTCCAAGATGGGTTACTCCTTTATTATCGGTATCATCTCTGTTGTTCTTTCATACCTCCTCGGTGTTCCGCTCGGAATCCTCATGGCTCGTAAGAAGGATAAGCTCGTTGATAAAATCGGAACTGTTTATATCATATTCATTATAGCGGTTCCTTCACTTGCGTATATTTTCCTCTTCAAGGCAATAGGCTTTAAGCTCGGTCTGCCGACTCTCTTTGATGTTGACTCGACAAGCAAGCTTATGTATGTGCTTCCGATAATTTCGCTTTCTCTCCCCTCTGTAGCAGGTCTTATGAAATGGATAAGACGTTACATGATAGACCAGATGAACTCCGACTATGTTAAGTTTGCTCGTTCGGGCGGTCTTTCCGAGAGTGAAATATTTACAAAGCACATCCTTAAAAACGCAATCATTCCGATCGTACACGGAATCCCCGGAAGTATTCTCGGATCACTCACAGGTGCTATCATTACAGAACGTGTTTATGTAGTTCCCGGTGCAGGTAACCTTCTTACCCGTGCTATCAATATGTACGATAACGGCGTAATCATCGGTATGGTACTCTTCTACGCTGTTCTTTCGGTAGTATCTCTCATACTCGGCGATATACTAATGTCCATGGTTGACCCGAGAATCTCATTCTCTTCGAAAGCGAGGTAAATTAAATGGAAAAAGAAAATATGCTCGACTTAGAAGAGCTTGGTATGTCCGAGGAAGAACTGTTCTCGTTTTATGACAACAGCACACTCGATTCGGAAAAGATTACCGCTCCCCGTTATTCCTATTGGCACTCGGTATTCCGTGTGTTCTTCCGTAAGAAAATAAATATCGTTATTCTCGCACTTCTCGGAGTTATTGTAGCGTTTACCTATATTTATCCGATGTTTACGGAATACGACAGATTCGCAAATCTTACAGACGCTTCCGCAAAGCACCTTCTCCCCTCTGCGGCGATAGAGAAGTTCGGCTTCAATATCAGCTACATTCTCGGTACCGGTGCTTCCGGTGAATCGACCTTTGACGCTATTTGGTACGGTTCGAGAATATCCATTACTCTTGCTATAGTATGTGCGGCTATCAATATGACTATCGGCGTTCTTGTCGGTGCTATATGGGGCTTCTCCAAGAGAGTTGACACAATAATGAACGAGGTATACAACATCGTAGGTAACGTGCCGTATATCCTCCTCATTTCCGTAGTAGTAATGATTATGTCCGCAAGCTTCTGGTCAATGGTATTCGCTATGACCGTAACAGGCTGGCTGTATGTCGCTTACTTCATGCGAACTCAGGTAATTATCATCCGTGACAGAGAATATAACTTAGCTTCACGCTGTCTCGGTACATCTACATTACGCATTGCCATGAAAAACATTCTCCCCTTCATGACTTCCGTTATAGTAACATATACCGCAACAGAAATTCCGTCCTATATCTCCTCGGAAGTATTCCTTTCGTACATCGGTATGGGTCTGTCGGATATGTCTCTCGGTAAGCTCATTTACAATGCGGAAAGTGCAATGGTTACTCCCGGTTGGCAGTTTGAATTCTGGAGCCCGGTTGTAATTTCGGCAATAATCACGGTCGTACTGTACGTTGTAGGTCAGAACCTCGGCGACGCATCCGACCCGAGAACGCATATGTAAGGAGGAGCGGAATGGAAGACAGAAAGGTTTTATTATCAGTCAAAGACCTCGAGGTAAAATTCCGTGTAAGAGGCAGAATACTTACTGCTATACGAGGAATCTCTCTCGATATATACGAAAACGAATCCATTGCTATCGTTGGCGAATCAGGCTCGGGTAAATCGGTTTTCACAAAGACCTTTGCGGGAATGCTTGACGAAAACGGATTCATCTCAAACGGCACTCTTATCTTCAACGATGACGCTCTTGCCGAAACCTACGCAAATAAGGGTAAAGCTGAGCTGAAAATGATAGAAGCCGCAACACAAAAGCTTAACGAATACTCGAAGCTTGAGTTCGGTAAGGATATATACAAAAAGATAAAGGCTCTCGAAGAAGAAAAGAAGCTGAGAGGGCATCTCAATCTTGAGGAAGAGGAAAAGAGAAAAGCAGAGATAGACGACCTTAAGTATCGCTCTACCGAAGCTTTCAACCTCCGTCAGACCCTCGACCCCAAAGCGGAAAAGGATAAGATAAAGTCCATTTCAGCCGAGATAAAGAAGATGAACCTTGAGCTGAAGGAGCTTGAAAAGAAGCTTGTCGAGGCAGAAAAGGAAGCCGAAAAGAATCTTGCGAATGACCACGCATATCTCGATGAATACAACAAGAGAATGTCGGAACTCAAAAAAGAGTACGAGGAAGCGATAAAGCAGAATATTTCCGAGAAAACAAAGGAAAGAAATGTCATTCTCGCAAAGGAAATATGTCTTTCCGTTGACCGTTACGGCGGACTCAGAGCGGGAAAGCTTGAAAAACAGCTTCTCGAGGAGTTAAAGGAAGCTATGCGTAACGGACTTGACCTCGATGACGAGCCGACAAGAAACCGTGTGTTCGATAAGGTTGCATTCCGTGTACGCTATATCGACGAAACAAACGAAAAGCTCCACGGAACCTGCATACTCAACCTCGCAAACATCAAATTCGCAAACGACTGGGGTCAGATAAGAGGTAGCCGTATTGCAACGGTATTCCAGGATCCCATGACCTCGCTCAACCCGATAATCACCATAGGTAAGCAGATAACATCCGTAATTCTCAAGCACCAGAACTGCTCGGAGGCAGAGGCAAGAGAAAGAGCATTGATCCTCATGAAGAAGGTAGGTATTCCGAACGCAGAAAACCGTTTCGATGACTACCCGTTCCAGTATTCCGGCGGTATGAGACAGAGAATAGTTATTGCAATAGCTCTTTCCTGTCAGCCGAAGATTCTTATCTGCGACGAGCCGACAACTGCCCTTGACGTTACAATTCAGGCACAGATTCTGAAGCTTCTCAAGGAACTGCAAAAGGAATTTAACTACACTATCGTCTTTATCACGCACGACCTCGGTGTTGTAGCGAATATTGCCGACCGTGTTGCCGTTCTTTACGCAGGTCAGATAGTCGAGCTTGGTACGGTAGAGGAAGTATTCTACGATCCCCGTCATCCGTATACATGGGCATTGCTTTCTTCACTCCCCCAGCTTGCTCAGAAGAATACAAAGCTTTATTCTATCTCCGGTACACCTCCGTCACTGTATAATAAAATAGTCGGAGATCCGTTTGCACCCAGAAATCCTCACTGCCTGAAGATTGATACGGTAAAGGAACCGCCCATGTTCAAGGTAACGGATACTCACTACGCAAAGACATGGCTGCTTGACCCGAGAGCCCCGAAGGTAGAAAAGCCCGAGGCAATAGATAACATTCATCAGAAGCTCATTGACGCATTCAACATTTAAGATAGGAGGATAGACTGTGGCAAATAATGATGTAAAAAAGCAAAAAAAGTCAGGTCATTTCCCCGAACACGGACCGATAGACCCGTCGAACGGTAAGGAAATACTCCTGTCTGTAAAGGATGTTGATATAACATTCGGAAAAGGGGACAGTGCGGTTCGTGCCGTAAAAAATGCCTCCTTTGACGTGTACAAGGGAGAAACATTCTCTCTCGTAGGTGAATCCGGCTCCGGTAAAACAACTATCGGACGTGCGGTAATTCGAGTAAATCCCTGCTCCAAGGGTGAAATACAGTACAAGGGCGTAAAGATTTCCGGTAAGATTCCGCATTCCCTCGACCGTGAGGTAATAAGAAATATCCAGATGGTATTCCAGGACCCTGCCGCATCTCTTAACGAACGTGCAACCGTTGACTATATCGTTTCCGAGGGTCTCTACAACTTTAAGCTCTACGAAAACGAAGCCGACCGTGTGAATAAGGTTGAGACGATGATAAAGGAAGTAGGACTTCTTCCCGAGCATCTCACACGTTATCCTCATGAGTTCTCGGGTGGTCAGCGTCAGAGAATAGGTCTTGCCCGTGCGATGGTAATGGAGCCTGAGCTTGTTGTAGCAGACGAGCCGATCTCCGCTCTCGACGTTTCAATCAGAGCCCAGGTGCTTAATCTTCTCAAGAAGTTCCAGCGTGAGAGAGGAACCACATACCTCTTTATCGCACACGACCTCTCCATTGTAAGATTTATCTCCGACAGAATCGGCGTTATCTACAAGGGTGACATAGTTGAAGTAGCACCGGCTGAGGAGCTGTTTGATTATCCGCTTCATCCGTACACACGCTCACTTATTTCCGCTATTCCGATTCCCGACCCTGCTCTCGAAAAGAACAAGGTACTCTTTACCTATGACCCCTCCGTACACGACTACAGTGAGGACAAGCCCGAAATGGTTTGCATAGGTCACGACCACTATGTATTCGGAAACAAAAAGGAAATAGAACAGTATAAGGCTGTAAGAGAGAAGAACGAACCCATAAAGTCTATAACCATTCGCGAAAGTAAAGGCGAGGACGAAGGCTTTGATGACGGTATTGACGTTGTCGCACATGAGCATATTCTCGAGACACCTTTACATGATACGGGCAGTGCATGGTACTCCGTAGGCTCATTCCTGCTTCCCATTCCCGGACTTATCGCAGGACATATTTTCAGAAAGAAGAATTACATCCGTAACTTCAAGGCTTGCAAAAAAGGTGCTTTAATAGGACTCGGACTTGCGGCGGCGATTATTGTGCTGTTCTTCATTTTCCTGCTTATTTCACTGCTGTAAGGTAATTTAAAATAACATTTAAGGTAACGCATCAGGAAGGGCTTTTTGCGTTACCTTGTTTGTTACAAAAGAAAAAAACGATTTTTATAGGAGATATAATGAAAAGAAGAGAAGCAAAGTCTCCGTATATGCCGCCTGTTGAGCATATCGAGCTGAATGAAAGCAGGATAAAGCCGAGAATAGTGCTTACGGTGCTGTTTCTTGTCATAGGAGTTGCGGCGATTACCTACGGAGTCGTATCTCTGACAAAAACCGACATAGGCTGGAGTGAAATAGAAGCTGATTCCGAGTTAAGCGGAAGTGTGGGCGGAGAGATAGTTTTCAGCTACAACCTAGGGGCTGCGGGAGTCGGAGCCGGTGTTGAATCGAGAGCAATATCAAAGCTGTATACAGAAGCGGTTAACGAGGCTACAAAGCTGTTTAACAACATATACTATGTAGACACAAATAACATATACACGGTAAACTCATCTCCGAACGAAAGCGTGAAGATTGAGCATGAGCTGTACAGTGCGTTTGAGCTTCTTCTCGGTGCGGACTGCCGTGAGATATTCTATGCACCGTATTATGACGAATACACAAGCCTTTTCTTCTGCGAAAACGACAACGAAGCGTATAATTTCGACCCAAACCGAAACGATGAGATAAAGGAATATTTCGGCAGACTCTGTGAGCTTGTGAATGATGAGAGCCATGTTTCACTCAGCCTTTTGGGAGAAGATACCGTGCGTCTGAATGTATCGGAGGAGTATCTCACGCTTGCGGAGGAGTACGGTGTCACTTCGTTTATCGACCTCTACTGGATGAAAAACGCATTCGTGCTTGACTACATAGCCGACAAGATGATTGAATCGGGGTATGTATACGGCTCTCTCTCATCCTTTGACGGATATGTTAGAAACCTCGACAATATATCGGAAACGGTATACGGATTTGATGTATACGACAGGGTAGGGAACACCGTGTATCCTGCCGCAATAATGAAGTACAGCGGACGTATGGCGATAGTAAACTACCGAAATTTCCCGATGACCGACCTTGACGTTCAGTATTATTACGAAAGCGAGGACGGAGAGATAGCTCACAAATATATTTCGGGAGAGGGCTACAACATAAGCTCATGCGGAAGTCTTGTGGCTGTGTCGCAGGATATGGGATGCAGTGAGGTGCTTGTCGAGAGTATGAGGCTGTATCTTGCGGAAAGCATAGACAAAGCGGCGGCAGGGGAGAGCGAGGGAATATGTATTGTATACTGCGAGGACGGACAAATTGTTAGCACCTCTGCCGATGTAGAATTTGAGAGCATATACGACGGCTACACGGTGAAGAAGCCCGAATAAAACAATGCCTTTACAAAAAACGGAATATGTGCTATACTTGATAAAAAGCAGAGAATGAACTCAAGGAGTATTAAAATGAAAACAGCGATAATAACAGGTGCGTCGGCAGGACTCGGCAGGGAGTTTTTGCACAATCTTCCCATTCTTTTCCCCGACATTGAGGAATATTGGCTTGTCTCCAGAAACAAGGAGAAGCTTATGGAGGCGGCAAGAGAGGTTCCGAGACAGTGCAGAATCTTCCCCCTTGACCTGACACTTGACGAAAGCTACAAGAAGTTTGAAGCAGAGCTTGAAAGACTTCAGCCCGAGGTTTGGATGCTCATCAACAACTCCGGCTGCGGCTTCCTCGGAAACGTGGGAGAGGGCGAGGTTGAAAAGCAGACTCAGATGATAGATCTCAACCTCAAGGGACTCACCGCCATGACGCACATTACGATTCCGTATATGCACAAGGGAGCTTGTATCATAAACGTGTCCTCGATAGCGTCGTTCTGCCCGAATTCGAGAATGACCGTATACAGTGCGTCAAAGGCATATGTTTCCGCGTTCACATTCGGAATTGCCGACGAGCTTAAAGAAAAGGGTATTACCGTTACGGCGGTTTGTCCCGGACCGATGGATACCAACTTCATTAAGGCAGGCGGAATCAAGGGTAGCTCAAAGACGTTTGACGTACTCCCTTACTGTGACCCCGCAAAGGTAGCATACGGAGCATTGGTTGCGGCAGGCTACGGAAGAACCATATACACCCCGACGGCGTTCTACAAGTTCTACCGTGTACTTGCCAAGCTCACCCCCACAAAGCTGATGATGAAATTTAGTCGGACATAACATAAAGACTGAGTTGCAAGAAAAGCTTGTCCGACTGAGAGAATTATCCTTTCGGACAATTCTCCGAGGTTTGGCTGAGGGCTAAGTCGGAC
>CAYWFS010000021.1:12475-36130 GCA_964457685.1 uncultured Ruminococcus sp. | reverse complement strand
TATCAAAGGTCGAAAAGCTATGTATTTTGAAGCCGTAAACCTCACGCTTGTCCTCATATGTGATACAAGGGAACATTTCTGAGCACAATGTAGGCACCGAGGAGCTGGCACATCTTGAAATGGTGGCGACGATAGTATATCAGCTTACACGGAATCTGTCGGAGGATGAAATAAAAAGCTCCGGCTTCGACACATATTTTGTCGATCACACAGCAGGAGTTTATCCTATAGCCGCTTCCGGTGTTCCTTACGATATGAAGTACATCGGAGTTAAAGGGGACGTATTTGCCGATTTAAACGAAGACCTTGCAGCAGATGGTGCTACTGTGCAAGAACAACCTTATCCGTTTGTTACGGTTCCGCTTCCACCGAGAGAAATTTTATCACCGAGGTAGGTCGGAGACGGCTTTATTATGGTGTATATAAAATCCTTGGCTCGTGCGGCACATTCCCGTATGTCACGCATAAGCTGACCTCGATATTCCCTGATGTCGGCAGACACCCCGATACAGCTTAGATTAAACGCTTCGGCATCATATATTGCACGATACAGGTGGTATGATTGCGTTACTATTATGACCTTTTCCGCACCGAACACTTCCCTTGCACGAACCGCCGATTCATATGTCGAAAATCCTGCATGGTCAAGAAAAATATCCTCCTCGGGTACACCCATTTCCATAGCGAAGCTTTTCATACATCCGACCTCATCGTATTCAACGCTTCCGTGGTCTCCGCTCATAAGCAGCTTGGATGCGGATCCGTTTTTGTATAGCTCTATCGCAGTCAGCAATCTGTCCTCTAGCATATTACTGGGTGTTCCGTCTGCTTTGACTCCTGCACCGAGAACCAATATGCAGTCTGCGTTATATTCGTAGGCTTCACTCGCGGCTACTATTTTGTTTTTTGCGTTAAGGAGCATTACTGTATTTGATAGAAACAGATACAGCATACAAAGTGCGGAGCAAATAAGTATAATTCTTTTTATAAGCTTTTTCATATATAAAATATCTCTGTTATTTGTTTTTCCTTCATAATGTATTTGATTCTTTGACGAATACGCCCATGTGATTGTTCCGTCATATTGTCCGATGCTCGAAACAAAGCATATAATGACGGATAGAAAGTATAACATCATTGAGGTCAAGAAAAAGTGGATAACAAAAATAACGGCACAAAGACCGTAAAATTCGGAGGAAGCTCACTTTCAAGTGCGGAGCAATTTAAAAAAGTCAAGTCGATAATCGAAAGCGACCATACAAGATGCTTTATTGTTCCCTCTGCACCGGGCAAAAGATTTTCGGGAGACAGCAAAATAACAGACCTGTTGTACAAATGCCACGATGCGATATGTGAAGATGAACGGAATAATCTGCTTTTGCAAATAGAAGACAGATTTAACGAGATAATATTCGACTTGGAAATTAAGCTTGATCTTTCGGAGGAGCTTGCGGAAATAAAAAAAAGACTGCCGCAGGAAAATCGTGACTATGCCGCAAGTCGAGGAGAGTATATCTGCGGTATTATTCTCGCAAAATATCTCGGATATGATTTCATAGATTCTACAAAATATTTATTTTTCGACAATAAAGGACGCTTTGACTTCGAAAAAACGTACCCTGTTTTGTCCGATGAGCTTAAAAAGCACGAAAGAGCTGTAATACCGGGTTTTTACGGTTCAAGACCCAACGGAGAAATACAGACCTTTTCAAGAGGCGGCAGTGATATTACAGGCTCAATCGTGGCACGAGCATCCGATTCTGTCATATACGAGAACTGGACAGATGTGAACGGCTTCTTGCTTACAGACCCTATGACGGTAAAATCTCCGAAGTCGATACGATATATTACCTACAGAGAGCTTAGAGAGCTTTCATATATGGGAGCTACCGTTCTTCACGAGGACGCAATATATCCGCTTATGGATATCGGAATACCCATAAATATTCGCAATACAAACTCTCCCGATGAGGTCGGTACAATAATTACGGCAAAAAAACACACCGAAATTAGCGATGATATTACAGGCATTGCAGGTAAAAAAGGCTTTTCGGCTGTAATGATTGAGAAATATTCAGCGGATAACCAAAGGAGTCTTTTAAGTGATGTACTGCGAGTGCTTTGGGAGGAATCCGTTGATTTCGAGCATATTACAGCAGGACAAAATTCGGTCAACGTTGTGTTAAGAACCGATGAGCTTGCAAAAATCGAAAAAAAGCTCACTGATATATTTAATATTGAGATTGAAAACGGACTTGCACTTCTTGCTGTAGTCGGACGTGAAATGACAAATAAAAAAGAAAACAGAATATTAAAAGCAATATCGGAAAGCGGCATTGAAATACTCATGACAGACAGTTCTTTATGCGGTGTGGTAAGCATAGCTGTCGCAGAAAATAATTTGCAAGAAGCTGTCCGAGCGGTGTATAATGAGTTCATCAAATAAAAAATCCGATATACATCGGCAGAGTGTTTAGCTTTACCTGTATATCGGATTTTCGACTGAATAAAATCAGTTTTCGGGGAAGACGTGAAGAGGAAGCTTTGTACCACCTACGACATGAAAGTGCAGATGATGTACCGACTGACCGCCGTCCTCGCCGCAGTTTGTGATGACTCTGTAGCCATTATCAGCACCGCCGAGCTTTGCGATTTCGGGAATCTTTTCGAATATTTTAGCAACATAAACACTGTTTTCGGGTGTTATATCATCGGCAGAGGAAATGTGCTTTTTCGGGATAACGAGAACATGGCACGGAGCTTCGGGGTTTATATCCTTAAAAGCGTATATATATTCGTCCTCGTATACCTTTGCTGACGGAATATCACCCGATATTATTTTGCAAAACAGACAATCCATTGTATTTCTCCTTGATTTATGTTATAATAAGTCGTTAATGTAATTTTAGCACATCAGGATCAAAAAATCAAGGACGCATTCAATATGTATAAAATATTTGTTACTCACACGCATACCTACCCCGACCAAATAGCAAGCAGAGCGTGCGACAACCTCTGTTCGTTTTACGAATTTACCGTTGAGGGAAACGGAACTTACGCAGGACTTGAAGCTGAAGCACGAGCAAACAACATAGACGGTTTTCTTATATTTTCGGTTGCAACAAACGCACGTCAAGTTGAAAAAGTAAATACCGCCATGGCAGCACTTGCAAAACACTCTAGAGCTAACGGCTTTAAAACGGTAGGATATGCGGGAATGCACCAGGATTATCCCGATTTTGAGAGTGAAATTAAAAGATGTATTTCACTTGGATTGAAAGGTGTAAAAATGCACCCCGATATTCAGCTCATAGATATTGATGACAGACGACTCTTCCCTCTTTATGAGATACTTGATAAATATGATATGCCACTTTATCTTCATATGGGTGATGCACGACCGATGTACAGATACTCCGAGCCTGCAAAGCTTGCAAACATACTAAAGATATTCCCGAATCTTAGAGTTGTGGCAGCTCATATGGGCGGATACAAGGCTTGGGGAGACGCAGAGTTACTTTTGCCGGGCTATGATAATTTATACTTTGACCTTGCAAGTGTACTTGAATATGTATCCGTTGAACACGCAGAGAGAATGATACACAGCTTCGGCACGGACAGAATAATGTTTGGGTCAGATTATCCGGTGACAAGCATTGATGATGAGATAAAAATGTTTATGCGACTTCATCTTACTGAGCGTGAACGAGAAGATATTTTATGGAACAATGCGGCAAAGTTCTTTGAGCTTGATAAAATATAAGGAGAAGTGTCGTTATGTATCTTGATTATTCCCTTTGGGACAGGCTGAAAAGTGCGGAAAAACCGATATTTATGTACGGAACCGGAAACGGTGCTGACAAAATAATAAATGCTCTTGATGAATACGGAGTGAAGTTAAACGGTATATTCGCTTCCGATGGATTTGTTCGTGACAGAGTATTTCACGGATTTCATGTGTCGGCTTATTCCGATGTAGTAAAAGAATATGGGAACGAAATAATAGTTTTGCTGGCATTCGGAACAACGCTTGAATCTGTTCGTGCATTTATCGAGGAGCTTGATAAAAAACATGAGCTTATTATTCCCGATGTTCCTTTGTACGGCGGTGAGCTTTTCGATATGCGGTATTTTAAGGCACACTCCGATGAGCTTGAACGTGCGAGAATGTTGCTTTGCGATGAAAGTTCGTCACAGCTGTTTTACGATATTGTTAATTTCAGACTTAGCGGTAAGCTTGAATATCTTTTGAATACGGAGGAGCAAAGCAATACTTTGTCTGAGCTTTTTTCGGGTAAGGATATTAAAGTCGTAGCAGACGGAGGTGCGTTCAAGGGAGACAGTGCGGATATTTTCGCTTCGGCTTTATCTCCCGAGACCATATATGCGATAGAAGCGGATCCAAAGACGTTTAAAAAGCTTTCGGTATATGCGGAAAACGAAAAACGCTGTAAAGTCGTGCCTGTTAATGCCGCACTTTCGGATATTGACGGAGAAATCGAATATTCTTCATCCGGAAGCAGAGGTGCTGGCGAGGATGGAAAAAACAGACGTGCAAGCACTGCATACATAAGCAGTATAACTCTCGACACGCTGTTTAATGAAATCAAACCCGATCTTATAAAGCTTGATATCGAGGGTTCTGAAGACAGTGCTATAAACGGCGGTATAGAGCTTATCGGAAAGTACGAGCCTGACATGGCAGTGTCGTTATATCACCGTACAGATGACATTTTCTCATTGATATTCAAGGTTCATTCTCTTCTGCCGAACAAGAAGCTTTATTTAAGACGTGTTCGCTGTATTCCGATGTGGGATATAACTTTATACGCCGTATAATATAAAATGTCACAGCTTGGATGACATAATTTTCCAAACTGCGACATTTTTTTATTTTGTTTTTGTTATATCGGTTACGAGTATGGTTATAGAGAGATACTTGCTGTGTATCTGAAGCTCCTGGTTCACACCGACATACTGGTTGCCGCCGAGAAGGAATCTTCCGCTTGAGTCGGTCTTTCCCTCAACATCAAATGCAGCTTCCACATCGACCTTATACAAGTCACCGGTTCCCGTATTTGCCGCAGACACTGTAATTCCGTCCATGCCGTCATAATACTTTTGTGCATCGGTTATCGTAATATTTCCGTTGTTTATCGAACCGATATAGGTGTTTGTGTCGTTAAGATAGAACTTTGTTCCTTTACCCATGTAATTTCGAGCTGACGAATCACGGATCCCCATCACCTTAAAAGACATGGTATAATTTTCAAGCTGTGTACCCTCGGTTATTTCAGAGGTTTTGTTTGACATTAATCTGAAGCCAATGCTTACGACACACATTATCAATATTATTATTATAAATATATCGAGTGCCCCGAGTCTTTTTTTGTTTTCCATTCGATTATCCTTTCGTTAAAGATATTTCTTCGCCGTCATAATCGCTTACAGATGTGGTGACAACGGCACGGTATATCTCTCCGTTTTTATAATGATATTCCGTTATAATTATTCCTGTTTCGAGAGAAAGCTCATATTCTGAATTTATCTGACCGTTAGAGTCGTATATTGTAGCCTTTAGGGTTCGTTCGTTTGAGCCGTAGTAAAGCTTGTGAGTATTTTCCGAAATAAGAAGCTTCAGCTCATCGAGAGATGTTATTCCGAGTTCGGAGCAAACGTCCGTTACGGCAGTTACGGTTTCCTCCGACAACTCATTTTTTATATAAAGCTGAGTGCCGTCATATATCATCGTGTCGGTCTGACCGGTTATCATAAATCTACCTTTGTCAACGGACAGCGAATATTCGTCGAGGTCACGCTTTTCGCCGTAGGATGAAATTATTCGTATTCGTCTTGTGTAGGAATCTTTTTCGTTTAAGGAATTAAGAATTTCTTCTTCGGAATAATCAAAATACGATAAGGTTTCTCCGCCCGTTTGAGTCGATATATCGGGTACTTCGACAATAAGCTCGGAGGAGCTTTCGTCATGCTTACCGAATATTACCCTGATAAATTCGGGAATCTCGAATTTGCCGAACACAATTCCCATAGCTACAGTCGCTGTAATAATTACAACAACAAACGACAGCACAAGGATTGAACTGAGTCTCGATTTATTATTCATCGCTTTCGGTATTTGATTCGTTTTTCTCTTTTTCGATGCTTACTTCAAGCTCTTTTATTTCTTCCGGGGTTGCACCGTTGTGTTCTTCAATCTTTTTTGCCTGTTCCGGGTCAAGCTCGCTGATGTAATCCTTTATTGTCATGTCATCCTCGATTATACCGGAATGACGGCGAAGTTTAGGATCTTTCAATATAACGAGATTTACAAGGAAAAGCACCAGTGCAATTACGGCAATGCTTATTGATTTAAGAACACGCATATTCTCAAACATTGCTTCGGTGCAGAATACAGCAACAAGACCAAGCATGGCACATATCGCATAGATGAGCTTTACTGACTCCTTCTGTGTAAATCCCATATCTATGAGTCTGTGATGGAGATGACCGCGGTCGGGTGCAAAGGGGCTTTTTCCTGCAAGAAGTCTTCTGACTATAGCAAAGGTGGCATCGAAAATCGGTATTGCAAACACTATAAGAGGAGTTATAAAAGAAAGCACCGCATGAAGCTTGAATACACCGCTCACAGACAAAACCGCAAGCGAATATCCGAGGAATAAGGCTCCGGTGTCTCCCATGAATATTCTTGCGGGATTAAGATTGAACGGAAGAAATCCAAGGCATGATCCGAACAGTATAGCAAAGATTATAGTGCTTGAAATATCACCGTTCAGCAGTACAACTATCATGAGTGACAGAGAGGATATAGCCGAAACACCGCAGGCAAGTCCGTCAAGACCGTCTATGAAGTTTATTGCGTTTGTAAGTCCGGTTATCCAAAGGACGGTGAGAGGAATACTGAGGTACCCGAGATGCACATATACTCCGCCGAGGTTGATGTGGTCTATTACGCAACCGTTCCAAACAGCAAATATTGCCGCCGCCAGCTGTACGATAAGCTTGACCCATGCATTGAGTCTGTAAATGTCATCAAGTGTGCCGAGAATTACAAGCACAGCTCCGCCTATCAAGATTGAAACCAGCGGCTTGGTTATATCGCAGAACAAAAGCGTTGTTACAAGAAAGCTGAGATATATTGCAAGACCGCCTATTCTCGGTATTGGTTTTGTGTGCATTCTGCGATTATCGAGAGGAACATCAACCGCACCTATTGCAAAAGCCAGAACTCGCACTATAGGTGTAGTCGTATATGCAAGCAGCATAGCACATACTATTGCTACTATAACAAAGATTATTTGTGTCATTATTATTTCTCCTGTGCCTTGACTGTACGCTTACTGACTATCACTGAGGTCTATGCAGTAGCCGACTGCGTACAACTCGGGAAGCATAATACTGAACTGTTTGCCGACAAGTATGCTGTATCCGTTGACGGTATACGCATATTCTGTATCAACAGCTTCAGCTTCGATGGTTATTTTCATTGTTATCTTTCCTTCAACCTCGGAAACCACTTCCCTGTTTTCTTCATAGCTAAAGTTGTTCTTTTTGTACGGCTCGGACTGAACTCCGACAACTGTACCGATTGTTTTTTTCTCGATGGCATCCTGAACAGTTTGACCTGTTTTTACGGACTGAGAGAAGCGTTCATCGAGATTTCCGACTTCAACAACATATCTTATTGTTTTATAATTCACTGTGTTTGCACTTCCGCTGTCTGAATTTATCACGAACACATTGAGAAGTACATATATTACCGCTCCGATAAGAAGAAGTATTATAACGTCAACGGCATTAAATCGTAATTTTCTGTTTTTGTTCATTATTTTGTGCCTTTCACTTTACTTTTGTGTGAGTTTGAGTCATGCTCCAATCTTATCTCACGATAACCTTCGTTTTTGTCATACTGTATATCGCTTTCATGTTCTATCATTGCTCTGCCGTTTCTGATATAAGCAGAGGCAAGGCCACACACTAACCAAAACATGAGATACAATCTGTAGTTGTACCAGATATAGTCCGTCATTCCCTGTGCAAGAACTGCTATAATACCGCAAAGAGGACCCGCACAAGAGAGACGAAGCTGTGTCTTGACCGCATGAGAGGTAAGTCCGACATTTTCATTCGGCAGACGAAGTTCATTTTTTATATTTGTGCATGGGTCGGAAAGCTTTGAAAACAGAGTAAAGCCTGAGCTGTAAAGCATGAACATTATTGCCGCAAATGCAAGAAGTCCGAAAATACCGAGTTCAAGCCATAGCTGTAAATAGAGGTTATGCGAGTGAGGTGCGGCTTCTACTCCCATAAAGGTGTAGAGTGGGTAAAGTCTGTTCCATGCTCCCTCCCCTATGCCGATTCCGCTCATTACATTGTCCTTTATCATATTCACGGTTGCGTGCCATATGTGGACTCTGTAGGATGTAGATGAATCGGAAAGATTTCCTATACTTGTGAATCTGCTTATTATAGACTGTGGCAGAATAGATGGTAAGAACGGTATCGAAGCAATTCCGGCGAACACCAGCCAAAGCGAACGGCTATGCCACATAAACAGCATAACGACCACGGCTATTATAAGACCGAGCCACGCTCCACGGCTCCATGTAAGGATGAGACACGACCCCATTATTCCGATTGAAACGAACGCACTTATGCGACGCATTCCCTCTCCGCGTCCGATAAGCATGGCAACGGCAATGGGAAGAATGAGTATAATATATTCTCCGAGCATATTGGGGTTGTCGAGAGAACCTACCGCTCTTCCGCTGATGGAGGTAAACATCTCGCTGTCGAGCCAAGCCTGTGAAGTATATCCGCCGCCTGTAAAATACAGTACTGCCGCATAAATTGATTCGAGAACTGCCGAAATAACGCAGGCCTTCGAGCATTTTACGAGCCATGTGCGTGTTGTTATAAGTTCTACCGTGAGGTAATATGCACACAAGAGACATATCATAAGCAACGACGGCTTTACAGAGCTTCCCGACAGAGATATAAAACCTCCGAAAAAGAGCATAAGCACGAACGCACTCACCATAATATCGAGTGGCTCAAGTCTGAAAATCCGCTTGCCTCTGAAAAGCTTTATAAAATAGCATAAGGTAGTATAAATGATGAGTACGGCAAGAAGCATAGTCGGCAGCCACGGCATAAAGAAGAATAGTGCAAGCACACCAAGCTCAGGCTTTACGAGGATAAGGTATGCGGCAATAGCACCGACAAGCACGAGACAGATATAAAACGGTGAGAGACTGTAGGTAAGAGCTCCGCAGATTATTCCCACAAGGAAAGCGGAGTTGACCTGACCGCCGTCCCCGACAACATCGTTTGCTTCATTCTCGGTATAGTCGGTTATTCTGAGTATCAGCTTGCCGACCTTTGATGAAACAAGAGCTTCGCAAAGTCTTTTCTTCGACATGAGCAGTGGGATTGATGACGCAATGAGAATTACGGACATAATCACATAGCTGTTGTCGGCAAGACCTGCAACCGTGTTTTCGACAATGGACATAATAAATGCAACGACTGCCGTATACAGACCGAATGAGGCAAGAAATGCACCGTAGACCTTTAAACGGCAACCGAGCAGGAATTTCATTATATACGCACCGGCGGCAACAATTACACTTGATTCGATTCTGCGACAAACACCGTAGCGGAATTCTCTCTCATGGTCGGCAAACTTGGTTTTTGCAAGTCTTTTTCCGATATTTGATGACCACTCGCTGTTATATCCCGTGAACAAGTAGCCGAATAATCCTTTTTGCAGGAGTGAGTATATATATTTGGTAAATTTGTCAAGAGAAGTCAGTATTATACTTGACCTGACAAGTGCAACAAGAAAGCACGGTTTACCGTTATCGTTTTTTTGTGATTGCATTGGGTACTCCCGATTGTTTATAGTATTCCAATTATATAATATTGTGTAAATATTTTCAACAAGAAATTATTAATTATTTCTCTCAGGTCGAAAAAACACAGAAAAACTCCGCCATTTAGAGCTAAAAAGCAATGTATGGCAGAGTTTTGATTTTTTTACAGCTCTATTTCGAGACCTACGGGACAATGGTCGCTTCCGTAAACCTCCGAATATATTAGAGAATCTCTCAGTTTATCTCCAAGGTCGTTTGAAGTAATAAAATAGTCTATTCTCCATCCGGTATTTTTTTCTCGAGCTTTGAACATATACGACCACCATGTATAAGCATCGGTTTTGTCGGGATAAAAATATCTGAATGTATCGATAAAGCCCGAAGATAGAAGCTGAGACATTTTTGCACGTTCTTCATACGAAAAGCCGGGGTTGCCTATGTTTGTTTTCGGATTTTTTAAGTCTATTTCGCTTCTTGCAACATTAAGGTCACCGCAAAGAACAACAGGCTTGCTTTTGTTAAGCTCTGTAAGATATACTCTGAGATCGTCTTCAAACTCCATTCTGTAAGCGAGTCTTTTAAGCTCCTGCTGAGAGTTCGGTGTATATGAACAAACAAAATAGAAATTGTCGTATTCGCACGTTATGAGTCTTCCCTCGTCCGAATATTTTCCGTCAATACCGTATTTTACGTCAATAGGCTCTGCTTTTGTATATACTGCCGTACCGGAATATCCTTTTTTCTCAGCACTTGAAAGATACCTGAAATATCCGTCGGGCATAAATTTAGCCTGTTCGGGTTGAAGTTTTGTTTCCTGTAGTGCAAAAATATCTGCGTCAACAGAATTAAAGAATTCTTCAAAGCCTTTTTCGAGAACTGCTCTGAAGCCGTTTACATTCCATGATACAAATCTCATGTTTTATCTCCTTTTTCTTAAAAAGTCAACCGCTTCCGCTACGTTTTTTATTATATAATCAGCTTCGGCATCGGATATATCTTCGCCGAGAGAAAGCCTGAGTGAACATATTGCAAGCTCTTCATCACGTCCGATAGCTGTCAGCACATGACTCGGTTCGAGAGATCCGGCAGTGCAGGCTGAACCGGAAGACGCTTCAATTCCACGCAAATCAAGCTGTAATATCAGTGCTTCCGAATCAATCCCTCTAAAGCTGATATTTATGTTTCCGGGGAGTCTGTTTTCAATATCACCGTTTAAAACAGTATCGGATATTTTTAAAAGCTCCGATATTATTCTGTTTCTTATCGGAAGAATATGTAAGCGGTTTGATTCAAGCTGTTTTTTCGCCTGCTCCATAGCAATTGCCATTCCGACGATGCCTGGCAGATTTTCGGTTCCGGCTCTGAGTCCTCTCTCCTGTGAACCGCCGTGTATCAAAGGAAGAACATAGCTGTTTTCGTTCACATAAAGCAGCCCTACACCTCGCGGACCGTGAAATTTGTGTGCCGACAATGACATCAAGTCAACATTTTCAAGCGACAGCTTTATGTGACCGAATGCCTGAACAGCGTCGGTATGAAACGGAACACTTCTCTCTTTACATATTTTGGCAATATCCGCTATCGGCTGAATTGTTCCTATCTCGTTGTTTGCATACATTACGGAAACAAGTGCTGTATCCTCTCTAACGGCTTTTTCTATGCTTTCGGGATATACAATGCCGTTTTCGTTTATCGGTACCAAGGTGTAGCTGAAGCCGTACTCTGCAAGCATTTTTACAGTATTAAGTACGGCATGATGCTCGAATTCTGTCGTGACGATATGCTTTTTTCCGTGTTTTGCACCCGAAAGTGCGGAGGATATTATCGCCTGATTGTCTGATTCGCTTCCGCCCGATGTGAATACTATTTCATGTGGCTTTACACCGAGTACATTTGCAATTCGCTGTCTTGTCCCGAAAAGCTCATCCATTGCAGTTTGACCGCATGTATGCAGGCTTGACGGATTTCCCCATGCATCATTCATTACACGGAGCATTTCCGCTTTTACCTCTTCGCTTGTTTTTGTCGTGGCGGCATTATCCGCATATACATACATAAATAACCCCTTTTGTTTTTAAGAAGTTGTTTGTTTTTTAAGAAAACGGCAGCCTTTGACCACCGTTAATTCTTATTATTATTCTATTATATTGTTGAGAGGAGCCACTACTTCAAGCATCTTCTGCCAAAGAATGGTCTTGTTTATTGCGGAATCACCGTAGTAGTTGATAAGCTCATCTTCGGACATTCCGTAATATTCGGAGAAAAATGCAAGCTCTTCTGCGTATTCTTCATCTGTTACTTCAACATTAAGCTCGTTAATGAGGGTGTACATTACAAGGTCTTCCTTTACATACTGACGGCTTTCTTCAAGAAGTTCATCATCCGTCATTCCGACATAGCTCTGCATGAAGGTGTCGTAGTCGGTTCCGTAGTAGGTTGCATAAGCCTCATACATATCCTTTGTGGAGGAATATATACGTTCAACTTCTCCTTCGGGATAGGTGTTTACCGTTGCATTGTTAACGATTGTTGCCCAAAGCTCGGAGTACATCTGGTTAAGCACATAGTATTCCTTCTGTTCGGTTACTGTGGAGCTATAGGAAATCTTCCATTCATCAACATTGTCAAATCCGAGATTTTCATTTACAAACTCATCGGTAAGCTCGGGGGTAACGTATTCTCCGCAGATATAGCTTACGGTAGCCTTAAATGTTACCTCTTTGCCGTTCAGAGACTCAACACCGTAGTCTTCCGGGAATGTCACGTTGAAGCTGAATTCTTCGCCGGGGGTCTGACCAATGAATGCTTCCGCAAAGCCGGTGATATATCCCGAGTTTGAGCTTGCGGTTAAACGTGAGCCTGTTGAAGTACCGCCGTCGAACTGAACTCCGTCAAGATAGCCGCTGTAATCACAAACAAGCGAGTCACCTTCTTCAACATTGCGGTCTGTTATCTGCTCGTAATAGGCGTAGTTAGAGAGGACGTTTTCGATAGCGGCATCAAGCTCTTCATCGGTAAGCTCCGAGGAAGCAAGTGTCACGTCTATTCCGGTATAAGCTCCGAGAGTAACCATTCCGCTGATGTCGTTGTTTTCGTAATCGAATTCCGTTTCGGCTTCTCCCTCTGCGGATATGGTTCCGCTTATCAGTGAGTCGAAATCAGTGCTTTCATCGGTTTCGTTATTCTGAGAACATGAAGCCAAGGAAGATACAAGCATTGCGGATATGATAAGTAATAAGAATCTTTTCATCAAATACCTCTGATAATTATTCATCGTTTTAAAGTCAAGCTTTATTATATCATTACAAACATATTAATTAAAGCTTTTTTTAAGTTTATTTACGATTTGTTTACGGTTGTTCGACTGCACACAAGCGTTTATCACAGGCTTTTCACAAAGTTTTCGTTATTTCACACATTTTTCACTCTTTGTTCTGATTTTGAAATAGGGATATAATGTCATAATGTTCCGTTTTATCGCCGTACCAATGGATTATTAACACGGTTTTTGTAAAAAACACACCAAAATTATTCCTTTAAAAGATATAAAAACGGCAAGACTAACATTGCCAAAATGTGAGATTAGTGATATACTTAAAACGTATATTATTAAACAAACAACCGGGAGGGTCAATAAGTATGTTATTTATGGTCGATACCGCAAATCTTGAAGCAATCAAGAGATGCAACGAATTTTATCCTATCGCAGGTGTTACAACAAACCCCACTATCGTTTCTCGTGAAAAGACAGATTTCAAGAAGCTTATCTGTGACATCCGTGAAATAATCGGTCCCGATAAGATGCTCCACGTTCAGACAACAGCAACAGTTGCCGAGGACATCGTTCGTGAAGCCGAAATGATAAAGAGCGTTGTCGGCGGAGACTTCTATGTAAAGATTCCGATTTCCGCAGAAGGTCTCAAGGCTACAACTATGTGTAAGGAAAAGGGTATCGGTGTTACAATGACCGCTATCTTCACACAGACACAGGCTCTTATGTCCGCTATGGCAGGTGCAGACTTCGTTGCTCCCTATGTAAACCGTCTCGATAATGTTGTAGCTGACGGTGTTAACGTAGTTCGTGAAATAGTTGACGTATTCAACGCACACAACATCAAGACAAAGCTTCTTGCGGCAAGCTTCAAGAATGTTGAACAGGTACACAAGGTAGCTCTCACAGGAGCACAGTCCGTTACCATCAACCCCGAGCTTTTCGATATGCTCATCAGCCATCCTCTCACCAACAAGGCTGTTGACGACTTCGCAAGCGACTGGGATAACGTATACACAGGCAAGAAAGTTTCCGACCTTCTTTAAGTTTACTTAAATAAAATGCACCTTACGGTTTTGATTCCGCAGGGTGCATTTTTGTTTTATTCGAGTATGTAGGAGCCGTCTCCGCAGGACACAAGCTTTGACTTATAGAATTCTGTCATAGCTTCTATCATGTACGCGGTGTCTGCGGTGCCTCCGGTTTCGTAGGACGAATGCATGGAGAGCTGTGCAAGACCTATATCAACGGTGATAAGTCCGACGTTGGTGTTAGAGATGGAGCCGAGAGTAGAACCGCCGCCAAGGTCACTTCTGTTCGCAAAACGCTGAGTGGGAACTCCCGCTTTCTTGCATATTTCGGTGAATATTGCAGCGGATACAGCGTCTGTTGTGTACTTCTGAGCGGCATTTTCCTTTATTACAACACCCTCGTTAAGTGCGGGACAGTTTGCACCGTCAGAGTATTCGGGATGATTCGGGTGCTTTGCGTGACCGTTGTCTGCCGATACCATGAATGATGATGCAAGTGCTTCGGTAACGGAGAAGCCGAGGTTTGAAGCAATCTTTGCGAGTGTGTCGCTGAGGAACTGTGAACCCGCACCCTGCTTTGTGGAGCTTCCCGTTTCTTCGTTGTCGAAAGAGGAGTAAATGTTTATTGCCTTGCTTTCCTCGATTGCATTGATGAAGCCGATGAGAGTGGTATATGCACACTGGAGGTTGTCTATTCTTGCGGAGGAGAAGAATTCATCTCCGGCACCCCATACAGTTCCCTTTGTGCGGTTGTAGAGGTAGAGATCCGCACCGATTATGCTGTCCTTATCACAGCCTGCATTTTCGGCGAGAATTTCCTTGAGACTTCCCATTTTATCCTTTGCCGAATAAAGGGGCATCATATCCACGGCAATGTTGTAGGAGAAGCCGCTGTTTATCTGTCTGTTCTGATGAACCGCTACATTCGGAATGAGGACAAGGTCACGGTCTATCGCAACAAGCTTTGTGTATATTCTTCCCTCATCCTTTATAACAAGGCGACCTGCGATTGAAAGAGGTCTGTCAAGCCAGGAGGAAAGAATCATTCCGCCGTAACCCTCTACGTTGAGCTTCACATATTTGCCGCAGGCTTCAACTTCGTATGAGCTTTTAAGCTTGAATGTGGGGCTGTCGGTGTGGCTTGCGGTGATCATGAACGATTTTGCATATTCATGCGGAACGGTGAATGCAATTACGGATGTGCCGTTTCTTGTTACATAATACTTGCCGCCGGGAACTATATTCCAGCTTTCATGCTCACCGAGCTTTGTAAAGCCTTCATTTTCGAGTCTTTTTCCTATCTCATATGTGGCCTGAAAGGCTGTGGGAGATGAGTCAAGGAATTCGATAAGCTCTTTTGTTGTTTTAATGTTATCCATATCCGTACTCCTTTATGGTTTTGAGGTAATTATAGCACAAAGTATATTGTTAATCAATTGTTTTTTCTTTTTTCGACAAAAATCAGCCCGACAGAGCCTTGTGCGGTTAAGCGAATGTCTGCGAGCCGATTTATAGTATTTACTTAAGGAATATTTCAAGAACAGGTATGTCTGCGTTCAGCGGCTTGTATACGGGGAGAGGAATATCGACAGTTCTCTGCTCTGCATTATAGTCGAATCTCAGCTCGGAAGCGTCGGAAAGTATCTGAATGTAATCAACGTGTTCCGCAACCTCTCCTTTAAGAGTGATTTTTCCGAAAGGCCAGCTGTACATATGTAAATAAAGTCTCTGCTTTTCGGGATTATAGGTGAAGCGGCAGTCCTTCGGGCATTCAAATTCGAGAGGTGCCTGAGTACATCCGTAGATGGAGCGTGAATGACGACGCATCCATTTTCCGATACCGCGGAGTCTTTCGTATGCTCTTTCATCAAATTCTCCGCGACCTGTGGGTCCTACATTGAGAAGAAGGTTTCCACCCATTGATACGCTGTCAATAAGCATCTTGAGAAGCTGGTCAACGCTCTTCCAGGACTGTTCATCACGGTAGTAACCCCAAGAGCCGGAGAATGTGTGACAACCCTCCCATACAACGGGAACGCCGTTTATCTTGACCCATTCATCGGGCATATACTGCTCCGGAGTCTTTACGTCCTGGTCTATCTGGAGTCTGTCGTCTATCATTATTTTGGGATTGATAGCACGAATCTTTTCGATAAATTCTTCGCTACGCCAAATTTCCTTTCCCTTGCCCGCAAATCTTGAAGAAGCAGGTACGGAGAAATCGAACCACATAAGATCTACGGGATCGTATTTTCTGAGAAGCTCCTCGGTTTGAGCGTGGAGATAATCAACGTATCTGTTAATATCTCTTGCACTCTCTCCCTTTGCATATTCTTCGTCGTCTCTCATTGGGTGATGAACGTCGAGGGTGTAATCGGGGTGGTGCCAGTCGAGGAGTGAGTGATAAAGACCTGTACGGAGTCCCTTTGAACGGAATGCTTCAACCATGGGAGTAAGCACGTCTTTTCCGTAAGGTGTGTTTGTTGCTTTGTAGTCGGTGTATTCGGTATCCCAGAGACAGAAGCCTTCGTGATGCTTTGTTGTGATAACAAAATATTTCATACCGGCATCAGCCGCAGCCTCTGCCCATATTTCGGGGTTGTAGAGGTCGGGATCGAAATGGTTGAAATACTTTCTGTCGTACACATCTGTGGGGATACGTTCATAGGTTTTGAACCACTCGTGACGTGCTCCGAGAGAGTACAGACCCCAGTGAATAAACATACCGAATCGGTCATGTGTAAACCATGATGTGTCGCCCGGTGTGGGAGCCGGCTTTAAAACGGTCAATTCTTCAAGTTTCATAATTGTTTTTCCTTATCTGAAAAATATTGTTAAGTTCAGTATATATTAATCCTTTAAAAAAATCAAGTCAATTGAGAAATATTTCGGGTGAAGTATGCAAATAATATCTCACACAGAGAGGAAAAATTCGCGTCTCTCTAAAAAAAGAAGGTGTGGTAAAAAATATGAAATGTCATACTCATCTCGCATTGATAGAAAATATTCACGCAAGAGAAATACTTGATTCAAGAGGAAATCCGACTGTGGAGACCACGGTTACGCTAAGTGACGGTTCGGTGGGAAAAGCGTCTGTTCCGTCCGGAGCGTCAACCGGTAAATACGAAGCTCATGAGTTGCGTGACGGAAACAGAGCCAGATTTTTCGGAAAAGGTGTGCTTAGTGCCGTTGAAAATATTAATGAAAAGATATTTCCCGAGCTGAGAGGACTTACCTGCTCAAACACACTCGTAGATATGAAAATGATACGTCTCGACGACACCGAAAACAAAAGAAAGCTTGGTGCAAACTCTATTCTGTCAGTGTCTCTTGCTTGTGCAAAGGCATCTGCAATGCACTACGGAATGCCGCTTTATCGCTATATCGGCGGTATTTCAGGCTCAATCTTGCCGATTCCGATGATGAACATTTTGAATGGCGGTGCTCACGCTTCAAATAACATCGACATACAGGAATTTATGATAATGCCGATAGATTTTGACACGTTCAAGGACGCATTGAGAGCAGGCTGCGAAATATACCGTTCTCTCGGAAATATCTTGAAGAAAAAAGGCTTGTCTGTAACTGTGGGGGATGAAGGAGGCTATGCACCGAACCTTTCAAGTCACACGGAAGCTCTCGATTATATAATGGAGGCTATCGAAGAGCGTGGATATTCGGGAAAGGTCAGAATCGCCATAGATGCTGCTGCAAGTGAATGGGCGAACGGCGGAGGATATATCCAGCCTAAATCAAAAAGAACCATGGACAGCGATGCTCTCATAAAGGAATGGCATGACCTTTGCCGAAAATATCCGATTGTTTCAATAGAAGACGGACTCGGAGAGGATGACAACAGCGGTTGGGGCAAAATGACTGCGGAAATAGGTTCTTCGGTCATGCTGGTCGGTGACGATTTCTTTGTTACAAACAAAAAGAAGCTGCTTGACGGCATAGAAAACAATAGAGGAAACGCAATTCTTATAAAGCCGAATCAGATAGGAACTCTGAGCGAGACAGTCGAGGTGATACGCTGTGCAAGAAGATACGGATATAAAACGATAATATCCCATCGTTCGGGCGAGACCTGTGATACGACAATAGCTGATTTGGCAGTGGGAATGAACGCAGGATTTATTAAAACCGGAGCCCCCGCACGATCGGAAAGATGCTCGAAATACAACCGACTTCTTGAAATCGAGGATGAGCTTTGTGTGGGCGGCGAGTATTACGGAAGGACGAAATTTTAAACAAAAAGTGAATTTATGCCAAACCATATTGAAAAACAAAAAAAATGTGGTATAATATACAAGTATTGATAATCAAATAGCAATTTACAAGCATGATAACTCGTGAATCAAGGCCATACCAGCCGGGGGAGCAGCGGGTCCCTGTACTCGAAGTCCGCTACAGCGAGGGTGGATTCCCGACATGAGGGGAAAGCTTGTGTAGTCTGTGTCATAGGGAAAGTGTTGACGAATGGGTCTTGCGCGATCGGCGGCTGTGAACCATGTCAGGTGGGGAACCAAGCAGCATTAAGCAGTTTAGTCGATGCGCCGCAGGGTAGCCTGTTCTGAGCTGGAACTATGATGTCGTACATGATCCTTTCTTCGAGTGTTGGGTGTATGGTCTTGATTTGCGAGTTATTTTGCTAATTATAAAAGTGTGAGGCATGACAATGTATCAGACTTTGTACAGAAAGTACCGTCCGCGTATTTTAGACGATGTTTGCGGACAGGATCATATTACGTCGGTACTGCGATATGAAGCGGAGCATTCTCGTTTTTCGCACGCTTATCTTTTTTGCGGTTCAAGAGGTACGGGTAAAACCACTTGTGCCAAGATCCTTGCCAAGGTTATAAACTGCGAAAATCCGAAAAACGGTAATCCCTGCGGTGAATGCTTTTCCTGCCGTTCAATAGACGAAGGAAACGCAACCGATGTCCTTGAAATGGACGCAGCCTCGAGAACCGGTGTTGACTATATCCGTGATATACAGGATGAAATAAGCTTTGCTCCGGCATCACTTAAAAAGCGTGTGTACATCATAGACGAGGTTCATATGCTGTCGAGCGGTGCGTTCAATGCTCTTCTTAAAACTCTTGAAGAGCCTCCGGAACACGCTGTGTTTATTTTGGCTACAACCGAGTTTCATAAACTTCCCGCAACGATAATCTCACGTTGTCAGCGTTTCGATTTTAGACGTATAAACAGCGATGTAATAGCCTCCAGATTGCTTTATATAAGCGAAAAAGAGGGGATTTCGCTGAGTGAAGATGCCGCAAGAATGATTGCAAAGCAGTCTTTCGGAGGTATGCGTGATGCTATCAGCCTGTTTGAGCTTTGCTCTGCCGGTGGCTCCGATGTAACCCTCGAACGTGTTTCCGATATACTCGGACTTACGGGAATTGAAATTCTCTATAAAACGGCTGTTGCGGTATCGAAAAACGATATTTCATCAATATTCTCTCTTGTCAAGGATGTGGTCTTTTCCACAAAGGATATTTCCGTTTTTTGGAATGAGCTTACGTCGTTTTGGCGAGATATGCTCGTTTTGAAATATCTTCCGAAGAATCAGTATGACTCGTATCTCGATTATACGGAGCCTGAAATGAAGCTTCTTTGGGATGCGGCTAAGAGATTCACTCCCGAGGCTATTTCTTATCATTTCAATTTACTTGATGAGGCGGCTAAAGATATAAACCGTCTGCCGCAATCCAAAAGAACAACGGCGGAACTTACTTTGATAAAAATGAGCGACCCTTCCCTGCTCCGTACAAGTGCCGCACTGACTTCGAGAGTTGCTTCTCTTGAAGAAAAGGTAGCCATGATGGAGGCAGGTGTTGTCACTTATGTTAAGGATGCGTCTCCTCAAAGTAATATAACGGAGCAGACCGAAGTTGTACCCGATGACGAAAAGGTAACGGATACAGAAGAAAACGACACGGCAGAGATAAAGGTGAAATATCTTTCGGATGTAAGCGATGTCGTTGAATATCTCGGTCAGAAAAAAGGTCCTCTTGCTTCGTTCCTCTATCAGTCGGATTGTTATATAACGGAAGACGGAAGCACTTTGACAGTAAGAAGTGCAAACCCTACCGCAATAATGATTCTCGACAGACCGGAGAATAAGCAAACTCTCCTTACCGCATTTGTAATGTGCAAAATATGCGGTGCGGGAACTGAAATAAAGGTTGAGCCGGGTGAGGTAAAGAAAAAGCCCGAGCCTATCGACGAAATTCAGACACTGTAAATCAGTATAACAACGCAGTGCAAACAAACTCTGCGTCAAAATATATTTTTTCAACAAAAGGTGGTAACTTATCAATGAAGGCAAAGCTTCCCAAGGGAGTCGGCAGCGGTCCCTCCAATATGCAAAGCATGATCAAGCAGGCTCAGAAGATCCAGGACGATATGACTACGCTCCAGGAAGAGCTTGATAAACACGAATATGAGGTTAAGGCAGGCGGCGGTGCTGTTACTGTAAAAATCAACGGCAAGCTCGAAGTTCTTTCCCTTGAAATATCCCCCGAAATCGTTGACCCCGAAGATATCGAAACCATGTCCGATATTATCATCGCAGGCATGAACGAAGCTATCAAGAAGGTAAACGAAATCAACAGCGAAGAAATGAGCAAGGTTACCGGCGGTCTCAACATCCCCGGCATTCCCGGCCTTTTCTGATAAAGCAGTAAAGCGAAATGAACGAAAATATTGAACCTCTCGAGAGACTGACGGATATGTTCCGCAAGCTCGACGGTGTTGGTAAAAAATCTGCCGCAAGATATGCTTTCTGCGTTTTGAACTTCACAGAAGATGAAGCCGAAAAATTTGCCGAGGCTATTCTTGCCGCAAAAAAGCAGATTCACAGGTGTAAGACCTGCTGTAATATCACCACCGACGAGGAATGTGCTATATGCTCGTCAAGCTCCCGTGACAGTTCAACCGTATGTGTGGTGGAAGAACCCCGTGCTGTTATTGCAATTGAAAAAACAAGACAGTATAACGGTGTGTATCATGTGCTTCACGGCACTATATCACCCATGCGAGGAATTACACCCGACAAGCTGACGATAAAGGAGCTTCTTGCAAGACTAGGAGTAAATTCCGATGACGGTAAAAGTGTCCGTGAGCTTATTCTTGCAACAAACCCGACCGTGGAAGGCGAAGCTACCGCTATGTATATAGCAAAGCTGGCATCCCCTCTCGGAGTTAAGGTGACAAGGATAGCAAACGGTGTTCCTGTCGGAGGCGATCTCGAATATGCCGATGAAGTTACTCTCAGACGAGCAATGGAAGGACGCTATTCGATACTTTAAACAACAAAAAACTCATGATGGTTTTCCGCATTTTTTCGGATTTCCGTCATGAGTTTTGTTTTTTACATTACAGAATTTATTCCGTGACCGTGCTTAACGAATGAATCGAGATTTTTGTCAAGTATTTCCATAAGTCTCGTTCTCGCTTCTTTTGAAGTCCAAGCACAATGAGGTGTTATGACACAGTTTTTCGCTTTAAGCAACGGATTATTCGGGTCGGCAGGTTCTACGGCAAGCACATCCAGTCCCGCACCACCGAGCTTTCCGCTGTTCAGAGCCTCCGCTACATCGGATTCGTTTAAAACCGCTCCACGGGATGTGTTAATGATAATTGCACCCGTCTTCATTTTTGAGATAAAATCACGATCAACCATTCCGTTTGTCTCGGGTGTCAGCGGACAGTGGAACGAAACGTAATCACTTTCTCTAAGAAGTGTATCGGGATCGGTGAATGTGATTCCGTTTTCTTCTCCGCTTGTTCTGCTTCTCTTTGTAGCAAGCACTCTCATACCGAAAGCACTGCATATTTTTGCAAAGCGAGTTCCTATTGCACCGCAACCGTAAACCCCGACTGTCTTTCCGTCAAGCTCTACAAATTTCGACTCCTGGTACATAAACCCCGGGATTCCCGTCCATTTTCCGTTTTTTACCATGTTTGTGTATCCGTTGAGGTCGAAGGTGTTTGCGAGGAGCAGTGTGAACGTGTGCTGTGCAACCGATGCGGTTGAATATCCGGGAACATTGCACACCTCGATATTACGCTTGCGGCAGGCATCAACGTCTATCATATCGTAGCCTGTACCGAGTGCGGAAACATACTTTACATTCTGGCATTTTTGAAGTAAAGCTTCGTCTATTCTGACTCTGTTTGTGAATACTATCTCCGCATCCCCTATATGCTCCGCCGCCTCATCGTTTGAAAGCTTGTCGTAGGCTTTGTATTCGCCGTATTTTTTAAGCCACTCCCACGAAAGGTCTCCCGGATTTACCGCAAAAGAATCTGTTATTACTGTTTTCATTTTTTTATTTCCTTATCTTTTTACTCTGGCATTACCGCCCCATACCGACCAAATCTGTTCTTCATCGGCAGGCTGTGCGTAGTCTGTGAGGAATGTTGTTGCAATCGCACCGGAGGCCCATCCGAACTGTACGCATTTTTCGTATTCCCAACCCTTGAGCATAGCATACAAAAGACCGCCGACAAATCCGTCTCCTCCGCCTATTCTGTCGAGAACATGAATCTCTCTCGGCTCCGCAATGTGCCACTCATCTCCGGCAAGCATTATCGCACCCCATATATGTGTGTTTACATCAACTACCTGTCTCAGTGTCGTAGCAAATACTTCCGCATTTGAGAATTCTTTTCTTACGCAGTCTATCATTCCCTTGAAGCTGTCGATTTTTGTCGTAAGCTCTCGACCGCCTGCTTCCGGTCCGATTATTCCGAGTGCAAGCTGGAAGTCTTCCTCATTTCCGACAAGAATATCGGCAACCGATGCGATTTCCGTGAAAATTTCTCGGAGTTCTTCTTCCCTGTTCTTCCAGAATGAAGCTCTGTAGTTTAAATCAAATGATATTCTTGTACCGTATTTTTTCGCAGCACGGGCAAGCTCAAGACAAAAACGTCCTGTTTCGGGTGAAAGTGCCGCTATAAGTCCCGAAAGGTGAAGTATCTGCACACCTTCCTCGCCGAAAATTCTGTCTGTATCAAAATCCTTTATGTTAAGGGTTCTTCCGACTTCTCCTGCACGGTCATTGCAAACTCTCGGTCCTCTTGTGCCGTATCCGCTGTCGGCAATATTGAACTGGTGCCTATATCCCCATGGTCCGCCCTGTTCAACCTCGACTCCCTCGTAATCTATCCCTCTCGAACGCAGGTTTCTTTTTATAAAATCTGCTATCGGACTGTCCTTCACAAAAGTTGTGAGAACCTTTGTATTCATTCCGAGATATGAAGCAATCGAAAGTACATTGGATTCTGCACTTGTGGCTTGCATGAAAAATGTGTCCGACGACTGAACAGGCTGACCGTTCATAGGGCATATTCTGACACCCATGCTTGTAGGGGCCGCTATGGCGTATTTATAGTTTTCTTTGAATTTCATGATTCTACCTCGTTATACGTTATACTGTGTGGAGGA
>CAYWFS010000021.1:0-12375 GCA_964457685.1 uncultured Ruminococcus sp. | reverse complement strand
AGTTTTCTTTGAATTTCATGATTCTACCTCGTTATACGTTATACTGTGTGGAGGAGGTATCTCCAACCTCTCCGTTGTTCCAGTCGGTGTGGAAGAATTTTCCTCTTTCTGCATCTGTTCTTTCGTATGTGTGGGCTCCGAAATAGTCTCTTTGTGCCTGAAGCAGATTTGCGGGAAGCTTTTCGCATCTGTATCCGTCGTAATATGAAAGTGCGGATGTCATTGCAGGAATCGGAACACCCGACATTATACCGGAGGCACACACACGTCTCCAACCTTCATCGGCTTTAGAGAGAGCATTTCTGAAATAAGGAGCAAGCATAAGGTTTGTTATATCGGGGTCGCTGTCAAAGGCTTCCTTTATCTTGCCGAGGAATACGCTTCTGATTATACAACCGCCACGCCACATAAGTGCAATACCGCCGTAGTTGAGATTCCAGCCATAGGTTTTTGCCGCAGAACGCATGAGAGTATATCCCTGTGCGTAGGATACGATTTTTGAAGCGTAAAGTGCATTTTTTAAGTCTTCCAAAAACTCTTTTCGGTTTCCGTTGAAGCTTTGACGATAGCCGCCTATTTCACTTGCAGCTTTTACGCGTTCATCTTTCATGGAGCTGAGACATCTTGCGAATACGGCCTCTCCAATCAGTGTAAGCGGTATTCCCTCGTCAAGTGCGGAGATGGCTGTCCATTTTCCCGTACCTTTTTGTCCTGCCGTGTCAAGAATTTTGTCAACAAGCGGTTTTCCGTCAGCGTCCTTTCTTGTGAGAATATCGGCGGTTATTTCTATTAGGTAGCTGTTAAGCTCTCCCTTGTTCCATTCTGCAAATACCTCGTGCATTTCGTCGGGTGTCATTCCGAGATAGTCTCTCATTATGTGGTAAGCCTCGCATATGAGCTGCATATCCCCGTATTCTATACCGTTATGCACCATTTTTACGAAATGACCTGCTCCGTTTTCACCTACCCAGTCACAGCACGGTGTACCGTCATCTACCTTGGCACAGATATTTTGCAAAATAGGCTTCACTCTTTCCCATGCAGAGGGAGAACCGCCCGGCATCATTGAAGGACCTGTTAATGCTCCCTCGGCTCCGCCTGAAACTCCCGTGCCAATATAGAGCATACCGAATTTTTCGACCTTTTCGCATCTTTTTTGCGTGTCTGGAAAATGGGAGTTTCCGCCGTCTATTATTATATCTCCCTTATCGAGAAGAGGTAGAAGCTTGTCTATTGTTTCGTCCACCGGAGAGCCTGCCCTTATCATCATCATGACTATTCTCGGCTTTTCGAGAGATGCTACAAGTTCCTCGAACGAATGGCAAGGGATGATGCTTTTTCCCAGTCCTCTGCCTGACATGAATTTATCGACAACTCCGTCCCATACGTCATAAACGGCAACGGTATATCCGTGATTCGCCATATTCACAGACAAATTCTCTCCCATTACTGCCATTCCTATCATTCCGATGTCGGCTTTTTTCATATTGTTCTCCTTTACATTTATTTGTTTCTCATATTTTCGAGGACGGAATATGAAATTTTCATTTCCCCCAATCCTCGACCTATAGCTATATGCGGTTTAAACGAGCCGTGAAAATCACTTCCGCCAGATATTTTCAGTCCGTATTTCTTTGCAAGACAGCGGTATTCGGTTTCCATTTCGGGTGTATAATCCGTATAATATCCCTCGATACCGCACAACCCTACTTCCGTAAGTCTTTTTACAAATTTATCAAGCTCATCATGTGGCTTTTTTGTAAGGTGCAGATGTGCGAGATATGCGTCCCCTCCCGAACGGTTTATAAGCTCTATCGCTTCTGTGTCGCTCAATGCCTGAGAGTCGGAATAACACGGACAACCTACGTTGAGCCATTTTGCAAACGCATCCTTCGGAGAGGTCGAGTATCCCTTTTCCGTCATTATTTTCGCCAAATGAGCTCTGCAAAGGATTCCGCCGTTTGCTTTTTCACGAACTTCGTCAATGGACACATGAATACCGTATTTTTCGAGCATTTCGCAGGTTTCAGCGATTCTTTTTGTGCGTACATCACGGATGTATGAGACGGCTTCTGTCAGAGCCTTTGAATCGAGGTCGATAAAGTAGCCGAGTATGTGCGTCTCCGTGTCTGAGGCAGCCGACAGCTCAATTGCAGGTATAACCTCGACTCCGTAGTTACTTCCTGCCGAGAGGGCTTCATTCACTCCTTCACAGGTATCATGGTCTGACACTGCAATTGCACTAAGTCCTGCTTTTTTAGCGTGCATCACAAGCTCGGTAGGTGTCATTGAGCCGTCCGAAAATGTGGAGTGAGTATGGAGGTCTATAAGCTTTTCGTTCATTTGTCACAGCTCCAAAGTCCGAGTGCGGGATTTGAAATATAATATATCTCTTCTCCGTCAATCGTGTTCCAACCGTCTTTCAGCGTATTCGGGTCGTATTTTTTTGAGATTTCCGAATATGGCATATAATTGAATGCAACTTCCTCGATTTCTGCCTTTGTGAGCTTTTCTGTGCAGTATGTTATCGAGAACCTACCGTCGGAGGAGCCGTGAATAAGGTGTGCCGCTACGGAAAGGTTTGCTTTTATGTCGGTGTTTGCTTCATCTTTTACAAGTGCAAGCACGTTTTCACGACCGACATAGCCGTACTTTCTGATAAGCCTGTCGTTTTCGCTGTCCTCACCGAAATGTGAAACTCCGGGTGCGAGAACTATAAGCTCACCGCCATCGGCTATTGCCATTCTTGTTCTGTAGACAGCCTTATTCCCGAGCCATGTGCTTTTAAATTCTCTCGGGTCGAGATAGACAACGGCTTTTTTTATCGGCTTGTCCATGTGAATCAGATTTATTTTTTGACTTTGTTCTACCGCCATCTCGAAATTCTTGCGGCTTCTTCCGATATACAGTCCGTGGATGTTGGTTTTATCCCCCGTATTTGTCGTGCAGGTAAGAACGTACATTAGCGGTACATCGCCGAGAAATTGCTCCTCCGCATAGTCGAACACACGTCTTACAGGAGAAAAGTCACGACCCATGATTCTTTCGAGTCCGTAAAAGGCTCCGAGCATATGGGATGAATTTATCATGGATGAGCCGCCGCAGCCGACAAAGATATTCTTGGAATAATTTGCCATTCCAACAACCTCGTGGGGAACTACCTGACCTACAGATATGATGAAATCGTATTCACCGGAAACTATACGACGGTTTACCTCAACATCTATCTTATCGCTCACAAGTCCCTCCGAAACTTCGTTTACAAATTCGGCAGGCACCTCTCCTATTTTTACGACATCCTCTCTCCAGTTATGAACAATTAGCTTTTCGTAAGGCACGACTCCGCAGAAAAACGTTTCGCATTCCTCTTTTGTCATCGGAACATGGGTACCGAGTGCGGGCATTACGTCTACCTCGCAGTTTTTCGAGAGCATTTCATAATATATGGCGGTAATTATTCCGGCTCCCGAATACATTCTTGTAAAATCGGGTGGGAGAATAAGAACTTTTTTCGGTTCTTTTCCACTGACGGATTCGGCGAGAGCCTTCTTCAGCTCGTCATATGAGAGTCCGACTTCACTTCTGTAGTACATAGAAATTTGCTCCTTAGCTCCGATATTTAATAAGCTTCACCAAAAAGAAGCTTGATCGGCATTTGTTTTATATACATTCTATCACCATGTCCTCACAAAGTCAACAAAAAAATACATTCGGACACACTTTTAGGTGTAACGGCATATGCTTTTTCCTTATGCGAGTATCAAAAAAAAGCATAATTGTAAAAAAATATATTTTTTACGACAGCTACTTGACGGCGAGACGAATATATAATATAATTAATTAAGGAAAAAGAATACGCTTTCTGCGACTGACGGAAAAGGCTCAACGGCCCGGCGGAATTAACCGCGTGAAGTAGAAAGCCGCTCGGTTTTTTGAGCAAAGCCGTCCGTCTGGGCATATAACTTCACGCACATGGTGGAGCTGTATGCTTTTTTTAGTCTGATTCAAATGAATATGACAAACAGTTTTCTTTTCCCGCACACAACATAGAAAGGTATGGTATCATTATACTTATGAAAAAAGTTGCCGTTATTATGGGTAGTGACAGCGATCTTCCCGTTGTCGAAAAAGCCTTTGCCGTTCTCAGGGAATTCGGTGTTCCGTTTGAAGCTCACGTTATGTCTGCTCACAGAACACCTGCGGCTGTGCGAGACTATGTTTTCTCAGCAAGAGATAATGGTTTCGGTGTGATTATAGCCTGTGCGGGTATGGCCGCTCATCTTGCAGGCGTATGTGCTTCGTACACTACTCTTCCCGTCATCGGTGTTCCGATAAAGGGAGGTATGCTTGACGGGCTTGACGCACTTCTTGCAACCGTACAGATGCCCACCGGTATTCCCGTAGCAACAGTAGCTATGAATGGTGCCGCCAATGCCGCTCATCTTGCCTGCGAGATACTTGCACTTTCCGACTCCGCACTTGCCGATGCACTTGACAACGCAAGAGTAAAGGGTGCGGAGAAAATTGCGGAAAAGGATGCTTCTCTTGCGGCAAAGCTTTGATGTATCCGCACAGAGAGATTTGTCCCTGTGCTTTTTATGCTTATGGAAAACGAACTATATTTTAATATAAAGAGGTAATATTGTGGGAAAGCTCAACGAAGAATGTGGTGTATTCGGTATATACACCCCTGAAAAATGTGATGTTGCAAGCACGGTTTACTATGGTCTTTATGCCCTCCAACACAGAGGTCAGGAAAGCTGTGGTATTGTCGTAAATGATGACGGTGTATTCAACTGTATCAAGGACAGCGGTCTTGTCAACGAAGTATTCACAACAGAGAAGCTTGCTTCCCTTGGCGAAGGCAGACTTGCTATCGGTCACTGCCGTTACGGTAAAAATGTTAAAAACGACTCTCATAATGCACAGCCTATCGTTGTAAGTCATGTTAAGGGTCAGATGGCTCTTTGCTTCAACGGAAGTCTTGTAAACTCCACAGAAACAAGAGAAAAGCTTGAACTTGAAGGCTCTATTTTCCAGACAACAAGTGATGCTGAAATAATTGCAAATATTATTATTCGTGAAAGACTTAACGCTTCTTCGATTGAGGAAAGCGTAAGCCGTGCAATGCCCAAGCTTGAGGGTGCATATTCTCTCATCATAATGTCCCCCAGAAAGCTTATTGCGGCAAAGGATATTCACGGTATTCGTCCGCTTTGCTACGGTGTATGTGAGGACGGTTCCTATGTGGTAGCATCCGAGTCATGTGCCCTTGATTCCGTTGGTGCAAAGCTTGTAAGAGAGCTTGAAGCAGGTGAAATCGTTGTAATAGACGAAAACGGTATCCGTTCCATAAAGGATCACGTCGGTGAAGCAGAGCCTGCGTTCTGTGTGTTTGAATACATTTACTTCGCACGTCCCGACTCCGTTATTGACGGCTTCTCGGTAAATCGTGCAAGAGCAAGAGCCGGTGCATTCCTCGCACTTGAGCATCCCGTTGCCGCCGACGTTGTAATCGGTGTTCCCGACTCCGGTATAGATGCAGCCATCGGGTATGCTCATCAGTCCGGTATTCCCTATGAGATAGGATTTATCAAAAACAAGTACATCGGAAGAACCTTTATTGCTCCCGGTCAGAAATTCAGAGAAAACCTCGTTCGTATAAAGCTTAATGTTATCGCAGACGTTGTTCGAGGAAAGAGAGTTGTTCTTGTTGATGACTCCATAGTTCGTGGAACAACCTCCGCAAGAATAGTCGGACTTCTCCGTCAGGCAGGAGCCAAGGAAGTACACCTTCGTGCATCCGCACCGCCGTTCATCGACCTTTGCTACTACGGCACAGATATAGATTCAAAGGATAATCTTATCGCTTGCCGCCATTCAATGGAGGAAATTCGTGATATAATCGGTGTTGATTCTCTCGGCTTCCTCAGCGTTGAAAACGTAACAAAGCTTGCTCCGAAGAACTGTCCCGGTCTCTGCACAGCTTGCTTTGACAGCAAATTCCCCACACGCGTACCCGGCTTTAAGGTTCAGCCGAAATATTCAAAAAAGATATCCGAAAACAAAAATACAGAAGACAACTAATTAACTGAAAGGGTAGAAAACAATGAAAAGCTACAGTGAAGCATACAAAAATGCAGGAGTTGACATCACCGCAGGATACACAGCCGTAGAGCTTATGAAGAAGCATATCGCCCGCACAGTCGTTGACGGAGTTTGCGACAAGATAGGCGGCTTCGGAGGCATATTCGACCTTGGACTTGTTATGGAAAAATATTCCGTAAAGCATCCTCTCCTCGTTTCAGGCACTGACGGTGTTGGAACAAAGCTCAAGATTGCGTTCCTTATGGACAAGCACGACACCGTTGGTATAGACTGCGTTGCAATGTGCGTAAACGATATTATTTGCTGCGGTGCAAGACCTCTCGTATTCCTCGACTACATCGCTTGCGGCAAAAATGTTCCCGAAAAGATAGCTTCTATCGTTTCCGGTGTAGCTGACGGTTGCGTAATGGGCGGTTGTGCTCTTGTCGGTGGTGAGACTGCCGAAATGCCCGGATTCTACCCTGTTGACGAATACGACCTTGCAGGCTATGCTTGCGGTATCGTTGACCGTGATTCCGTTCTCGATAAGGAAAATGTAGAAGACGGCGATGTTATAATCGCACTTCCCTCCTCCGGTGTCCACTCAAACGGTTTCTCTCTCGTTCGTAAGGTGTTCGATATAGAAAACGCAGACCTCAAATCTCCTCGTGAAGAGCTTGGCGGACAGAGCCTTGGTGAGGCACTTCTCACACCTACAAGAATCTATGTAAAGCCCGTTCTCGCACTTATGGATGAAGTTAAGGTTAAGAGCATTTCTCACATCACAGGCGGTGGCTTCTACGAAAACCTTCCTCGTGCCCTCCCCGCAGGAAAGACAGCTAAGATTGACCGTGCAAGCGTAAAGGTACTTCCTATCTTCGATCTCATCGCAAAGACAGGAAATATTTCCGAAAGAGATATGTTCAACACCTACAACATGGGTGTCGGCATGAGCATTATTGTATCAAAGAACGACGCAGACCACGCAATTGAAGTACTCAGAGCAAACGGTGAAGACGCATATGTTATCGGTGAAGTTATTTCTTCCGATGACGGCGTAATTCTCGCATAAATATGAATAAGGTAAAAATAGCAGTATTCGTTTCGGGTGGCGGAACAAATCTCGAAGCGATACTTAAAGCCTCGGAGGCCGGAAAAATACCTCACGGTGAAATTTCGCTTGTTCTCTCATCGTCGCATGGTGCATATGCACTCGAAAGAGCGAAAAATCACGGTATAGAATCCGTTGTGGTTTCAAGAAAAGAGTGTGGAGAAAAATTCGAGGAACGTATAATCGAAGAGCTTGAATCGAGAAATATCGGTATGATAGTTCTTGCCGGATTTATGTCGATTCTTTCCGCAGAATTTACAGACAAATACGAAAACAGAATCATCAACGTACACCCCTCGCTTATTCCGTCGTTTTGCGGAAAGGGCTTTTACGGTCTCAGAGTTCATGAGGCGGCACTCGAATACGGCGTTAAGGTAACCGGTGCGACTGTACACTATGTAAACAGCATTCCCGACGGAGGAAAGATAATAGCACAGCGTGCAGTGTACATTGAAGACGGCGATACTCCCGAAATTCTTCAAAAGAGAGTTATGGAGAACGCTGAATGGATCATTCTTCCGGAAGCTTGTGAAAAGGTAGCCGAAAAGCTTTCACAAAACAACAACTGACAAGGAGAACGGTATGAACGTATACAAGACTAACACTATAAAGGATGTACTCGCAGGAAATCCGTATGTCGGACGTGGTATCATGATCGGTAAGACACCCGACGGAAAGAAAGCCGCTATGGCATATTTTATAATGGGTAGAAGCGAAAACAGCAGAAACCGTGTATTCATTCCCGAAGGCAGAGATATGAAAACTCATCCCTACGATGAATCCAAGGTTGAAGACCCCTCACTTATTATATACTACCCCATCCGTGATCTCGGAAACATCGTTATTGTTACAAACGGCGACCAGACAGACACAATCAGAAACACTATTCTTTCAGGCGGCACATTTGAATCCGCTCTCGACACAAGAGAATTCGAGCCTGATTCACCGAACTGGACTCCCAGAATTTCCGGTATAATCTATCGTGCGGACGGTAACTTCAAGTATAAGATGAGCATTCTCAAGTCTCTTGATGAGGAAGGCTCAGACTGTGTTCGTGAGACATTCTCCTACCCGTCAAAGGCAGGTCTCGGTCATTTCATCCACACATACGTTACCGACGGCAATCCCATTCCCACCTTCGTAGGAGAACCTGAGAGAATCGAAATTCCCGCTTGCATTGACTGCTTTACAAAAGAAATTTGGGAAAACCTTGACGAAAACAACAAGATTTCGCTTTACGTTCGCATGATTGACCTTGAAAACGGCGAAATCGAAGAAAGACTTATCAACAAGCACGGTGCTTGACTTAACGGGGGATAACATAATGAAAGAATTTGAACTCAAATACGGCTGTAACCCTAATCAGAAGCCTGCGAAAATCTACATGAAGAACGGCGAAGAGCTTCCGATAGAGATACTCAACGGCAGACCCGGATACATCAACTTCCTCGATGCACTTAACAGCTGGCAGCTCGTAAAGGAACTCAAGGAGGCTACGGGAATTACCTGTGCTACTTCGTTCAAGCACGTTTCTCCTACATCTGCCGCTCTCGGCTTCAAGCTTGACAGCGACCTCAAGAAGATGTGCTTTGTTGACGATATTGAAGGACTTGACGATTCTACCCTCGCTTGTGCTTATGCAAGAGCAAGAGGAACAGACCGTATGTCATCTTTCGGCGACTGGATTGCACTCTCCGATGTATGTGACGTTACCACTGCTATGATAATCAAGCGTGAAGTTTCCGACGGCGTTATTGCTCCTGGTTACGAACCCGAAGCTCTTGAAATACTGAAATCCAAGAAAAAAGGTGCATACAACATCGTTAAGATAGACGAAAACTATGTACCTGCGGAAATCGAAACAAAGGAAGTTTTCGGTGTAACATTTGAACAGGGCAGAAATAACTACAAGGCTTCCGCAGACGTGCTTACAAATGTAGTTACAGAAAACAAGGAAATTCCCGACTCCGCAAAGCTCGACCTTATCGTGGCTCTCATTACTCTCAAATATACTCAGTCTAACAGCGTATGTTATGCCGTTGACGGGCAGGCTATCGGTGTAGGTGCAGGTCAGCAGTCAAGAATCCACTGCACAAGACTTGCGGGAAACAAGGCAGATATATGGCACCTCCGCCGTCATCCGAAGGTTCTTGCACTTCCCTTCCTTCCCACTCTCGGCAGACCCGACCGTGACAATGTTATTGATGTATACATTTCAGAGCAGTGTGAAGATGTACTCGGCGATAATGTATGGCAGAATTACTTCACTACTCGTCCCGAAGAGCTTACAAAGGCTGAAAAGGACGAATATCTCGCAGGTATTACCGGTGTAGCTCTTGCTTCCGATGCATTCTTCCCGTTTGGTGACAATATTGAAAGAGCAAGACGCAGTGGAGTTACATATGTAGCCGAACCCGGCGGAAGTATCCGTGACGAAAATGTCATAGAAACCTGTAACAAGTACGGCATGGCTATGTGCTTCACGGGAATGAGACTTTTCCACCATTAATTCTGACAGTATAAGCCAGACGAAATTATATAAAGGTATACATATGAATATTATTGTTATTGGTTCCGGCGGACGTGAACACGCTATAATCAAAAAGCTTCGTGAAAGCCGTGAAATAGATAAGATATATGCTCTTCCCGGAAACGGCGGTATGACAGAAGCGGAATGCGTTGCTATCGGTGCAAAGGATATTCCCGCTGTCGTTGAATTTGCTTCGACTCACAATATAGATTTTGCTGTCGTTGCTCCCGATGATCCGCTCGTTCTCGGAATGGTAGATGAGCTTGAAAAAATAGGAATTCCCTGCTTCGGTCCTGCAAAAAATGCGGCTATAATCGAGGGTAGCAAGGTATTTTCAAAGAACCTCATGAAAAAATACGGTATTCCGACCGCCGCATATGAGACTTTTGACTCGATCGATTCGGCTCGTGAATACATAAAGACCGCTCAAATGCCCATAGTTATAAAGGCTGACGGACTTGCTCTCGGAAAAGGTGTGCTTATCTGTCAGAATCATGATGAAGCATACGATGCTCTCCGTGAAATAATGGAGGACAAGATGTTCGGTGAAAGCGGTAATCATGTTGTTATCGAAGAATTTCTCGAAGGTCCCGAGGTTTCCGTGCTTGCATTCACAGACGGCAAAACCGTATCTCCCATGGTGTCTTCAATGGACCACAAACGTGCGGGAAACAACGATACAGGTCTCAACACCGGCGGTATGGGTACGATAGCTCCGAACCCCTACTATACTCCCGAGGTTGCGGAAAGATGTATGACTGAAATATTCCTCCCGACAATCAAGGCTATGGAAAACGAGGGACGCACGTTCAAGGGTTGCCTTTACTTCGGACTTATGATAACAAAGAACGGACCTAAGGTAATCGAATATAACTGTCGTTTCGGAGATCCCGAAACTCAGGTAGTTCTTCCCCTCCTCGATACCGATCTTTTCACAATAATGAAAGCGGTTCACGATGGTACACTCGCAGAAACCGAAATAAAATGGAAAAATGCCTGTGCTTGCTGTGTAATCAAGGCTTCAAACGGTTATCCCGTTAAATACAAAACAGGCTTTGAGCTTAATGTTCCCACAACCTTGAAGCACGGTGCTGAGGTATTTGTTGCCGGTGCAAAGATAAAGGACGGCAAGCTTGTTACGGCAGGCGGAAGAGTTCTCGGTGTTACGGCAGTAGCTCCCACACTCGGTGAAGCTGTAAAGAATGCCTATGAAGCCTGCGAGGATGTAAGCTTTGAGAACGAATATAAGAGAGACGATATCGGTGCAAAAGCACTTGCTTACAAGGAGTAATTCAATGGTATATAGAATTTATGTTGAAAAAAGACAGGGACTTACCCATGAAGCCGATTCTCTGAAGAATGATATTACATCGTTCCTCGGAATAAGCGGTGTTACCGGAGTACGTTTTCTCAATCGTTACGATGCTGAGGATATAACTCCCGAGCTTTTTGAATACGCTAAGAAAACCGTATTTTCCGAACCCCAGGTAGATATTACATATGATACTCTCACTGTAAATGACGGCGATCGTGTATTCGCAGTTGAATATCTCCCCGGTCAGTACGATCAGAGAGCCGACTCCGCTTCACAGTGCATTCAGATAATCTCCCGTGGCAATCGTCCTCTTATCCGTACAGCAAAGGTTTATATCCTTTCCGGAAGCATCACAGACGACGAACTTGAAAAAATCAAAAAGTATGTTATAAACCCCGTTGAAGCGAGAGAGGCTTCCCTTGAAGAAAAGGATACTCTCGAAGCTGTTTACGATATTCCGGCGGATGTTGCTGTTCTTGACGGCTTCCTCGAAATGACAGATGACGAGCTTCAGGCATTTATCGACAAATACGGTCTTGCAATGGACAGAGACGACCTCCGCTTCACTCGTGAACACTTCAAGAATGAGGGTCGTGCTCCCACTATGACAGAAATCAAGATGATCGACACATATTGGTCTGACCATTGCCGTCACACAACATTCCTTACGACTATCGACAGCGTAAAGTTTGATGATCCCCTCCTTGAAGCCGCATATGAAAGATACAAGAGCGTTCGTCATTCTCTCGGTCGTGATGCAAAGCCCGTAAACCTTATGGACATTGCTACAGTTGCGGTAAGAGAGCTTAAAGCTCAGGGCAAGCTTCCGAAGCTTGATGAATCCGAAGAGATAAATGCTTGTACCGTTAAAATTGACGTGGATGTTGACGGTACAACAGAAAAATGGCTCCTCCTCTTCAAGAACGAAACACATAACCATCCTACCGAAATCGAACCCTTCGGCGGTGCGGCAACTTGTATCGGCGGTGCTATTCGTGACCCGCTTTCAGGACGTTCCTATGTTTACGGTGCGATGAGAGTTACAGGTGCTGGAGATCCCACAAGACCCATGGAGGAAACTCTCGAGGGTAAGCTCCCCCAGAAGAAGCTTGTAACAACAGCTGCGGCAGGATATTCTTCCTACGGAAACCAGATCGGTCTTGCGACAGGTCAGGTAAGCGAAATATATCACCCCGGTTACATTGCAAAGCGTATGGAAATCGGTGCTGTAGTTGCGGCGGCTCCCGAAAGATGCGTAAGACGTGAAAGACCCATCCCCGGAGATATAGTTATTCTTCTCGGCGGTAAAACAGGTCGTGACGGTTGCGGCGG
>CAYWFS010000020.1:0-36441 GCA_964457685.1 uncultured Ruminococcus sp. | reverse complement strand
GTTCAACCTTATGTTTAAGACATTCCAGGGCGTAACAGAAGACGCTAAGAACACCGTATATCTCCGTCCCGAAACAGCACAGGGTATTTTCGTAAACTTCGCAAATGTTCAGAGAACAACAAGAAAGAAGCTCCCCTTCGGTATCGGTCAGATCGGTAAGTCATTCCGTAACGAAATCACCCCCGGTAACTTTATCTTCCGTGTTCGTGAGTTCGAGCAGATGGAGCTTGAATTCTTCTGCCAGCCCGGTACAGACCTCGAATGGTTCCAGTATTGGCGTTCGTTCTGTCACAATTGGCTCCTTTCTCTCGGCATAACAGAAGAAAACCTCAGACTCCGTGACCACGATGCAGACGAGCTTTGCTTCTACTCCAAGGCTACCACCGACTTTGAATTCCTCTTCCCGTTCGGATGGGGCGAGCTTTGGGGCGTTGCCGACCGTACAGACTACGACCTCACACAGCACCAGAATACATCCGGTAAGGATCTCACATACTTCGACCAGGAAAAGAACGAAAGATACATCCCCTACGTTATCGAACCCTCCCTCGGTGTTGAGCGTTCGTTCCTTGCATTCCTCTGCGATGCTTATGACGAAGAGGTTATAGATGCGGAAAAGAACGATACAAGAGTTGTTCTCCACCTCCATCCCGCACTTGCTCCCTTTAAGGCTGCCGTTCTTCCTCTCTCAAAGAAGCTTTCCGAACAGGCCGCAGAGCTTTATACAGAGCTTTCCGGTAAGTTTATGGTTGACTTTGACGAAGCAGGCTCTATCGGTAAGAGATACCGCAGAGAGGACGAAATCGGTACACCCTTCTGCATTACATATGACTTTGATTCGGTTGAAGACGGTTGTGTTACCGTTCGTGACCGTGATACAATGGAGCAGGTAAGAATGCCCATTTCCGAAGTTGCGGCATATATCGAATCTAAGCTTGAATTCTGATAAAGGAGGTCGCTATGACTTTCAATCTTAATGCAAACGAAGCAACCGCTGTTGTCAGAACCTTTGGCGGCGAGCTTGTTTCCTATAAAAAAGACGGTATAGAATACGTTTGGCAGGGACTCCCCGAATATTGGAGCGGTCAGGCACCTATCCTTTTTCCCGTGTGCTGCTCTCCCAAGGACGGAAAAATGGCACATTTCGGTGTCGAATACCCTATGGTAAAGCACGGAATCGCAAGAAAACGTGAATTTGAGCCTGTTTATATATCGAGAAATAAGGTCGTACTCGAACAGCGTGAAACAGAGGAAACTCTCAAAATGTTCCCGTTCTGCTACTCACTCAGAGTTGAACATGAGATAAGCGAGACAGGCTTCAGCACACGCTTTACCTTAAAAAATCTCGATAAAAACGAAATGACATTCTGCCTCGGAGGTCATCCCGCATTCAATTGCCCGATAACCGAGGAGGACGGCGGATTTGAGGATTACAGCCTTATCTTCGAGGATGCAAACGGTTGTACAGTGTCTCTCACTAAAGACGGATACATGGATAAGTCCGTTCCCAAGCTTGATTTGCTGAAAGGCACAAACGAGCTTCCTCTCAGATACCGTGATTTCGATAACGATGCAATGATTGTCGAATATCTCCCGAAAAGCAGGGTAAAGCTTGTTTCGAGAAAGACGGGCAGTGGCTTCTCATTCAGCTTTGACGGATTTGACGCACTCGGAATTTGGACTCCCGTAGGTCTTAACGCACCGTTTGTGTGCCTTGAGCCTTGGAACGGACTTCCGGCAGATGTGGATGAAACAACAGACGCAAAGAGCAAGAAATACGCAAGAACAATCTCTCCCGATGAAGAATATTCGGTAGGCTATTCCATGGAGATAATCAGGTGACAAATCTTTGTAATCGCTCATATGTCAGAGAGCTTCTCGAAAAGTATTCTCTTTCCCCGAAAAAAGCCTTCGGTCAGAACTTTCTTATAAATCCCGGTGTTCCGATGGAAATTGCAAGCCTTTCTTCGTATTACGCAACAAGAGGAAAGCCGTCTGCCGTTCTTGAAATAGGTCCCGGTGTCGGAGCCTTAACACAGTATCTTTGCGAGGAGTACGATAAGGTCGTTGCAGTCGAGATTGACCGTGGACTTATTCCGCTTCTCGGCGAATCTCTTGCGGAGTTCGATAACGTAACGGTAGTTGAAGCCGATTTCATGAAGCTTGATCTTCCGTCATTCATCGAAGAACATTTCTCGGATATACTCGAAGCGGGCGGCAGTGTCGGAGTTTGTGCAAATCTCCCTTACTACATAACTACGCCTGTAATCATGAAGCTTCTCGAATCATTCCCCGAAAGAGAAAAGCTCCCGTTCTCGTCCATTGTTGTAATGGTTCAGCTTGAAGTTGCGAGAAGACTTGCGGCAAAAGCGGGAAGTGCGGATTACGGCTCAATATCGGCTTCAATCGCACTCAGAGCAAACGCGGAAAAGCTTCTTGATGTTTCGGCAGGAAATTTCCATCCCGTTCCAAAGGTTGCATCCGCAGTTGTCGGAATAATACCGCACGGTGGAATCGGCGAGGTGTATAAGGATGCACCCGATGATAGAGCGGCATTCACGGAAGAAGTCGTTGAGTTTATTTCCCTTGCATTCGGTCAAAGAAGAAAGACTCTCATAAACGCAGTCTCGGGTAAATATCCCAAAGAAAAGACACAGGCTGTTCTCGAAGCTCTCGGAATACGTCCCGATGTCAGAGGCGAAACACTCTCGGCAGAGGATTTTTGCAGAATAACCGATATGCTCAGACGAAAATAAAAAGAAAGACGATATTTGGTTTTATCGACCGAATACCGTCTTTTTATTATGCTTTTGTTAATTAAATAGGGAAAGTGAATCTTACTTGATTATTCCGGCTTTTCGCTGTATACACGAACGTAGTCAACAAGCATATCTGCCGGTAAGGACTTGATGCATTCCGCAGAGCCTGTGTTGTTCCACTTAGCACCCTCAACTGTCAGCTTCATGTAGCCGGGTTCGGGACAAGGATCGCATTCATCGGATTCTACACGCCATGTTTCTTCGCCGTCTATGTAGAAGATGTACGCTTCTTCTGTACGCCACAGACCGAATGTGTGATACTCACCGTCATAGATGTCGTAGTTTGTCATTGTTTTGCCGGTCTTTGTGTGAGCGTCGCCGTATCCGTCCCAGTGGAGTGCGTGGTTGCACTGATTCCATGAGTTGCCGATGCTTTCGATGATGTCAATTTCAACACCGTCTGCCGCAGAACCGTCAACACTTTCAACATCTCCGACCATCATCCAAAATGCACCCCATGTTCCGGGAGCAACGGGGAACTTTATGGATGCTTCATAATAAGCGTAGGTTTCGTAATACTTGCTGCTTGTGTGAACAGCACCGGAGTGAAGCATATTTTCTTCTTCGTTCCATTCAGCACGAATTACAAGGTGACCTTCACCGTCAAGAAAAGAAAGGTCATCGTCCCATACGTCGATACCGTCCTGTCTTGTCCATTCGGGGCAACGCTTCCACTTTGTGTCGTCAAGCTCATCGCCGTCAAATTCGTCCTCGAAAAGAAGGATAGGCTCGGATTTTTCTTCTTCGACTACTTCCTCATTAGCTTCTTCTTCAACTGCTTCGTTAACTTCTTCCTCGGCAGCGTCGTCAGCCTCTACTTCCTGATTTTCGCCTGCGTTTTCGTCTTCGCTATCGACAACCTCGATAACTTCTTCAACTGTTTCTTCGACGGGTTCTTCGCTTGAACATCCCGCAAATGACATACATATGCTGAGACAAAGCAAAAGAGATAAAATAACCTTTGATTTCATAAAAACTCCTGTAAAATAATAGTGATAAAAATAATCATACCATATTATGATACCACAAATATCAAATAAAGTCAATTATAATAGGCAAATCAAAATATTATCGTGATATACCGACATTTAACCTCTCGGCACATTCTCTTGCCCGTGTGAAAATACCGGAGTCGTTTATTCTACCGAGTCTTAGCAGCTCCATAGGATAGGGAAGCTCTTCTCCTCCCGAAAGGTAGATGAGCTTTTTGTTAAGCTCCATTCTTTCCCTTGATTCACAGAGAGCTTTTTTTGTTGCAGCACGTTCTATCGAATCAATGTTATCGTATATTCCGTCTATCGAGCCGTATTTTGAAAGAAGCTCTGCCGCACGCTTTGGTCCGACTCCGGGGACTCCGATTATATTGTCCGATTTGTCTCCGACAAGGCACTTGAAATCTGCGAACTGCTTGGGAGTTACACCGAATTTTTGCTCAACGGTGTATGGAGTTACGAGAGTGCTGTCATAGCCCTTGTAATTCAGGATGGAGACGTTTTCACTTATCAGCTGCCAGTAGTCCTTGTCGGTGGACATTATGACTACATCTGTCGTGTTTCCGTATTCGACAGCATAAGAAGATATAACGTCATCCGCCTCACAGCCGTGTATTTCCGCATGGGGGATTCCCATTATTTCAAGCATTTCATATATTGCGGGGAGCTGTGTGAAAGGGCAGTCGTTCGGCTCCGCATCGGAAAAATCGGGTCTGTTTGCCTTGTATGCGGAGTCAAGCTCACGTCTGTCACCACATTCGGGGGAGTCAAATGCGGCAAGCATATGTGTTGGGCGAAGCATTTCCACTACCTTTGCAATTGCGGAAGCAAAGCCGTATACCGCATTGAATTTAACACCGCCTCCCGTGTAATATTCGTCGGGCATTCCGTAAAACATACGAAAAAGTAAATTATGACCATCTATCAGCAAAAGACGTTCCTGCATTTTTTCTTCCTCTTCATTGTAATAACTTAGGTATTTTATCACAAAAAGTCGTAAAATTCAAGTAAATTACGGCATTTGCTTCTTTTTGACGGTGGCATACTTGAAAAAGCCGGTGTATTATGCTACAATGTAGTGACTACATATCAGAAAGGCAGAACAAAATGGAACAGAAATTCATCATCGTACCTCTCGGCGGCAACTCTTTTATCACAAATAAGCCCCAGAGTGACGAGGACGGCATAACTCCGAACGGTTGGACTGACTGGAGCGACTCGAATAAGGAGTACCACATTTTCTTCAAAACAAAGAAGGACGCAACACTTACATTGACTCTCATGTGCGAAAACACAGGGGATTCCGTTATTAAGGTAGGACTTTGCAAACCCGAAAACGAAGTAAGCGTAAAGAGCGGAGAAAAGGAAATAGCTCTCGGCACATATGAAGCTAAAGCAGGCTACGTTGATGTTGCTGTATGTGGCGTAAGCAGAGAGTGGGATACCTTCGCTTTCCCGAACGCTTTAAAGGTTGAAGGAATTTCCGATGACGAAATGGCATCATACGCAAGAGTGAGCGATGCAAACGACTTCTACTGGATACGCAGAGGTCCGTCTGTTCACTGCGGATACGATATTTCCGGTGCAGGTGATGACGTTGAATGGTTCTACAACGAGGTTACAATTAATCCCGGCGAAGACCCCGACGGTACATACGGAATGGCTATCGGCTTCAACGGCGGTTATTTCGGAATGCAGGTTTGCGACAGCGGTGTTCGTAAGCTCCTCTTCTCGATTTGGGCACCTTTTGTTACAGATGATCCCTCCGAAATTCCCGAGGATAAGAGAGTTCGTGTACTCCGCAAGAATCCGAGCGTACATACAGGCGAATTCGGAAACGAAGGCTCCGGCGGTCAGTCCTTTATGGATTACAACTGGACATCGGGAGTTACATACAAGTTCCTCTGTCATATTCGTCCGGTAGAAAACAATAAGACCGAGTTTACCGCATACTTCTATTTCCCCGAAACCGAATGCTGGGAGCTGTTCTGCTCATTCCTCAGACCCGATACACAGACATGGGTACAGGGACCGCATTCCTTCCTCGAAAGCTTCATTGATACAAACGGTCACAACTACCGCAGAGCAAACTTCTCTAACCAGTGGGCTGTTACAAAGGGCGGCAAGTGGGTTCCCGTTACCCGTATGCGTCTGACAGGAGATAACACAGCAAGAAAAGCACAGCGTCAGGACTACGGCGGAGGTGTTGTTGACAATCACTTCTACCTCAATAACTGCGGCTTCTTCTCCGAAAATTCACAGCTTGACACATATTTCACGGTTGATGAAAGTAAGCTGGTTCGTCCCGAAATAGACCTCAGCAAATTCTGAAAATAAAGAAAGCGGTACTTCCGATTTTTCTGCCATAGTATTGGCATATCGGCGGTACTGCTTTTTGTGTATTTATGACGGAATTTGATAAGAAATTGATTATCTGATGTTGCAATTTGCGAAGTGATGCTATATAATATGACTTATGAAGCTTTGATTCCCGTGAAGCCGCATATAAAGCCCGTTACATCGGAGGTACATAGATCTCCGCCGATAACACGGTTTTTGTAAAGTATCACGTTTGCCATAACCTCTCCGTCATAGTCTGCGTAGTTCGTTATGCGATAGGTGTAGCGTGTAACCTCCTTTCCTCGATACTTAGATAAATCAAGTCCCTGACCGCGTTGAAGCTCGTTATAGGAGTTCATTACCTTGTCAAATTCGTTGGGAATGCGTATTTTTACTTCCTCAAGCGGAGTTTTTTCACATTCCCAACCGAACTGAGCGAGAAAATCAACAATGTCATCGTTTGTTTTTATCTTGTCGTAGCGGTATTTTGCACTTTCGGCTGCTACTGCCTTTGTGGAGACGGGAGTGTATTCGGGAATCGTAAGTATTACAGTGCATAGTACGGCAACTGAAAGAGCGATAACACAGAAAAATTTCAGTGTGCTTGCACGAATCGTGTAGATAAACATATATCCTCCACCTTAAATTCTTTAAGCTTTGTTAAATGGTATGTGAGGATGAACGAATATAGAACGGAAATCGAGGTAAACGATATGTTCGAGGGAGTAAAAAGACTTCACGAAAGCTGCTCATGCGGAAGACGGCACGATATAATAACGGAGGAGTTTGTTATAGATTCAAACGCACCGTCAATTATGGCAGAATACATAGGTTCAAAGGGATATAAGTCTCCATGCGTCATATGCGATGAGAATACCGAAAAATTTGTTGCGGATATAGCGAAAAATATAAAGCTCTCCGCAGTGCTTACTCTTTCGGGAAATGCTCATGCAACGGAGGTGTTTGCGTCTGAAGCCGAAAGCTTTGTTCGTGAAAACAAGCCTGACGTGCTTATTGCCTGCGGTTCGGGTTCGGTGCATGACATAACGAGATATGCCGCACATTCCATGTCACTTCCTTTTGTTTCCTATCCCACCGCCGCAAGTGTTGACGGGTATCTTTCGGGAGTTGCGGCAATGACATGGTACGGACAGAAGCTGACCTTTGAAGCACATCCGCCGATAGCAGTGTTTGCGTCTCCCGAGGTGTTCTGTACTGCTCCGAAAAAACTTACAGCCTCCGGTGTCGGTGACGTTCTCGGAAAATACTGCTCTCTCTTTGACTGGAAAATAGGTCGTATATTCTGCGATGAATATTATTGCCCCGAGATAGTCGCAATCGAATATGAAGCCGTGGATGATATGGTGTCCGCAATCAAGCACAGAGCCGAAACAGACGAAAAGGAATATACCACAAAGGTCATGTACGCACTTCTCCTGTCAGGACTTGCAATGCAGCTTACGGGAAACTCACGTCCTGCATCCGGAGCCGAACATCATATGTCGCACCTTTGGGAAATGCATCGCATAAATGAGGATACGGACGCACTTCACGGAGAAAAGGTAGCTGTCGGCTTGATTGCAGTAACAGATGCGTATAAAAAAGCATTGGAGCATGGTCTTGACTACGAAAAAATAAAAAATATGAACCTGTCTGCGGTATTTTCGGAGGCTGTAATAGAGCCTGTGTTCGGTGAGCTTACCACCGGCATTCTGAAGGAAAATCTACCCGGAGGAACGCTTACATCAAGCAGTCTTGCTCAGATAAAGCTTGACGATACAGAAAGAATTGAGCGTGAACTTGCGGAAGCAAACGAAACCTTGCCTACATCCGACGAGATAATAAAGCTTTGTTCTCTTGCAGACGTTCCGACGCTTGCCGAAAATATCGATCTCCCGTCAGGTGAAGAATTTATAAAAAAATCGCTGAGATATGCACCATACGCAAGAAACCGCATAACGCTGCTGAAAATACTGTCTGCGGCAGAGCTTTTATAAATCGGAGGTAAAAATGAGCGAAATTTTCAGAAATGCAAAATTCATATGGTGCGAAGAGTTGCTCCATACAGTTAACGCATATGCCGACTTCTACGAAAAAATCGAGAAAAAGCAGGGACATGAGTATATTCTTCATATAACCGCGGACTCTGATTATGCCGTGTATATAAACGGAAAGTTTTTTGACGGCGGTCAGTATGCGGATTATCCCGATACATACAAAGTGTACGATTCTCTTAATATAACAAATGCTCTCTCGGACGGAGAAAATAACGTAAAAATAGTTGCGTATTGTCAGAACGAAGACAGCTCCACATACAGAGTGGGAACACCGGGAGTAATGTATTCCTTTACCGAGGACGGACGAGAAATAGCCGTGTCGAACGAAAACACCGTATGCTCAATAGACCCGTGCTATAAAAGCGGAGCAGTCGATAAGGTGTCGGGACAGCTTTCGTTCTCATTTGAGTATGACGGAACTTGCGACAGCATCACATATACAAAGGCTGTCGTAACAAGAGAATTTAAAACGCTTTATAAAAGACCTATAAAAAAGCTTGAAATAAAGGAAAAATGCAAGGTAAGCTGCGTATCAAACGGCTCTTTCATAGACGGAAACAGACGAGGCTCCGTTGGTGAAAGAATGCAGTACTCCTATCTCGGGTTCGGTGAAAGAACACGCACGGGAGAATCGGCTTGCGGAGTGGAATTTGTTCGTGAAGACGGAGCTGACGGAATATATGTCGTATACGATGTCGGCAGGGAAGAGGCGGGACTTATAACCCTTGATATAGAGCTTCCGATAGAGTGTGAGATACTTGTCGGTTGGAGTGAGCATTTTGATGATATGCGTCCGAGAACCTACGTCGGAGGAAGAAATTTTGCCGCTCGAATTAAAGCAAAAGCAGGCAGATTTGAGTTTATTCATCCTTTCAAGCGTTCGGGCGGAAGGTATCTCATGCTTCAAATATATGCGGAGAAAGCGTCCGTTCATTATGCCGGAATCACACCGACCGATTATCCGACAACAGACGATATTTCATTCACCTGTGCCGACAGCTTGCATAACAGAATATACGAGGTCTCAAAACGAACTCTCCTTATGTGTATGCATGAGCATTACGAGGATTGCCCGTGGAGAGAGCAAGCTCTTTATACAATGGATTCGAGAAATCAAATGCTTTGCGGCTATTACTCTTTCAAGGAATACGAATTTGCAAAGTCTTCTCTCAGACTGATGGGACTTTCGCTCAGAGATGACAGTATGCTTGAGCTTTGTTCCCCTGCGAGAGTTTCGATAACCATACCTGCGTTCAGTGCGATATACAGCGTTCAGATGTGGGAGTATCTGCTTTTCAGCGGAGACCGTGAATTTGTCCGAGAATATGTTCCGATATGCGAAAAAATTTGCCGTGAATTTATAAGACGTACAGAGGATAACGGACTTATTCCGATACTTGCCGAATACGAATACTGGAATTTTTACGAATGGAAGCCGGGTCTTGAGGGAACGATCGGTAAAACCTGTACGGAGGACGAAATAACCTACGACCTTCCCCTTGCCGCATTTGTTTCAATGGCATACGACAGCCTCTCGAAGATATATTCTTACCTCGGAGACAGCGATAAGGCAGAAGAATTCAAAAACGAATCGAGAAAGCTGAATGAGTCCGCTCACCGTGCATTCTACGACAACGAAAGAGGACTTTATTACACTAAAATCGGCAAAAAATCAGGCGAAAGACATCACCTTGCACAGATAACGCAGTCTCTTGCTGTTACAAGCGGAATATGCCCCGACGTTGAGCTTGACAGAGTTCTTGTAAATCTTGCGGAGAATAGTGAGCTTATCCCCGTAACTCTTGCTTGCAGTATCTATAAATACGACGCAATGATGAAGCGACCTGAAATCTACGGAAGACGTGTGTTCTCGGAGATAGCTGAGGTCTACGGAATGATGCTTGAAAGAGGTGCTACCACATTCTGGGAAACAGCAGTAGGAGGAGACGATTTCGGATATGCCGGAAGTCTTTGTCACGGCTGGGCGGCAGTACCCGTTTACCTCTATTTCCGCTACGTTGTTGGTCTTTATCCGACAAATCCGGGGAAGATGAGCGACAAACTGCCTCTGCCGACAAGATTCACGGGAATATACGAAGCTGAGACAAATTACTAAATAAAAAAAGAATCGACCGTAAATTACATCATCGTAATACAGGTCGATTCTTTTGTTGTTAATAAGCCAATTTAATATCAGAAATTATATCCGAGACTCAGAGCTTTTTTATTTTTCTCGATAAGTGCGGACTTTGTTTCGGGAATGCTCGATACAAGATAATGCTCAAAGTCTTCGTATGTGAAAATACCCGTCTCCTTGAGAAGCTTTCCGAGGATTATTACGTTTGCAAAGCCGCCGAGGTCGTTTTCCTCAGCCATTTCTGTAGCGGGAATGTAAACAGCTTTTATGTCGTCTCTTTCGGATTTCTTGTCAATGAGTGTGGAGTCGCAGAAAATCGTTCCTCCTACAGCGGTCTTAGGCTCGAATTTGTCAAAGGACGGTTTGTTCATTACGACAAGAATATCGGGGGAAGACACACTGGGAGAGCCTATCTCCTCGTCTGCGATAACAACGGTGCAGTTTGATGTGCCGCCTCTCATTTCAGGACCGTATGACGGAAGAAATGTTACGTTTTTATCCATGTACATTCCTGTTTTTGCCATTTGCTTACCCGAGAACTGAATTCCCTGACCACCGCTTCCGGCAAATATAATGCGTGTCGTCATTTGTTTTCCTCCTTGTCATCCTCGTCACGAAGTGCGGCGGAATCTTTGTATACACCGAGAGGGTAGTACGGCATCATGTTGTCACGAAGCCACTGTAATGCATCTCTCGGAGTCATACCCCAGTTTGTGGGACAGGTGGAAAGAACCTCGACAATCGAAAATCCCTTTCCGTCAAGCTGGTTTTGGAATGCTTTCTTTATCATCTGCTTTGCGGAGTTTACGTTTTTCGGAGTGTCAACGGAAACTCGTGCGGCAAGAGCAACACCGTCAAGAGTGGAGAGCATTTCGCAAACTCTTACGGGATTTCCCTGAATATTACGCTTACGTCCGTAGGGAGTTGTGGTTGTAACCTGACCGGGGAGAGTAGTGGGAGCCATCTGACCGCCCGTCATACCGTAAATACAGTTGTTTATGAAAATTATTGTAATGTTTTCGCCTCTTGTTGCGGAGTGAACGGTTTCGGCAGTACCGATAGCGGCAAGGTCACCGTCACCCTGATATGTAAATACCACGCATTCGGGGTGAGTTCTCTTAACACCTGTTGCAACTGCCGGAGCTCGTCCGTGAGCCGCCTCTATCATGTCGCAGTTGAAGTAGTTGTAGGCAAATACGGAACAGCCTACAGGTGCGATTCCTACCGTTTTACCTTCGATACCAAGCTCGTCTATTACCTCTGCAACAAGTCTGTGTACGATACCGTGTGTGCATCCGGGACAGTAGTGCAGCGGAACATCGGTAAGTGCGGCAGGTCTGTCAAATACAGTTTTCATCATAATATGTAAATAATCCTTTCGTACCGTCTTTTCAGTTCAATGCTTCGGAAAGCTTCTTTATTTCCGCATATACCTCGTCAACAGAGGGAATCATGCCGCCTGTTCTGCCGAAGAAATGTACGGGACGTTTTCCGTTTACTGCGAGTCTTACATCATCGACCATCTGACCCATCGACATTTCAACGGAAAGGAATACCTTTGCAGTGTCGGCAAGAGCGGAAAGCTCCTTCTTCGGGAACGGCCAAAGGGTAATGGGTCTGAGAAGTCCGACTTTGATACCGTTACGTCTTGCCTCTGCAATAGCACTTTTTGCAATTCGTGAGGTTATACCGAAAGCGGTTATGATAATATCTGCGTCATCCGTCATGTATTTTTCGCATCTGACTTCGTTTTCTTCAACAAGCTCATATCTCTTGTATCTTTCGAGAACGGAATCTTCAAGTACCTTCGGGTCGATATAAAGCGAGTTTATTATGTTTCTCTTTCTCTTGAAGCCGTGACCGTTTGTTGCCCATGTTTTTTCGGGAAGCTCTCTTTTCTCGAACGCACCGAAATCAACAGGCTCCATCATCTGACCGAGGGCTCCGTCCGCAAGAAGCATTGCAGGCATACGGTAAGCATCGGCAAGGTCAAATGCAAGTGAGGTGAGAGAAGCCATTTCCTGAACAGAGGAGGGAGCTACAACAATAAGTCTGAGGTCGCCGTGACCCACTCCTCGTGTAGCCTGATAATAGTCAGACTGAGACGGCTGAATACCTCCGAGTCCGGGACCGCCTCTCTGTACGTTTACTATGAGACAGGGGAGATCGCTTCCAGCAAGATAGGATATACCCTCACTCTTCAAGGATATTCCGGGGGAAGAGGAGGAGGTCATAGCTCTCGAACCTGCCGATGAAGCACCGAGAAGCATATTTACGGCCGCAATTTCACTTTCAGCCTGAAGACAAAGACCGCCGACTTTGGGCATTCTCTTTGCAAGGTATTCGGAGATTTCCGTCTGAGGAGTTATAGGATAACCGAAGTAATACAGGCAACCGGAGGCTATAGCAGCTTCCGCAATAGCTTCATTGCCCTTCATAAGAACTTTTTTTGCCATTTTAGATTCCTTTCCGAAGCTCAGACTTCTTTTTCAACCTTGATTACGCAGTCGGGACACATGGTAGCACACATAGCACAAGCGATACATTTCGACATATCGGTGCAGTACACGGGGTGGTAACCCTTTGCGTTAAGGGTTGAAGTGTCAAGTGCGAGTATTTTTTTCGGACAAACATCGGTACATAGCCCACAGCTTTTGCACCTTTCCGTATTGAATGTAAGTTTGTTCATTTATGTTGTCTCCTTAAAAGAGTTTTTTTGTTATATCGTTTATCGGGATAAGAAGCGGCTCATCCGAATGCGAGAGCTTTGGGGCGTAGTCTTTCACGTATGTGTGACCCGCAAGAGGAAGCGAGGCAAGTGCGGCACATTTCTTTGCGTAACCAAAGCTGTCCTCTACCGTGCTTTCGTCGGTCTCTGCTCCGAGGGAAGAATTATTTATTATTTTCGTCACACGAAGACCGGATATTTCCTCAATATCACGCATACAGTCAACAGCATCAGACGGCTCCGAGATGAGAGGGCGGTACATATTTACAACGTAGTATACCTCGTGCGGAAGTTTTTCTATAATACTTCGATAAGCACCGAGAGCAACAGCACCGTCGTCTCCTCCGACATCTATAAAGCAGTAGCCGTCTCCCTCAAACATTGTGAGAAGTCTCGGCGGAATCGTTGGAATATCAACATTTGTGTTTGCAAATTCGGGAAGAAGTACTTCAATGCCGTGGCTTTTCAGAAGTTCAGCCGAATCAGCCGTGCGAAAATACGGATTCACTATATCGAGATCCGCAATAGCAACTCTTTCCGTGGGATGCTCTTTTTTTGCGGTAATGGCAAGATTCACCGCAATATTTGTCTTGCCGCTTCCGTAATGGCCGACAATAATGTTCAGTTTTTTGTAATTGTGCATGACATCACCGAATTAAAGTGTTTTTAATATTATAGCATATCGGGTAATAAAAATAAACAATAATTTATAATTATTTTTTTAACAAAGAATTTTTCGACGAAAATATGGTCATAGTGAAAAATTAACATAATAATGTACGGAACTTGCGTAAAAGTATTTGAAAAAAGCTCTGCGGTATGATATAATATAGATTAATTAACTATAAGCATATAATGAAGATATAATTTTTACCGAAAAGTAAAGTTATACTGTAAAGGAGGCTTTTACTTTGAGTATCACCGCCGCTGTACTTCCCGAACAGATTGCCGATATAATAAGCATAATAAAAACAATATCTCCGATAGATGTTATAGATATTGCCTGCGTTTCGGTTCTGTTTTACTATCTCTACAAATTCATAAGGGATAAACGTGCAGGTAAGCTGGCTGTCGGAATAATGCTTTTATTCGTTATCCAGGTGCTTTCACAGCTTCTTGATATGTATCTGCTCAGATATATAATGCAGAATATATTCCAGATAGGCTTTATTACCCTTGTTATTTTGTTCCAGCCGGAAATACGTTCCGTTCTCGAAAAGTTCGGTGCAACTCCCATAAAGAGCCTCAAAAGCATAAGCGAAACAAAGGATAATTCATACTGCGAAAAGGTAATCGAAGAGGTCGTAGACGCTGTCGGTGATATGGCGGAGTCAAAAACAGGTGCTCTCATAGTTTTCGAGAGGGAAGTAAAGCTCGGAGACGTGATACTTACGGGAACCACGATAGACGCATACCCGGCATCATTCCTTATCAAGAATATCTTCTTCAATAAGGCTCCCATGCATGACGGTGCCACAATCGTCCGTGACTTCAGACTTCATGCCGCAGGATGTATGCTGCCTCTGTCAAGTAATCCCGATATAATAAAGGATCTCGGCACACGACACAGAGCAGGTATCGGCATAAGCGAAAACAGTGACGCAGTTGTAATCATCGTTTCCGAAGAGACCGGTGTTATATCAACGGCGGTCGAGGGAGAGCTTGTCAGAAATTACACAAGAAAGTCTCTCGAAAGATTCCTTCGTGTACAGCTTCTCGGAAATACAGAGGACGAAAAGAAGAAAAATATTATCGAGAAAATGCGTCGTTTTCAGCTGAAAAAATAAGAAAGCACATTTTTGGAGAGGGTGCAGATATGGCTCAAAATAAAAATAAAAAAGATAAAAGCATTTCCGCGGAGTCGGATACCTTGAGACGGTATGCACATATGAATGCGGCGAGTAAGATTTTGTGCGTTTTTGCGGCATTTTGTCTTTGGATATACGTCATGACGGTCGAAAGTCCGGAGTATGAGCAGACCTTTGCAAATGTGACGGTGGAGCTTATAAATACCGATGAGCTTGTTTCCGAAAGCGGACTGATGCTATATAACGGCTACGGCAACATGGTCGGAGTGACGGTGTCGGGCAAAAAAAGCATTGTATCGAAGCTCAGTGACAGCGATATTGTTGTAACGGCAGATGTCGGAAAGATAACGGGCGGCAGCGGAAGATACGACTGCAAGCTAAGTGTTGACGTGCCGGCAGGATGTAAGCTTATCGGACTGTCGCAGGAAACAATATCGGTCTACGTTGATTTGGCGGCAAGTACAACGGTAAAGCTGACGGAAAAGAGAGAGAACACAAATCTCCCCGAAGGCTGTTATGTGGGGGCGGTAGATTACCCCGTTGACATGATAACGATTGAGGGTCCCGAAAAAATAATCTCACGCATAACGGAAGCAAGATTCGATAACGATATGACGGGAATAACAAGCTCCGCAACCATAACCCAGCGTGTTTATCTTGTGGATGCATACGGTAACAGCATTGACAGCCCGTATGTAAAGTATTATCCGCAGGACGTGACAGTGGAGATTCCGATACTCAAATCCGTAAGCGTACCTCTTGAGATTGTGTTCAAAAACGGATTCTTCAACCTTGAAAATACGGAAACAACGATAACTCCGCAAGCAGTCAGAGTAATCGGAGAGCCTGATATAATAGACGCAGGCAGACTTATAGACAAAATCGAGATAGACGAGGTAAACGACTATAACTCGGGTGGCAAGGATGAGCTGAAATGCGTAAAAAAGGTTTCACTAAAAGCAGTGGACGGAGTTGAGCTTGAAACGGATACGGTTGAAATAACCTCCGTTCCCGTCTCCGAAATCAAATCGAGAAAGATAACGGTTCCGGGTAAAAATATCATAGATACCGGAGGAAAAAGCGGTGTAAGCTACACATGGGATCAGTCTCCCGTGACGGTAAGAATAATCGGAACCCTTGCGGCACTTTCGTCTCTCAGCGATGAGGATATAATACTTCGCTTTGATATGAGTCCGTATTCCGTAACAAACAGCGGAACAACAGAGGTAAGAGCGGAGGTAGTCATAGATTCCGAATATAAGGATGAGCTTCTTGCGATAGGCGACTACGAGATAACCGTAACATTCAGCAACTAAGGTGAATTATGAAAGAAACAAAAAAGCTTCTTGTTAACAACATAAAGGTTCAGTATAAGACAACGGGAGTCGATCATGACTCCGAAGCGATACATAAAGCGGAGACTTTTATCCGTAAACAGACGGGCAAAACCCCATATAATCTGAAAATATCGAAAAAGTCAATAGACGCAAGACGTGATATTTCCTTTGTATACAGTATATATGCGGAGGTTGACGGTAAACTGCCCGAAGCGTCTCCCGATATAAAGGAGTATTCCGAGCCTGAGCTTGAGGTGAAAACAGGTAGCGAGCTTCTTGAAAATCGTCCCGTTATCATAGGCTTCGGACCTGCCGGAATATTTGCAGGACTTCTTCTTGCCGAATACGGATATAAGCCGCTTATTCTCGAAAGAGGGGCGGCGGTTGACGAACGTGTTGAGGCGGTGGAACGCTTTAAAAAATTCGGCGTGCTTGATACTTCCACAAATATCCAGTTCGGTGCAGGCGGTGCGGGTACTTTCTCGGACGGAAAGCTCACAACAAGAATAAACGACCCTCTTATAATGCACGTCCTCGAAATACTTCACAGTCTCGGTGCCCCCGATGACATTATGTATAAAGCAAAGCCACATATAGGTACGGATATACTCAGAGAGGTTGTAAAAAATGCGGATACAAGAATCCGTTCTCTCGGCGGTGAAATAAGATATAAGGCAAAGGCAGAGAAAATTTCCGCAACCTCCGTCACAGTAAACGGCGAAAAAATAGAGTGCGGTGCGGTAATTCTTGCTTGCGGACACAGTGCAAGAGATACATACAGTGAGCTTATCGAAAACGGATTTGTAATTGAGCCTAAGCCCTTCTCGGTCGGAGTGAGAGCAGAGCATTTGCAGGAGGATATTGACCGTGCAATGTACGGAAACCACGCAGGAGACTCACAGCTGGGTCATGCGGAATATCAGCTTTCCTACAGACAGGGTGAAAGAGGTTGCTATACCTTCTGTATGTGTCCCGGAGGAGAGGTAGTTCCGTCTGCAAGCGAGGAGGGCGGCGTTGTAACAAATGGTATGAGCCACCACGCAAGAGACGGAAAGAACGCAAATGCCGCCGTATGTGTGTCGGTGCTTCCCGGTGACTACGGATGCGACCCTATGTCGGCGATACGCTTCCAAAGAGAGCTTGAAAGAAAAGCATTTGTTCACGGCGGTGAGGATTATTACGCTCCTATGCAGACCCTCGGAGACCTCCTGAACGGCAAAAAAGGTACGGAGGCGTCGAGAATAATTCCGTCATACAGAGACGGTAAGGTGAGATGTGCCGATTTTTCGGAAATATTCCCACCGTTTGTTACCGAAATGCTGAGAGCAGGTCTTAATAATTTCGGCAGAAAAATAAAAGGCTACAATGCTCCGGATGTACCGCTTACAGGTGTAGAGACAAGAACCTCAGCCCCAGTAAGAATAACACGAGGAGATAATCTCTGTACGATAGGTCGAGAGGGAATATACCCGTGCGGCGAAGGTGCGGGATATGCGGGAGGTATAGTCAGTGCCGCAGTTGACGGACTGAGAGTAGCCTCGAAAATAATCGCAAAATATAAGCCAATCGAAAAGTGAGGAATAAAAAATGCGGCAAAGAGCTGTCGTGGTCGAAGTAAACGGGAATAATGCTTTTGTCGAAGCAAGTCGAAGAACAATGTGCGAGGGATGTGAAAAAAACGGCGGTTGCTCGGGACACTGTGATATAACGGGTCTTGTCGCTTCAAGCGGAAAAATGCGTGCCGAGGTTGATAATACTCTTGGGGCATCTGTCGGAGATACGGTAGAGCTTGAAAGCAGGGACAGCGTTATTTTGTCCTATGCCGCACTCGTGTTTGTGCTTCCGATTGCTGTCTGTATGCTGTTTTATCTTGCGTCATATAAAATGTTCGACAGTGAAAAAATAGGCGTTATCTCGGCGGCGGCAGGATTTGTTCTTACGTTCTGCGGAATTGCGATATTTGACAAAAAAAGGAAAAACAAAGCTCCCGATATAAAAATAGTCGAGATAGTATCTCGCAGTAAATGAAGTGAATACGAAAAATATTAAAATGAAAACGTATAATAAATGTTAAGTGAGAATTACTGATGCAATACAAGAATAAGTGGCTGCTCCAGGCTTCGGCGGAAAAAATGCAAAGCAGTCCGATAGTGAATGAAATATCAAAAAAGCTCGGAATAAAGCTCCCGACGGCACAGCTTCTTGTAAACAGAGGTTGCATAACACCGTCCGACGCAAAATCATTTCTCGCCAAAGAGGAGGAACAGCTTCACGACCCGTTTTTGATGCTCGATATGGATAATGCGGCATACAGAATCATAGAGGGAATCGAAAACGGAGACAGAATCGTAATATACGGAGACTATGACGTTGACGGAGTTACATCTGTAAGCAGTCTTTATCTTTATTTGAAAAGTAAGGGTGCAGACGTATCGTACTATATCCCGTGCAGAATAGGCGAGGGGTACGGTATGTCGGATTCCGCAGTAAGAAAGCTTCACGAGGACGGCTGTGACCTCATAATAACAGTGGATACAGGCATAACCGCAGTGAATGAAACGACACTTGCACATGAGCTTGGAATAGATATTGTTGTTACCGACCATCATGAATGCCACGGTGAGCTTCCTCTTGCCGAAGCGGTTGTCAATCCACGCAGACCCGACTGTACATATCCGTTTAAGGAGCTTGCCGGTGTCGGAGTAGTCTTTAAGCTTATGTGTGCAATAGAGTCCGTCATGAATCCCGAGGACGAAATGATAGACTGCGTGAGACATATTTCCATGGAGTACGGTGATCTTGTCGCCATAGGAACCATAGCAGACGTTATGCCGATAAACGATGAAAATCGCCTTATAGTAAGCTACGGTCTTTCTCTCATAGAAAATTCCGCAAGACCCGGACTTGTAGAGCTTATAGAATCCACAAGAAGTGATTCCAAATATCAGACAAATCGTAAGATAACAACATCATTTATCGGATATACAATAGCACCGAGAATTAATGCCGCGGGAAGAATAAGCGAAGCATCAATAGCAGTAAAGCTTTTTCTTGCGGAAGACTGTGAAACTGCCGCTCCGATAGCAAAGCAGCTCTGTGAGATAAACAGAGAAAGACAGAACGAGGAAAATAAAATAGTAGCTCAGGCTTATGCAAGAATAGACGCATATCACGACCTCGAGCATGACCCTGTAATAATTCTCGATGACGAGGAATGGCACCACGGAATAATCGGTATTGTAGCGTCGAGAATAACGGAAAAATATGCCTCCCCGTCTATTATGATTTCGTTTGAGGGAAACGGAGAGGAAGAAAGCGGAGAAGACCTCGGTAAAGGCTCGGGAAGAAGCGTAAAGGGACTTAATCTTGTTGAAGCACTTTCGTCATGTACCGATATTCTCGAAAAATACGGAGGACATGAGCTTGCCGCAGGACTTACGGTAAAGCGTAAGAACCTCCCCGAGCTTAAAAGACGACTCAACGAATATGCGAGAGAATGCCTTGCCGATGTTGAACGAAAGCCTACACTCGAAGCGGATCTCGAGCTTACTCCAAACGATATAACACTGGAACAGGCGGAGGAGCTTTATTGCCTTGAACCGTTCGGCGTGTCAAATCCGATTCCCGTGTTCGTTATGAAAAGACTTACCGTGGCGGAAGTATCCCTTGTCGGCGGCGGAAAGCATACAAGACTTATGCTGAATATCGGCAAAAACAGAGTAAATGCGATGTGCTTCCGTCATACTCTCGATGATCTCTGCCTTTTCCCCGGTGATACTGTAGACGTTATGTTTTCTCTTGATGTAAACGAATTCCAGAATCAGAAAAGCATTCAGCTTATCATAAAGGATATAAGACTTTCCGAGAGGGAATTTACATACGAAAACAACGAACGTGCCGTTTTTGAAAGAATAAAGAACGGTGCAGGACGTACCGATTTCGATGTAGCGGAGCTTTCGTGTATAGTCCCGACTCACAGCGATTTTGCCGCAGTCTACAGCACGATTCGCCGTGAAACAAGACTCGAGCATGAGGTGTTTTCCCTGAGAGCGTTAATAAATCTTATATCGTCAGTCGGGGAAAGAATAGGCTATGTAAAGCTGAGATTTATTCTCATGGTGTTTACGGAATTAAAGCTTCTCGAAGTAAAGGAGCTTGATAAAGAAAAGGAAATATTTGCCTTTAAGGTTGTAGCAACAAAAACGAAAACAAATCTCGATAATTCAGTTATTCTCAGAAAGCTGAGATCCGAATTCGGCGTTATATAAACGTCAGACAGCTTCGGAGAGAGGATATAGTATGTCAAATCTTGAAGAAATTAAAACAAAGGAACAGAAAAACAGCTCTGTCGGAATAGATAAGCTGATGTCCGTTATAACAAACAGTGAAAAGCATTACGATGTCGAGAAGATAGAAAGAGCATACCTGTATGCCAAGGCACTTCACGAGGGACAGTTCCGTGTGAGCGGAGAGCCTTATATATCTCACCCGATAGCAGTAGCGGAAATCGCAACCTCACTCGGGCTTGATACCGACTCCATCTGTGCGGCATTTTTGCACGATACGGTTGAGGATTGCCCGGATAAAACAAATATAGAAACGATAAAACAGCGTTTCGGTGACGATGTTGCGATGCTTGTTGACGGTCTCACCAAAATGAAGGTGATAAACGTCGAGGATAAAGAAGAAGCAAATATGGAAAATATCCGTAAAATGCTTCTTGCAATGTCAAAGGATATAAGAGTTATCTTCATTAAGCTTTGTGACCGACTCCATAATATGCGTACACTCGGAGTTAAAACAGAAGCAAAGAGAAGAACCACGGCTCTTGAAACAATGCACGTTTATGCACCTCTTGCTCACCGTCTCGGTATGCAGAGAATGAAGCAGGAGCTTGAAAATCTTGCACTTCAGTATCTTGACCCCATCGGATATGCCGAGGTTTCAAACGACATCGAAAAGAAATACGGTCAGAACCAGAATTTTATAGAAAATACCCGTGCATATGTTTCCGAAAAGCTTGAAGAATATAATATAAACTTTGTCCTTGAGGGCAGAGTTAAAACCGTATATTCTATATATCGCAAAATGTTCAAGCAGAATAAGAGCTTTGACGAAATATATGACTTTTACGCAATAAGAATCATCGTTGATACAGAGCTTGAATGCTACACGGCACTCGGAATCATCCATGAGCTGTTTAAGAGTATCCCGGGCAGATTCAAGGACTATATCTCAACTCCTAAGCCGAATATGTATCAGTCGCTTCATACCACGGTAATCGGTCGTGACGGTATTCCTTTCGAGGTTCAGATAAGAACCAAGGAAATGCACCACGTTGCCGAATACGGTATTGCGGCTCACTGGAAGTATAAGTCGGGAGATAAGAGCAAGGAAGACATCGACAAGAAGCTTGCATGGATTTCTAAGCTTATAGATACCGAGGACGGTGCAATCGACAGCGAAGACTTCATGCACGCTCTCAAAATAGATATTTTCAGCGATGAAACCTTCGTATTTACCCCCAAGGGAGATGTTATTGCACTTCCGCAGGGAGCTACGCTTATAGACTTTGCATATTCCATCCATTCCGCAGTCGGAAATAAGATGATAGGTGCAAAGATAAACGGTATGATTGCTCCTATTGACAAAGCTCCGGAGACAGGAGATATAGTTGAAGTAATAACATCCTCCGCAGCAAAGGGACCCAGCAGAGACTGGCTGAAAATCGTAAAAACAAGTGAAGCTCGTTCCAAAATACGTCAGTGGTTCAAAAAAGAACAGCGTCCCGAGAATATACGAATCGGTGCTGCCGAGCTTGATCGTGAGTTTGTCAAGTTTAAGGTAAGACCTACGGAAGCTCAGAAGAACGATATTCTCGTTTCCACGACCCATAAGCTCGGTATGAGAGAGGTCGAGGATCTCTATAATGCTCTCGGATATAACGGAATCGCCCTGACAAAGGTTACTACAAAGCTCAAGCAGGAGTACGAACGCATAGTTAAACCCGATGAGCAGTCGAATATCATAACCGATACAGACCAGGTTCAGACGCAGAAACCCAAGAGAATACGTTCAAGCGGCGGAATCATCGTTGACGGAGAATACGGCTGTGACGTTAAGTTTGCGAAATGCTGTAACCCTCTCCCCGGCGACTCCATCATCGGATTTATTACAAAGGGTTACGGAATCTCCATTCACAAGAGAGACTGTCCCAACGTCATCACGGGAATGCAAAACGAAGACACAAAGGATCGTTGGGTCAATACCGAATGGGATATTGAATCTCCCTCCGGTGAGCCTAAGTCTCTTTATGAGGTAATGCTACAGATATTTGCGGAAAACGATATAATGCTTCTTGCGAATATAACCACAGCTCTTGCCGATATGAAGGTAACTCTCCTTTCAATCAATACAAAACGACGCACGGAAAACGATATTATCATAAACCTGACCGTCGGATGCAAGAATATCGACCACTTTAACTCGATAATGTCAAGACTTAAAAACATAAATCACGTTCACTCCATCCAGAGAGGATTTGCGTGATTAACATAAGGATAGAAAAATGATAGCAGTAATACAAAGAATATCCTCGGGAAATGTTGTAGTAGACGGGGAAACAGTAGCACAGTGCGGAATAGGACTTTATGTGCTTGTCGGTGTAACCCATGAGGATACTGAGGAAGACGTAAATCTTCTTGCGGATAAAATAGCAAAGCTCCGTGTGTTCTGTGATGAAAACGGAAAAATGAATCTTTCGGCAGGCGATGTCGGAGGTGGCTTTATGGTAGTGCCGAATTTCACCCTCTACGGCTCATACAGAAAGGGAAACCGCCCCGATTATATGAATTCTGCCGCACCCGAGAAAGCAAAGCCGCTTTTTGAAAAGTTCGTTGCACGTCTTGCTTCACAGAACGATAAGGTGTCAAGCGGAATTTTCGGAGCCCACATGATAATTTCAACGGTACTTGACGGTCCCGTAACGATACCGATGTATTCCGATGTTTTAAAACAACCCAAAAGGTAATAGGCACTGATATGATACTTAAAATTAACGGAAATGTAAAGCCGTACTATATCCAAACACTTGCAATGATATTCTTCCCGGGGGTGAAATTTCCCGAAAATGAGGAAGAAACAAACGATACACTGAAAGCAACGGTAGATATTACCGAAGGCGAGGACGAAATAACCGCAGAAGCTTCAATTATGCAGGGTGAGCGTTGCTGTACATCAAAAAACAGCGTCAAAAAAGGCACTCACGATGACGAAAAGACAACAAAGCTTGCCGCAGGAGCCGCATTTATGAAAGCGGGAGTCAGCTTCACAGGATTTACTCCGCCGTGGGGGACACTTACGGGAGTTCGTCCCGCAAAGGTAGCAACGGAGCTTATGGAAAACGGCAAAACTCCCGAAGAAGCCGCACTTTCAATCGAGAGGGATTATCTTACCTCTCCCGTAAAAGCAAAGTTGGCGGTGGATGTCGCCGTAGCCGAAAAAAAGCTCATAACAGACAGCGTAAGACGTGATTGCAGCGTGTATATAGGTATACCGTTCTGCCCGACAAGATGTGCTTACTGTTCGTTCGTTTCATATACCTCCCCCGGACTTTTAAAGCTCATTCCCGATTACCTTAATGCTCTTTCAAGAGATATTGACGGAATGTTTGAGATAATACGAGAGCTTGATATGAATGTCAGATCCGTTTATATAGGCGGCGGAACACCTACAATACTCGACGCGTCTCAGCTTGATTTTCTTCTTTCGTGTATAAATAAAAATATAAGCGGAACAGAGGAGTTTACTCTCGAAGCCGGAAGACCCGACACGATAACGGCGGATAAGCTGAGGGTCGCATATGAACACGGAATAGACAGAATGAGCGTAAATACACAGACAATGAACGATGAGGTTCTGAGAAAGATAGGACGAGCTCACGACTCAGAAATGTTTCTGCGTGCATACGATATTGCAAAAAACAGCGGTATCGCAAATATAAACGTCGATCTTATCGCAGGACTTCCCTACGATACAACGGAATCGTTTAAAAATTCAATTGACCGTGTTATCGCTCTCGACCCCGAGAATATAACCGTTCATACATTCAGCGTAAAAAAGTCCTCGGAATTTAAAAATGAGGGAATGTTTGACCCTGCATCGCAAACTGCGGCTGAAAGCGTTGAGTATTCGCAGAAAGCTCTCACTGAAAGCGGATACCTGCCGTATTATATGTACAGACAGAAGAATACCGTGGGCAACCTTGAAAATGTCGGATATTCCAAAAAAGGACACGAAGGTTTGTACAATGTGTACATGATGGAGGAGGTTCATTCTATATTTGCGTCGGGAGCATCGTCGGTTTCCAAGCTTGTGTCGCTTCCCGATGAAAACGGAAACGTCAGAATAGAACGCTTCTTCCGTCCGAAATATCCGTATGAATATCTCAGAGACTGTGCCGAGGAGGATTATAAACTCGGAGAACTCAGAAAAGCGGCAAAAGAATTTTTTAAAAGGTAAAAAACAATGAAAAGCATTGATATTGATGTAAAAACAAAAGTCGAAGCACAGGACTTCATATTAAAATGTGAGGACTTTTTCAATCATGAGATAGACAATGCGATAAAGTGTGTAACAAACTCACATGACACAAAAATATTGACCCTTTCGGGACCGACCTGCTCCGGAAAAACCACTACTGCAAATAAGCTTACAGAGCATATTACAGCTCTCGGAGAAAATGCCGTTGTAATGTCCATAGACGACTTTTTCCTTGACGGAAGCAAAAGAAAAACAGTCGAGGGTAAAGCACCGGATTATGACTCGGTTAAAGCTATAGATCTCGATTATTTCGCAAAGTTTACCGAAAAGCTGATAAAAGGCGAAACGGTGCTTGTCCCGAGATACGATTTTAAAACGACTTCGAGAGTAGGCTACGAGGAATATATTCCGCAAGAAAACGATATATATATCTTTGAAGGGATACAGGCAGTCTATCCCGAAATTGTATCGTTGCTGGGCAAGCATAAAAGTCTGTTTATATCGGTACAGCGGAGTATAAAATATAACAGTGCCGTGCTTGATAAAAACGAACTTCGCCTTCTCAGAAGAGTAGTGAGAGACTATCTTTTCAGAGGTGCGTCCGCTGAGTTTACTCTGCATCTTTGGGACGGTGTTCGAGAAAACGAAGAAAAAAGTATTTTCCCGAATGCAATAAATTGTAGTGTGTATATTGATTCCTGCCTTGCATATGAACCGTTTATTTTAAGCAGACGGGCAGGGGAGCTTCTTTCAACCGTGCCGAGTGACAGTAAATATCGTTCGGAGGCGGAGAAGCTAATTTCCAAAATTTCGTATTTCAAAAACGATAATTTCGAAGACTGCATGATCCCGCAAAATTCTGTTTTCCGTGAATTTATAGGAAAATAAACTGCGGGAGGATTTGCCGTTGAATAAAGCAGACGAGAATCGGACAAAACGGAAGAACAAAAACACTCATGACGGATTTCTCGGAGGGATACTTGTCCTTACCGTGTCGAATCTGCTTGTGAAAATCATAGGTCTCTCCTTTAAGATACCTATGAATCGTATTGTCGGAGATACGGGAATGGGATATTACAATTCCGCATATTCGATTTATACTTTGTTTTATATGCTTTCAACATCGGGACTTCCCGTTGCCACCTCGGTAATGGTATCCGAGAACAGAGCAAAGGGAAGAATATCCTCCGCAAAAAAGGTATTCAGAATGGCACTCATCGTTTTTGCACTGATAGGAGCATTCGGAAGTGGACTTATGCTGCTTTTTGCCGATAACCTTGCCGAATTTATAGGCTCCGAGCTGTCTGCCGTGTCCGTTGCGACTGCATCCGTAACGATACTGTTTGTCTGTATTTCCGGTGCATACAGAGGTTATTTCCAAGGCTGCGGGAATATGACTCCGACTGCGGTATCTCAGTTGACAGAGGCTCTCGGAAAGCTTACGGTGGGTGTGCTGTGTGCATTGTACGCAACAAAAATGGGATATGCCATACATATTACGGCGGCATATGCTGTGTTCGGACTTACCGCAGGCTCCTTTCTCGGAATGCTGTATCTTATACTGACAGGATTTGTGCGACGAGACAGAGACCTCATTTCAAACGCCGAGATAGATTATACAGCGGCAAAAACTTCGGATATACTGAAAAGATTTGTAAAAATATCCTTTCCGATAACTCTTTCGGCTTCGGTTATGAGCCTTACAAATACTCTCGATACAGCAATGATACAAAGACTGCTTGTTGATGGAGGGATGGACGGAGAAAAAGCGGCGGCACTGTACGGGAATTATACCTCTCTCGCAGTTCCCATGTTCAACCTTCCGCCCGTGCTTGTGTATCCGATAGCATATTCGCTTGTTCCCGTGGTAGCGTCTGCCGCAAGCAATGTGGGAAAAGTCCGTGACAAAATACTTTCCTCGCTGAAATATGCTTTTATCATCGGTCTGCCGTGTTCCATGGGGTTAGCTGTGCTTTCGGAGCCGATACTGTGTCTGCTTTACAAAGAGCAGTCTGCACATATGGCTGCATACCTCCTTACTTTGCTTGCACCGTCATCACTTCTTGTTTGCATACTTGCGGTCACAAATTCCGTGCTTCAAGGGTGCGGAAAAGAGAAAATGCCCCTCGTTTCAATGCTTGTCGGAGGAGTGGTGAAGCTTGTTCTCGGATATGCTTTGATAAAACGCTACGGCATATACGGGGCACCGCTGTCAACCTTTGCCTGCTATATGGCTGCTACAACGCTGAATCTTGTCTTTGTACTTCGGTGTGCTGATATAAGGCTTAAATTCGGTATGCTGTATAAAGTGCTTGCTTCATCCGTGCTTTGTGCCGTGACTGCCGAAATGGGATATAAACTGCTCACTCTTTTTTCCGTGAATGCGGATTTGTCGTGCGTGCTTGCGGTAGCTTTGGCGGCTTTTGTCTATGCCTCAATATTGCTCATGCTTGGCGAAATTAAGCTTTCGGATATAAGAAAAATAATCAAATCAAAAAAACAGGGTGTATAAATATGACTACGGAAGAAAAAAAGATTAAGCTAAAAACAGAAAAACAACATGATTTTAACTCTCTCAGACTTCTTACCGAGGTGCTTCGTTCAGACGAGGGTTGCCCCTGGGACAGAGAGCAGTCGCATGAAACCATAAGAAACGATATAATCGAGGAAACCTACGAGGTAGTTGAAGCAATAGATAATTCCGATAAGACTCTCCTCAGAGAAGAACTCGGAGACGTTATGTTCCAGGTTATGTTTCACAGCCGCATCGAGGAAGAAAACGACAGCTTCAGCATTGACGAGGTTATAAACGATGTTTGCCAAAAAATGATAGACAGACATCCACATGTGTTCGGAAACGTAAATGTCAGCGGCTCCGATGAAGTCCTCGATAATTGGGAGACGATAAAAAAAGCGGAAAAATCACGAAAGACCGTGCGTGAATCCATGCTTTCCGTTCCGAAACAGCTTCCGTCACTTATGAGAAGTGCAAAGGTCGTAAAGAAGGCAAGAAAGGACGGCTTTGTTTTTGATACCACTGCAAAGGATATTTCTTTACTTGCGGACAGACTTTCAAGCTGTGACGAAAACGAAAGAGAAGATATAATTACGGATATTATCTTTAATGCGGTTGTTCTTGCAAACGGGTCGGATATCGAGAAAAAGCTCGGTGAAAAGACAGACAAGTTTATAAACGAATATAAAAACGAGGTGAATTAAGTGAGACTTGATAAATTTCTTAAAGTGTCGAGAATTATAAAAAGACGTACAATAGCAAATGAAGCGTGCGATACCGAACACGTTGAGGTTAACGGAAAGCGTGCGAAGGCTTCTTATGATGTGAAAGAAGGAGATATTATCGCTGTATCCTACGGTGGAAGAACACTGAAGCTCCGTGTAAAGGATGTCAGAGAACACGCACTTAAAGCAGATGCAGCCTCAATGTACGAAATAATAGAGGACTGACGGTAATACATAACGTAAAGGGCATACATTCCCGCATTTATTCATATAATCGAACAAAAGCTGAGTTTGAGGTGAGATATATGGAGCAGGATGTATGCCTTTTTTCACGCAAGCGTATGGAGATAAGCGGAGTAGAGGAGGTCGCAGGCTTTACCGATGAGATGATAACACTTCTGTCTTCACTCGGTATGATAGCGGTCGAGGGAAAGGAGCTGAAGATAGAAAGCTTCTCGGTGGAAAGCGGAAAAATAATAATGAGCGGTGAGTTCGACAGCTTTTACTATTACTCGAATAAGGATGACGGAGCTAAAAAAGGCTTTTGGTCGCACCTGATGAAATAAATGGAATTTTATATTGAAAATCAACTTGAGAATATCGTATATTCGGTGATTTTAGGCTTGATTTTTGGCGTAATATACGATATAATTAGAATAGTATACGTTATCTGCGGTGTAGCGTCATATAAAAGCGGCAGATGTAAAATTAAGAAAAGCAGAGCTTCTTTTGCTGTGTTCGCTATCTGCGATACCTTATCCGCCGTCGGACTTACAGCCGTGTATTCTTTCTTCGATTATTGGAGGGAGAATATGCGATTCAGAGCCTATATACTCTTTTCCGTTGCTGTCGGCTTTGTCGTTTATCGTGCTACTGTCGGGAAAGCGGTTATGTATGTCTCGGAAAAGCTTGCGGACGTGATAAAGAGGCTCTATAAATTGATTGTCGTGAGACCGCTTATGCTTTTACGGAAGCTTTTTGTCGCACTTTTGAGTGTTACGGTAGTAAAGGCGGCACGTCTTATCGCAGAACAGCTGAAACGTATTCAAGGCGAGAGAAAAAATCAAAAGGCTCTCCGTTCCCTGACGAAAGATATAACGATGGAAAGTGGTAAATGAAGCTATGAAATCACTATTTAAAAATACAGTGGTAAGAATGACCGTGCTTGTTTTGCTTGCGTTTTTTATCGTTACCTTTGTGAACCTGAGAATGAAAAGTAATGAGCTTGAGGTGCAGGCAGACGCTCTTCGTGATAAAATAAACGATATGGACGAATATATAGCAGAACTTCGTTCAGATCTTGAAAGACCGTTTGACGATGAATACGTTGCGGAAATAGCACACGAAAAGCTGGGACTGAGGTATCCGCAGGAAATAATCTACTACAGCGGAAACAACGACTGAATTTTGAATTAAGGACACTCCTGCATGAAATATTGCAGGATATTTTTTTGATTATGGAAGACAAAAAACCTATATATGCATCCCTTGCGGCAATGGCAGTAGCTTTTGCGATACTTGCGTCTGCCATTTCCGTGGGATACGCTTACAACGGTGAAAAAATCGAGGAAGAAATTACCGAAAAAGCAAATTCGGATGAGCTTTCGGCAAAACATATAACCGAGGAAAGCAATATTTCGGACGATGAGACTGCCGAAAGCAATAACAATGAAGTGATTGAAGTCTCAATCGAAACAACAGATGTAACGGAACAGCTCGAAGAAACAACGGAAACAACAGAAAATACGGAAACTACAGCCGAGATGGAAACACCTGAAATCGAGACAGGTGACACGGAAATACAGGAAGCGGATGAGCTTACGGACGGACTGATGAAGCTTTTTGAAAGTGAAGCACCGCTTAAATGGGCGAAAAACGAAAGCGGCGAGTTTGTGCGTGTTTACCCGGCTTTGTCGTTCGCTTACTATGATATAGATTCGGGGGAGAGCATAACGTATAACTCCGAGGAGGTAAGATATTCCGCAAGCCTCATAAAAGCACCGTATGTATACTCAGTACTCAGCGAGATAGAGGAGTTTGAGAAAACGTGCGAAAGAGACGAAAACGGCGAGATAATATATACGGATGAGAACAAAAAGTACGATCTCAGCGAAAAATGGGTGTACAACTCCGCTACAATGCTTGCCGAGGGTTCGGGAAAAATAATGGACGAGGAGGACGGTTTTGAGCTGACTTGGGGAGAGCTGATAGATTCCGCTTTGCTTTACAGTGACAATGTTGCATTTGCACAGCTCAGAGAAAGGTTCGGCTATTCGTATTTCTATAACCAAATGAACGAAATCGGAGTCTACGGAGTCAAAAGCGGATTTATGAATCTTTCGGTAGACGATTGCGTTGCGTTTATGAAAAAGCTGAACGAATACTTTGAAACGGAAAGCGAATATGCCGTTCATATGAAGGAGTGTATGTCTAAGTCGAAGCACCTTGAAATGATATGCTCACATTATGCTGAGGGAACAGCGGCACATAAATACGGCTGGGATATAGGAGCGTTCCATGATATGGCTCTTGTATTCGATGAGCATCCGTACATACTTGTCATAATGACCGACTATGAGGACGGCGGAGAAGAACCTCTCGATTTCTTTGCGGATGTTACGGAATATGTGAAGAAGATACATTCCGTTAAATATGCAAACTGAGCTTCTAACAGGGTGTTACAGAAAGAATAATTTATATAAAAAGGGTAAATTATACAATATGATTAAAACACTGTTTCAAAAGATTTCAATTATATTGCATATGACGAAAAACTATTGACTGCAAAAGGCTTCATGTGGTATCATGTCGTTGCGGCGAAGATAGGCCGTAAAACCACAGGAGGCTATAAATGAACAGATCAAAGAAAATACTCGCACCGATACTTGCTGCCGTTATTCTTGCAAGTACAGTAGCGACAGTATCTGCAAAAAATTATGACGATGTAAAAAATGACCACCCTGTAAGAACAGAAATATCAATACTTTCCGATATAGGCGTAATCAGAGGAACCACCGAGAACGAATTCTCTCCCGATGAAAAGGTAACAAGAGAGCAGATGGCAACATTGCTTTTCAGACTTATGCTCGGCAGAGATGACGCAGGACGTGTAAACACCACAAAATTCGAGGATCTATATGAGCCTTACTACAACGGAGCAATATCATGGGCAAATTCCGCCGGCTACATAATCGGTACAAGTGCGACAACATTTGAACCGAAGGGCGGAATAACAAAGCAGGACGCTATGGCAATGCTGGTTCGTGCATTGGGACAGGAAAACGAAAAAATGAACTCGGGCTATCCGTGGTCATATATCAACGCAGGTATAAAGCTCGGACTTGACGGCGGGCTTGAAAACGTCGGATATGAGGATGTACTCACAAGAGCGGAAACAGCTCAGATGATATACAACGCCCTCACCTCCGAGTATATTGTCGCAAGAAACACTTCAAACGGAAATACTTATTTTGAGTCCACATCAATAATCGAAGAAGTATTCGGCTTCAATATGACTGAGGCAACCGTAATTGCAACAAACGATTATGCTATCGAAGGTTCTACCGTAATAAAGAACGGATATGTAACGCTTCTCTGCAACGACGGCTCAAAAGAATTCCGCATGACGGCGAATTTTGACGATATGAACATTGACGCTGACGAAAACGACATTCTCGGAATGAGCTTTAAGGTTATATACAAGACATCCGGCAGTAAGTACGAGATACTTTCCGCAGTGGAAATGACAAAGACCGAAAGCTACAACAGCATTAAAATAGAAAAGCAGAAGGTGATAATCGGCGAGAATAAGTACACTCTTGTTTCCGATTATTCCGATGAGCTTGCGACAAACAACAATGAGCTGAAGCTCTATGCATATGACAACGATGGTATTCTCGAACAGATAACAGACCTGAACGAGCTTTCAAAGCTTCTCGGATTCTATAGAGTAACACTCATGTTTGACGGCGGAAGTGAGGTTGCTACAAGAGCAATACTCAGAGTATATGAGATGGATACGCTGAATATTGACTCCGATAATAAGGTTAATTTGGCAGGAGGCGAAAAGCTCACCGATATTAACGTCTCCAACAAGGAAAAAGCGGAAAACGGCGACTATGTGCTTTATTATTTCAATAAAGAAACAAAGGAGCTTGAGATTTCCTCCGTGCTTGACATAAACAGAGGCATCGTAAAGAGAATAAGCGGTACAAGCGTGAAGATAGGCGAAAATACCTTTGCACTCGGTAACGAAATTGCGGGAATCAGTGCAAAATCTATCCGTGATAAGCTTACTCTCGGCTCAAACGCAACGGTAGTAGTATATGGTGACGCAGTTGTTGCAGCCGTGGACGGAGTTGCCGTTAGCGATTCTTCAAAATACCTTGTCGCAACTTCGGACGCATACAGAGTATATGAAAACGGAAGCTTCAAGTACGTTATGACAGCGTTTGTTGACGGTCAGGAGAAGAATATTTACGTTGATAATTCTGAAGCAAAAACAGGAAACGTGTTCAGATACACCGAAAGCGGAGGAATTTATACGCTCATTTCTCCCGAAACAGAGGACGGAATCATTCTTTCCGGCAAGCATGAGTTTGTCCAAAGCTCCGGTGACATAGACGAGATAGCATATATTATCGAAGACGCAAAAAATACGGAGATAGAGCTTTCGGGCAGAAATTACTATACGCTCACAAAGGGTGACAGTGAAGCCGTATCATCGGTTGCGGGTCTTGACGGAATAAAGTTTGTGTGCGACAAGGATTCTGTTATTATCGTAAATGATGGCGGTAAGCTCATGATGAGAAGCGGTGCATATTCCTCGACCGTTAAGGTGAATGACGGCTCAAAAGTAACCGCTGTGCTTAACAACGAGACCGGAGCTGTGGAGACTCTGAAATTCCTGTATATCTCCGACGGTTCACTCGGAAACTATGACCTTGATGCAGGATTTGTAAGAATTCTCGAAAAAATCGGTCAGGTGTTTGAAAACGGCAAAACTTATACCGAATACCTCGTTTACAATTTCAGCACGGGCAAGACGGAAACAATGCTTTCTTCCTCGGGTGAGCTTGAGATTTTTGAGGATTACAGATGCGGCAGTGACGAAACGGTAACGGCAGATAAAGCGGACGTAGTTGTAGACGGATTTGTAATGGGCTTTACCTCCGGTACTGTAACCGTTGACGGATATACCTTCACCCTTGCACATGACGTAAAGGTTATAAGATTTACAAGCGATAATAAGATAGAAAATGTAAAGCTCAGTGACCTCTATATGAAGAATATCGAGTTTGTAGCGGAACAGGGAAGTATAAAGCTTATTATAGAATCCGGAGACGCAAGCTTTAATGCAGAGGCTACAGACAAAACGATAACTCTTACACCGGATTTTGACCTGTCATATCTCAGCGAAGCAAAGCTTACCATCGTAAGTCTGAAAAAAGGCTCGGACAGCATTGATACAAGCAACTTTACCGCCGAAAAGACAGTTGACAATAAAATGGTATTCATGCCATCTGAAAGCATTTCACTTGAAAACGGCGAATACACAATGATATTCAAACTCGGAAACAAGCAGTTTGAAGTAAAGTTTACCGTAGCGGTCGAGTCTCTTCCCGATGAAACACCCGACAACACAGAAAATCCCGATGATACAGAGCTTCCGGGAAATGATGACAAAAGCGATGACAACGCAGACTGATAAAGCATAAAAAGAATAATATTGAATCGTCCTTTGATTTGCTCATGGGCGATTCTTTTTTCTGTCATAAAATAAGAATCGGCGAAAAACACTTGTAAATAATGCGGAATTATGATAACATATTCTTATATATATCTGCGAGGTGAATAATATGCCAAACGAAAAAGGCGGAAAAAAGATAATAGCAATAAACAGAAAAGCACGCCACGATTATTTTGTGGAGGATACATATGAAGCGGGTATTGCTTTGTTCGGAACGGAAGTAAAAAGTGTAAGAGCAGGTCAGGTAAATCTTAAAGATTCATACTGTACCGTAAAAGACGGAGAGCTTTGGGCAATAGGAATCCACATTTCACCTTATGAAAAGGGAAATATATTCAACCGTGAGCCTCTTCGCGAAAAAAAGCTCCTCATGCACAAAAAAGAAATACTGAAGCTGTTCAACTACACAACAAGGGACAGCTATACTCTTGTACCTCTGTCAATGTATTTTTCAGGCTCAAATGTGAAGGTCGAAGTAGGACTTTGCAAGGGTAAAAAGCTCTGGGACAAGAGAGAATCCGATGCAAAAGCAGAAGCAGGTCGTGAAATCGAGAGAATGTCAAAGGTGAAAAGCAGACACGGCTACGATGACTGAAAATAATAGTCAAAAAATCGTATTTTGCTGTTGACAAGTGTAGCCTCTATGCCTTATAATGTATTTGAAAGGAAAGCAACTCTGTACATATGTGCCACATATAAGGCAAAAGAAAGAGGTTTTGTATGAAATATTTCTGACTGTTTTGGTAATGCTGTCGCTTCTTCTGACATCGTGTGCAAATCTTGCGGAAGAAGAACAGACGACGGTTGAAGAAAAAAGGTCAAGGCGAGAATATTCCGAGTATGTTGCATATTCCGGAGGATTTTCAATCTTTCTTGATAAAGAAACGGTACGAATGAAGCCGCTTCTTTCATACGGTAAATACAGTGAGCTAAAAGATATAGTTTTTTATATCGATCTTCCGTATGAGGATTACTATATCGACTACGACAGCCTTGATGAGTCGGATATTGTTGTGTCGGGCGGTGGAGTTGCGTATTCCACCCAGCCGAACGGAAATTTTTTGACAGACGGCTATACGAGAATAAAACTGTGTACGGACGATGAATGCCGTAATGACGATACCATGGTCTGTACGCACGTAAATCTTGTCGGCGGATATGTGTGGGATAACTTCGTCTACTATATCGGCAGATACAAGGCGGAGAAACAAAGAATAGGACAGTGGAATGCGGAGTACGAGAACTACCTTATGAGATACTCCGTAACCGAAAATGAGTTTCAGTTAATCGCACGTCTTCCGTGGGCTTGCTATATTACTCAGGCTGCATACGGTTGCATTTATATTGCATATCTTGACAGCAAGGAGTATTCCATGACGGGATATCATACAAGAGCGTCCTACATATACGATTGCGAAAATGTACGTCTTGCTGAGGTGAGCGAGTTTGACGGACTTCTTTTAAGCGATGACGGCTGCGGAAAAGCCACGGTTGCAAACGGATATTTCTACTATATCTATAACGACAATATCTACCGCTGTGATTATGACCTCGGAGGAGTCACACTTCTCGGAGAGGTGGATATGTCGGACGTAAAATTCGGACGTGCAAAGTACCTCGGATATGCGAAAAATCGTGTTTTCTATACGGTGTATGATTATATAACCGAAACAACGTCAGTGCGAACCCTAAAGGATGACGGAAGACGGCGTACAGTACTTGAAAATTGTACTTCTGCCGCACTTTTGAAGGACGGAACTGCCGCAGAGCTTTATTCGGTAGAGAACGGCGAAATTGTGGTATATGACCTCGACAGACTCGGTAACGGTCATGATAGGACTGTCGTATTCACCGAAAGCGATAAGCTTGCACCGAATGAGCATATACAGTCGATAGATGTGCAAAAAAGCGGAATATATTTTAAAACCGAGGTCGGAAAAGATACAGGGCATATAAAAACATACATACTGCGAGAAACCGGTGCGGAATTTGTAAGAGAAGTCGGTGCTGTCGAGGAAACAGACGATGATGAAACCGGCGAATAATTAAATAACAGACGAATTTAAAAAATCAAAATTTCCTCTTGCATAAATCGAAAAATCAGTGTATAATATAGATACGGAGAAATACCGTATCTTTGGGGACGTAATGGTCTCGACGGGGATTTTGAAGTACGATAAGCGGGTAGAGATGGGGAATCTCTTTAATAATCCTCATTTTAAAATTAAACGCTAACAACGAATTAGCAATCGCTGCCTAAGTGCGGCTGTCCGTTCGGAGAATGCCACGACTCCGAAATGTCCCTATGGGGAATGACCCTACTTGGTCATGGCATCATTGAGTGGCGAACGTGAACGATGATTTTGCTTTTGTAATCGTCATGCATTAAAAGGCTACCGATGTAAGAATCCCGACTACCGGAGTCTTACACGGGAAACATAATAGGCAGTCTGCACCCGGAGAAGGTTGTGTGGATAGGTTTTCGGACAGGGGTTCGATTCCCCTCGTCTCCATACAAAAAAGACTTTCGTTTTTTATCAAAGCGAGAGTCTTTTTTCGTGTTCATACATATGAAAAATCGCTCTCAATTCGACTTGCAATAAGCCGTGGGAGCGATTTTTGTTTTATCTAAGCCAACTTTTCAGCGTTTCCGCATCCTCGTAAAACTGTTCTACGGAGTCATCCTTCACAAA
>CAYWFS010000019.1:0-37422 GCA_964457685.1 uncultured Ruminococcus sp. | reverse complement strand
ACCTGTCTGCGGAGAGAAGCAATGTCAAGATTGAGCTTTGCTGTGGACTTGTCAACGGTAGGCTTGTTGTTATTGGTATCATCGGTTGTATCATCGGGATTGGGTGTTTCTACCTTGGTTATCCAAATAGTAACAACTCCGTTTTTGATTTCAACATCACCGGTGGTAACGATTTCGTAGTCGGCAGGAGCTTTATCCTTAACGCTTTTTATTTCGAACAAAGTCTCAGCAGGATTAACCTTTATTTCGATTGTTTCAACTACTTCTTTTGTAGTGAAATCAGTGAATTTCACTTGTATTGTTACAAATGTATTTCCGCATTCACACTCTTCGTCTTCAAAGTTACAATCATCAATGAATTTTACCTCATTGCATTCATCACAGTAAACGTAGTGTGTGGAGGGTGTTGCGGAAAGAGTTCCGGTATAATTGCATTCGTGTTCATCCGTCTCTGGTTCTTCGGGAGTAACGGGAGTGTTATCTACTTTACCACCGCAGATAATGCACTTATCACCGTGGCAAATTGCCTTGCAGGGCTGAGTGTAGTAAACATATCCGCATTCGCAAACAAGGCTGTGAACATTCTTGCCGTTTTCTACCTTGCTTACATAGTGAACCTTAGTGCCTATATGCTTGCAATTTGCACCGCATACGCAAGTACCGTTATTATATGTGCATTTTTCTGCTTCATTTGCAACTTCGCCGCAATTTTCGCAGATTACCTTATGTGTACCGTCGTTGTTGTTGATGTAAGTATAAGTCTTGTCTTCGTGGTTGCACTTTGCCTGTCCACAACCTGTGCATTTACCGTCATCGCCAAATGTGCAGGCTTCTGTCCATGTTATGGGAGTCTTAACCCACTTTTTTCCCTCAAACTTACCATGTGCTCTATTGTTACAAGTTACATTGTGTGTGTTGTTGCCGTTTGATTCGTATGTCAAATCATTGCTGTGTAATTTGTGGCAGATTGCCTGCTGAGTAGCACTTACTGCGTTGCCAATATTGTCTACTGTGTCAGAAAGCTTCCATCCGCACTTCTCGCACGCTGTCTTACCTGTTATATCTGTGTGAGCTTCAAGAGCAGTAATGGTATCGCCACAGTCACCACAGAGAACACTGTGACCTAAAGCGTCAAGAGACTCGTATTTGTAGTTTTCATTGCTGTGGTCGCAAGCTGTTGTACCGCAAACTATGCACTTACCGGTGATAAGACCGAATGTGCATTTGTTAGTGGAAACAACGTGACCGCAGCTGCAAACATAGCTGTGTGTGTTGTTACCGTTGTTCTTTAATGTCCACTTTGTAACGTCAAGGTGCTTGCATTCGGAACCGCATTCACAAGGCTTATCGTCTTTCCATGTGCATTTTACGTTTTTTTCTAAAGACTCACCGCAATCTTCACAGCTTACATTGTGTGTACCGTTGTAGTTGTATGTGTAAGTCTTGTTTTTATGCTCGCATTCGGGTTCTTCGGGTCTTTCACCAAGGTAGAAACCGTATACACGCGCCTTATCTGTATCAACATAGTTGAACAATGCTTTTGCGGCTTCTTCTGTTACATAGTAATCGTTACCGTCAAAAGTACCGCTAAAGGGATGTTCTTCTGTACCTATACCAACCCAATCTTCGGGAAGAGATGTAATATCGCCAAAAAGGACAAAGGCAATATTTGATGTGTCGCTGTCACCCAATTTAGTTACTGTATCAACAAGTTGTTTTACAGTACTAATTGTGTATGTATCTACTTCATTTTCCTCTGCAAAAACGCTAATTGACAGGGTGCTGAAGATCATCAACACAGCAAGCAATGCACTAAAAATGCGTTTTTTCATTGTCTTTTTTTCTCCTTATAATTATAAGAGTTTTTGGTTATTTCTTCTCGCAGGGTTTTCTCAGTCTTTCATCACCTCGCTGTCAGAGTGTACCGTACTCCCCTGTAAAAAGCATAGAGTAACCACTTCTATATTTTTGAATTAACGGAAATTTCTTCCTAAATTCCAAAGCACACCATTTTTCATTATATTGCAATTATAACATAATTTTATGCAAAATACTATGCAAAAAAAAAAAAAAAAAACAGTTCTCACCTTGTTGATTATGCACTATTATTCTGCTTATCGTTTCGGGTTTCTACGTCTCACGACAAAAAAATACCGTTCATACGCCGATTTTGCCCCAAAAATGCATGGGTTCACAGCTGTACAAACGGTATTTCTCGGTTTTATTTAACTATCGGTTCATATATCGGGTGACAGGTCAGCTCTCCGTTTTGTGCATCAAGTACAATTGTAGCTCCCGTTTCGAGGTTTCCCGCAAGTATCTCCTTTGCGATGAGTGTTTCCGCCGCACCCTGCAAATATCTCTTGAGCGGTCTTGCTCCGTACACGGGGTCGTAGCCGTTCTCGATTATCACGCTCTTTGCGTCTTCCGTTACCTCGAGCTTTAGTCCTCCGTTTCCTCTGTCCGCAAGACGCTTTCTCAATGCCCCGAGCAGGTTCTCGATGATTCCGCCGAGGTTTTCCTTGGTAAGGGGTCGGAACATGATGGTCTCGTCAAGGCGGTTGAGAAACTCCGGTCTGAACGACGCTTTAAGCTCCGCCATAACTCCCTCTCTTGCACTGTCGCTTATCTCCCCGCCGTCCGTGATTCCGTCAAGCAGATACTGACTGCCTATATTCGAGGTGAGTATGATTATTGTGTTCTTGAAGTCTACCACTCTGCCCTGACTGTCGGTGATTCTGCCGTCGTCGAGTATCTGCAACAGAATATTGAACACGTCGGGGTGTGCTTTTTCAATCTCATCGAACAGTACCACGCTGTATGGGTGCCGTCTTACCGCTTCCGTAAGCTGTCCGCCCTCATCGTAGCCTACATATCCGGGAGGTGCTCCTATCAGACGGGAGACGCTGAATTTCTCCATGTACTCCGTCATATCTATTCTTACGATGTTATGCTCATCATCGAACAGGCACTCCGCAAGCGTTTTTGCAAGCTCTGTTTTGCCGACACCCGTAGGACCGAGGAAAAGGAAGCTTCCTATAGGTCTGTTCGGGTCGGAAATGCCTGCTCTCGAACGCTGTATTGCTTCACTGACAAGCTTTACGGCTTCGTCCTGACCGACAACACGGCGATGGAGTATATCTTCGAGGTGGAGCAGCTTTTCCCTCTCGCCCTCGACAAGCTTCGACACGGGGATTCCCGTCCAGCGTGCAACCACATCCGCTATCTCATCCTCCGTCACGGTAGAACGAACAAGAAGATTTTGATTCTGCTTTTCGCTTATCTCCTCCGATTCTTCAAGCTTCTTCTGTAGTGCGGGAAGCTCGGAGTATTTCAGTCTCGCCGCCTTTTCGTACTCTCCTCTGAGCTGTGCCTGTTCTATATCGCCGCTCATTTTCTCTATATCGGCTTTGAGCTTCTTTACGTTTTCCGCGGAATCCTTTTCTTCCTCCCAACGAGCTTTCATTTCGTTGAATTTTTCTTTCTTGTCCGCAAGCTCTGCTCTCAGCTTTTCAAGTCTGTCGAGAGATAGCTTATCTTCTTCCTTTTTCAGCGACATTTCTTCGATTTCAAGCTGCATTATGTCACGTCGGAGGTCATCAAGCTCACTCGGCATGGAGTCGATCTCGGTTCTTATCATAGCACACGCTTCGTCAACAAGGTCTATCGCTTTATCGGGGAGGAAACGGTCTGTTATATATCTGTTGGAAAGTACAGCGGCAGAAACAAGTGCGTTGTCGTGTATTCTTACTCCGTGGAATATCTCGTATCTGTCTTTGAGTCCACGCAGGATGGAAATGGTATCTTCAACCGTCGGTTCTTCTACCATGACAGGCTGGAAACGTCTTTCGAGTGCCGCGTCCTTTTCGATATATTTTCTGTATTCGTCAAGGGTTGTCGCACCGATACAGTGAAGCTCTCCTCGTGCAAGCATAGGTTTGAGCAGGTTTCCGGCATCCATAGAGCCTTCCGTCTTACCTGCACCGACGATGGTATGAAGCTCATCTATGAAAAGAATTATCTTTCCGTCAGATTTCTTTATCTCGTTCAGAACAGCTTTAAGTCTTTCTTCAAATTCTCCTCTGTATTTTGCTCCCGCTACGAGAGAACCCATGTCAAGCGAAAAAATAGTTTTGTCACGGAGTCCGTCAGGCACGTCACCTCTGACAATACGCTGTGCAAGTCCCTCCGCTATTGCCGTTTTACCGACACCGGGTTCACCGATAAGCACGGGATTGTTTTTGCTTTTTCTCGAAAGAATGCGGACAACGCTTCTGATTTCGCCGTCACGACCGATAACGGGGTCAAGCTTTTGCTCTCTTGATCTTTCAACAAGGTCTGTGCCGTATTTTGCAAGTGCGTCATAGGTATCCTCGGGGTTATCGCTTGTTACGGGAGATGTTTTCACCTTAGCCAGCTCATCCGTAAAGGTCTTTTTGTTTATGCCGTACTTTGAGCAAATATCCTTTACGCTTCTGCCGCCCTCCTCAAGAAGACCCAGCATAATATGTTCAACGGAAATGTAGCGGTCTTTCATTCCCTCCGCCGCTTTTTCGGCAAATCTGAGTACGGACGACACCTCTCCCGAGGAATAAAGCTCTCCGTTACCTCCGCTTACCTTAGGCAGACGTTCTACCGCCTCTCTTGTATCGGAAGTCATCATGGAGACAATATCGCTGTAGCCGTTTTTCTGACCTATTCTCGAAATAAGAGTACGGACAAGACCGCCGTCAAGAGTCAGAAGTGCATATAGCATATGCTCGGGGGCTAAGGTCTGATTCTGGTTTTCTCTTGCTATATTCTGCGAGTTATTTATTATTTCTATTGTTTTCTGAGTAAATTTTTCAGCGTTCATATATCATCATCCTTTCCGTAAATATCAGACGAATGTATCTTAAAGTATTACTTCACGCTTTTTTAAGTCTTCGGTGTACATTTCTTCAAGCTGTGCGGCAGAAGCTCCCTCTACGCACGCTTTCATCATTTTATCAACTATGCAAACATAATCCTTTATCGCACGGGAAAGCTCATCCGTATCTATAGTATATCCCTCTCCGATTTTTTTCATGGGGTATGCTATCGTTCGTGTGAATTTCCCGTTAGCGTAAGAATATGCTATATCAAACGGCAGAAGCTTTTTTTCGATTCCGCAAAGACAGGAGAAAAATTCCGCCATAAGTTCATGAAGCGGTCGGTATTGTGTCCTGAGCAGTACCGTAAGCTCACCGATCGGTTTCCCTCGGACAAATCCGTTTATAAGCTCCACCTCATACCTGACTCCGGGGTGATATTTGTAATTCAGATTGGAGCGGACGGTAACTCTCGGGGTGTTCGGTGCAAACAGAAACACAAGGTCATGCGATGATGCAAACAGCTGCTCCATCCCCGAAAAAATATCGTTTATGTGCTGCTCGTGAGTTCGCATTCCCACCTTTTCGGCAAGTATCATGTTCACAAGATTGGAGCGGTTTGTTCCCACCTTATGAGCAAGAGTATCTATCTCACGCATTACCTCCTCGGACAGCATGAGACTGTACAGGCTTTTTTTCATTTACGTCTCCTCCTTTCACACATATATTATCTCACTTTTTATATAACTTGTCAAGTATTTTATATAAATTTTAATACGACTTTTGAATGGAGTTATTGTGACGCAACTGTGAAAAGAAAAAGCGGAACCTCAAAGCAAGGATTCCGCAATTATTACGTATGGATTCATCTTTTTCCGACAAGGATGTCATCCAATCATATCTTCAAGTATATCGAAAAGGGTACACGAAGTAACACGTCCACGGCACAGCATATCGAATATCGAACGTGCTTCCTCCGCATCCGTGGAAATGCTGTCGGCATATGCAATATCCTGCTCTCCGTCAGCTTCTGTTATAACTTCTATAGAATACATATCCGTATCCTCATTCTCAACAGAATCATTTCTCATGAAAAGGCGATATCTGACTTTAATATCATCTCCGCTCTCGCAATCAAAACATACAAGCTTGTCTTCCAGCATCATCATACTGCAAATTCTCCCTTCGTTTGTTATATAATACCATTTATTTTATTATATAATATCATTAACTCTATCACCGTAGATTAATTTTTTTGATAATGATATTTTAAGCTCAACAAAAAAGCTCACGTGATACAATATATAGTGTTTCATCGGTTAAGCAGATACATTATATAGCGTTACATTCGGGATTTTTTTAAAAAAATTTATTTATTTTTTTATGCAAAAAGAGAAAAACCCCTATAAAAGAGGTCTTTCCGAGTATATAATTTGTATTAACCGCCGAGATATGCACGCTTTATGCTGTCATCCTCGAGAAGCTCACGACCGCTTCCCGTTTTCACCATCTTGCCTGTTTCGAGTACATATGCTCTGTCGGCAATGGTAAGTGCTTTTTTCGCATTTTGTTCAACAAGAAGCACCGTCGTTCCCTCATCGTTAACTTTCTTTATCATATCGAATATTGTGTTAACGTAAAGAGGAGACAGACCCATACTCGGTTCATCGAGGAGAAGAAGCTTGGGGTGTGACATCAACGCACGGCTTATTGCAAGCATCTGCTGTTCTCCGCCGGAAAGAGTACCTGCTATCTGCTTTGCTCTGTCCTTGAGTATCGGGAAGCTGTCATACATTTTTTCGAGAGTTTCGTTTATTTCCTTTTTGTCACGTCTTGTATACGAACCCATTTTGAGGTTTTCGTAAACCGTAAGCTCCTGAAAAATACGTCTTCCCTCGGGAACCTGAGCTATGCCCATCGGAACAAGCTTATGAGCGGCAATTCCCGTGATATTTTCTCCGCCGAACACCACACTTCCGGAGGCCTTCGGGATAAGATTGCAGACAGAGTGCATTATCGTTGTTTTTCCTGCACCGTTCGCACCGATAAGAGCGACTACCTCACCCTCGTTTACTTCGAACGAAACACCCTTTATAGCCTGTATAAGACCGTAGTTCACATAAAGATCCTTGACTTCAAGTAATGCCATATTCTTGTCTCCTTTCTTATTCTCCGAGGTATGCTCTTACGACTTCGGGATCGTTCAGCACATCATCAACCGTTCCCTGTGCGAGAGTATTACCGAAGTTAAGAACAGTAAGCTCATCGCAAAGAGTTGAAACAAGGCTCATGTCATGCTCGATAAGAAGAACGGTCATATCGAAATTATCTCTGACGAATCGTATTGTCTCCGTAAGCTCTGCTGTCTCCTGCGGATTCATACCTGCTGCCGGTTCGTCAAGAAGGAGAAGCTTGGGATTGGTTGCCAATGCTCGTGCAATTTCAAGCTTTCTCTGCTTACCGTATGGGAGACTTGACGCAAGGGTTCTTCTTTCGTCATCGAGACCGAACACTCTGAGAAGCTCTCTTGCCTTTGCTCTGAGTTCCTTTTCGGTTGAATAATATTTGGGAAGTCTGAATATGCTCTCGAAGAGGTTGCACGAGGACTGATTTCCCATTCCGACAAGCACGTTGTCTATAACCGACATATTCGAGAACAGTCGTATATTCTGGAAAGTTCTTGCGATCCCCATCTTGTTCATCTCTATGGAGCTTTTTCCGGTTATGTCAACTCCGTCAAGAGTAAAGCTACCCGTTGTCGGCTTGTACACACCCGTAAGCATATTGAATACAGTAGTCTTTCCCGCACCGTTCGGACCTATAAGACCGTAGAGCTGATTCTTTTTTATTTTCAGATTAACATTTTGAACAGCCTTCAATCCGCCGAAGGATATTCCGAGATTTTTTGTTTCGAGAATGTATTCGCTCATCTCTTTGCCTCCTTATCGGGTGAATCGGGTTCATATGTATTATCGGGAACTATATCCGTTGAAAGAATAGCGTCCATGGGGATTTTTGTCGGCACTTTATCCCATGCAACATTTGTCGGGGGTTCTGCTCCTCCCTCATCGTCACGCTTTCTTATGAGCTTGCTCTTTATAAACTCGGCAAAGCGGTGGAGATTGATTTTTTCACGCAAAGTACCGAGTGCGGGAGCATTGTTCCACATTACCATCACGATAAGAATAAGGGCATATATAAGCTGCTTGAGTGCCGCAAGGTCGCCCGACAGCTGTGTTTGGAGCTTTACGTTGATAAATGTGAGAACGGCAGAAGCAATAAGAGAGCCGCTTATGTTTCCCATACCGCCAAGCACGACCATTACAAGAATCTCGATAGAGTAGTTGAATGAGAAGAAGCCGTAGTCAACGGGAGTAGTGTTGTGACCGTAGATAACTCCCGCAACTCCTGCGAAGAACGCGGAAATAACGAACACAACAAGCTTATAGTAGGTTACGTTTACACCCATCGCACGAGCCGCTATTTCATTGTCTCGAATAGCTTGTATCGCACGGCCATGCTTGCTTCGCATGAGGTTCTGGGTTACGAAAACAGTCAGCATAACCACAATGAACGCAACGATATAAAGGAGTTTACCGTATTTTTTTGTGGTGAGACCTAAAGCTCCTCCGAATATCTCCTGATTCATGAAAACCGTGCGGACTATTTCACCGAACGCAAGAGTAACTATCGCAAGGTAGTCTCCTTTAAGTCTGAGACACGGAAGTCCGATGAGAAGTCCGAACACAGCGGCAGCAACTCCTCCGATAAGCATGGAAACGATAAGAACAACCAGCTTTGACGGAATAACTTCGTGGAGATAATTTGCACAGAAGCAACCGATGTATGCACCGACGCACATAAAGCCTGCATGACCGAGACTAAGCTCTCCGAGAAAACCGACAACGAGGTTGAGGGAAACGGCGAGTATCATACTGTAGGCTATCTGAGTGAGAAGAAGTGCGGAAGAACCCTTTACACTGCCCGTCAGACCGATTATCGCCGTCGGAACAAACAGTGCAAGGACAATAATGTAATTTATGATATATTTCAGCTTAAATCTTTGTTTCATGGCTTATACCTTCTCTCTTGTCTTCTTACCGAGGAGTCCCGTAGGCTTAACGAGGAGTATCACGACAAGCAGTCCGAACTCGATTGCGGTTGTATACGGTGCAAGAGCGGGAACGCTGAGGGCAAGCTTTTCGATAACTCCGAGAAGAATGCCGCCTATCATAGCACCGGGAATCGAGCCGATACCGCCGATTACAGCCGCAGTGAACGCTTTTATACCGGGCATTGAACCGAGTGTGGGGGTTACACTGGGAATCTGCATGAGGTAGCACATACTTGCAAATGCCGCAAGAGCCGAGCCTACCGCAAATGTAAGAGAAATAATTCCGTTTACGTTTATTCCCATGAGCTGTGCCGCACCTCTGTCCTCAGACACCGCAAGCATAGCACAGCCTATCTTTGTTTTGTTGATAAAAAGTGTAAGTCCTACCATTATTACAACACAAAGCCCGAGGGTGATAAGAGAGGAAACGCTGATGGAGTTTCCGAGTATCTCAACGGTTCCGAAGTTTCCGATGGAGATAGAACGTGATTTTGTTCCGTAAACGAGCTGTGCTATACTTTGCAGAAAATAGCTGACTCCGATAGCCGTAATAAGCACTGCAAGAGGAGATGCACCTCTCAGCGGCTTATATGCTATCTTTTCTATGGCTATTCCGAGAAAAGTGCAGACAAGAACGGCAACGATAAGAGCAGGAACTGTAAGTCCCGAAAGAGACAGAGTTGTAAGTATCGTATATGCACCTACCATTATTATATCGCCGTGTGCGAAATTCAGCATCTTTGCGATACCGTACACCATGGTATATCCCAGTGCGATAAGTGCAAAGATACCTCCGAGACAAAGCCCGTTTATGAGTGTATTTATCATTTTTTCTCTCCTAAGAAATTTTCAGGCAATAGCAATGATACCAAGGTCTCAAGTCCGCATTGGATGAGCCTTGGTATCGCCGCTTTTAAATTATTCTGTTTTGATTTTTTATCTTACTACGTTTACGATATTTGCGTCCTTCTGGCACGAACCCTCTGTTGTCCATGTCATGTTCTTACCGGTAACACCGGAATATGTGAACGAGCCGCCTGTAAGAATGGGCTGTACTATATCGGAAAGTGCATCGGGAGCAATTGTAACATCGTTTACTCCGCCTGTCTTCATTGCTTCGTAAATTATCATAACAGCATCATAGCTGTCAGCCGCAAACTGGTCGGGTGTGGAAGAATATTTTGCTTCATATGCTTCAACAAATGCCGCAACATCGGGGTCAGTGCTGTTTACGTCAAAGGGTGTGATATAGCTTATAGCTGCCGTAACCGAGCTGTCGATCTGATCTGCGATACCATCGAGACCGTCACAGCCGAATATCGGAACATTATAGCCGGCAGAAGCTGCTCTCTTTGCGATAAGTCCTGCTTCCGTGTAGTAAATGGGAAGGAATATAACATCGCATTCCTCTGAGCTGAGTCCGTCTACCTGTGTTGAGAAGTCCTTGTTGTTTTCCTTATTGAAGGTATATACAACGTAGTCGGTACCTGCTGTCTTTCCGAGAGCTGTCATTTCATCTTCAAAAGCACCGTAAATACCGGAGGAATATGTATCGCTTGTGTCGTAGATAACACCGATTTTGCTGTAGGATTCCGCAAGTGTGTCAGCCGCAATCGAACCCTGCTGGGGATCACCGAAGCATACACGGAATGCATACTCACTTGTTGCGATAACATCGGCTGCGGAAGCGGAGGGAGTAATAAATGTCACCTTATCTTCTGCCGCAGATGCCGCAAAGGATGCACACGAGCCGGAGGTAACGCTTCCGATAGAAATCTGCATACCTTTTTCGTAAAGAGTTGTGTAGCCTGTAGCCGCTTTATCTGCCGCCGCCACATCATCTATCATTTCAAAGTGGAATAAAACACCGTTTAGTCCGCCCTGAGCATTAATTTCATCTATCGCAAGCTCTGCACCGTTCTTTACGGATTCACCGTAAGCCGAATTATCTCCGGTTAGCGGACCTGTTGCACCGATGAAATATTCTGTATTGCTTTCGGTGTAAGCTGTCTGTCCACAGGATAGAAGCGAAGAAGCACCGAGGGCTACAGAAAGCATCATTGCTGCCATTTTGGTTTTTGTCTTCATTGTTTTTTCCACCTTTTCTTTAAGCTTTTAAAAGGTAATTTATATTGAAATTTCCTTTTCCATATTGTAATAAAAATACACTCAAATGTCAAGGTATGGTTTTGCCGTTATTATTTATCATAGCGTGATACTTTTTGTGCGTTATGACGGTATCTTGGTAATCAGCACCATTATACATGAATATTCATTTTATTAAACGTGCATTTTTGAGCCACAATTGTTTTTTAGCGTGTATGATTATGCGTTATTATGCATTGTTTGCGAAAACAAAAAAAGCTTCATTAATATGTCAAAAGAATCATTCGTTATCGGCTTTATTATAGCTTTCGAGGAACGAATGTCTTTCCCCGCCAGTTTTATAGCCTATCATCGTATCAAGATGTACGTTTCCCATCGCACGGAATATGCACTTGTCAACATCGGGATTGCTCGTCTTTTTCAAACTGCGGATAAGCTCCTTTGTCTCCTGTCTTTTCGATGTGCCGTCCTCGTTTTCAAGCTCCTCCGTGAATCTGCACGCACATCGGAGAAAAGAAAGTCCGTTATAATCACGCCACGCAATGATGTCTTCTTCCCTTATGAGGTATAAAGGACGGATAAGCTCCATTCCGCCGTAGTTTGTGCTGTGAAGCTTGGGCATCATTCCCTGTATCTGACCGCTGTGCAGAATTCCCATGAGAAGCGTCTCTATTACATCATCGTAGTGGTGACCGAGAGCAATTTTGTTGCAACCAAGCTCTCGTGCAAAGGTATAAAGGTAGCCTCGTCTCATTCTCGCACATAGGTAGCACGGGTTTTTATCCACATTTTTGACCGAGTTGAAAATATGTGCGTCGAATATTTTTATCGGAACCCCGAGAAGCTCCGAGTTTTCGATTATTTTTTGTCTGTTTGCCTCGTTATAGCCGGGATCCATCATAAGATATTCCGCTTCAAACTTTACCTTACTGTATCTGAGAAGCTCACGAAACAGCATTGCCATAAGCATCGAGTCCTTTCCTCCCGATATACAAACGGCAACACGATCCCCGTCTTTCAGCATCTCGTACTCCTTTAAAGCCTTTGTAAAAGGACTCATGAGAGACGGATGAAATTTCTTCTGTATGCTTTCTTCGACCTTTTTTCGGTACGCAAGTACTTCGCTGTTTTCCATTTTACTCCATTATCGCTTTTAAAAAATATAGCTAAATTATACTATAAAACTCCGATGTTTGCAACACCACAACCAAATGAGAGCGAAAAAACACGAATAAAACTCCCCATATAACCGATTTTTTATTCGCTTTTTTCGGTGCAATACTGCCAAAGTTTTCCCGTTTCAGCCGTTTTCTCAAAAAAAGCCCTTGACATTTGATTTCGGGGAGTGCTATAATAGAGCCACTTCAAGAAAGCAAATCAAGATTATAGAGGCGCGACGCACGAAGAGTAATTCTCACGAGATGCTCAATCATCTTTGACTGAGAACGAAAGGCTGGGTCGCCGAAGCCCGAGTACGGTTTGAGACGTATTCCCGCTGGACGCACGGAAAACATCCCTGCGGCTGTCGCATTTACAATGCGGAGTGCTATATCGCTTGTGTCTGAATATTTTTTAGTATTTTCAGCGTTCGCGGCACTTCGTCTCGATCGCTTTTTTGTTTGAATTTTTAATTTTTTATTCGAGGTTCATCATGAAAAGAATCACATCCGCTCTCCTCTCCGTTATACTTTCTCTCACCGTTTGCACAGCATTCGCTTCCTGCTCTTCCAGAGAAAAGACAGATATTTCCGGTGCCACAAGCCTTGCAGATCTCTCCGGTGCTACTCTCGGTGCTCAGACAGGTACCTTCCACCTCACAGCACTTGACCAGATAGACGGTATCACAAAGGTTGACTACCCCGACTTCACAGACCTTCTCAATGCGGTTAACTCCGGTGCTATCGACGGTTACGTTGCAGAGGAACCCACAGCTTACGACGTATGCACAAAGGATGACACTCTCGGTTACATCGCTCTCGTTAACAACGAAACAGGCTTCACCGCTACAGACGACCAGACAGGTATCGCAGTTGCATTCCAGCAGGGTTCCGAGCTTGTTGAATCCGTAAACGACATTCTCGCAAATCTTCCTCGCGAAACAAGAGAAGAGCTTATGCGTCAGGTAGTTGACATGAACACTTCTCCCGACACAGAATATGCAAACGCTCTCGCAATCGAAATTCCCGAAACAGACGGTGCAAACGGTACTCTCAGAGTTGCTATGGAATGTGCATACGCTCCCTTCAACTGGACTCAGACCACAGATACTAACGGTGCTGTTCCGATCGCAAACGCTTCCTCCGCTCTCTATGCAAACGGTTACGACGTTATCATAGCAAGATACATCGCGGCTTCTCTCGGCATGAACCTTGAGGTTTACTCCTACGAATGGGATTCCCTCATCGCAGCTGTTCAGTCCGGTGCTGTTGACGCTATCGCAGCAGGTATGAGCCCCACAGCGGAAAGAGCCGAACAGGTTGACTTTACCGACTGCTACTACAACTCCAACCTCGTTATCATCTACAAGAAGTAATCACCTATATTAATTAAGGAAGAAATTATGCAATTTTTCAGTGAAGTTATCGGTATCGTCAGAGATTACTGGCAGTACCTTCTCTCGGGTGTGGGATATACCATGCTCATCGCTCTTGTCGGTACTCTCGCAGGATTCCTCATCGGACTTCTGACGGGTGTTATCCGTACTTCCCCCAAGTCAAAAAATACGGCAGTAAGAATCCTTCAGAAGGTCGTAAGCATTATAATCTCCGTTTACATCGAGATATTCAGAGGAACTCCTATGATGGTTCAGGCAATGGTCATCTACTGGGGATATGCGTTCCTCAACGGCGGAAATACTCTCCCCCTTATCCCGGCAGGTCTTTTCATCGTTTCGATCAACACCGGTGCTTACATGGCTGAAATCGTCCGCGGCGGTATCATCTCCGTTGACAAGGGACAGCTCGAGGGTGCTTATTCCGTAGGTATGACACACTGGCAGGCAATGGTCAAGGTCGTACTTCCGCAGGTACTCCGCAACATTCTCCCCTCTATCAGTAACGAATTCGTTATAAACATCAAGGATACATCCGTACTGAACGTAATCGGCGTTTCCGAGCTTTACTACATGGCAGGCGTTATAAAGAGAATCAATCTCCAGACCTTCCAGACCTATGCGGTTATTTGCGTACTTTACTTCATTCTCACCTTTACCGTTACAAGAATCCTTCGTTTTGTCGAGAAAAAGCTTGACGGCGACGATTCCTACACCATTTGCGGCTCAGGTTCCGATTCCGAAGCGGTAATCCACATCAGCGAAAAGGAGGAAATCCCCAATGACTGAAATACTTCGTCTTGAGCATCTCGAAAAAAGCTTCGGCGACCACAGCGTACTCAGAGATATAAATCTCAGCGTAAACAAAGGCGACGTTATAAGCGTTATCGGTTCCTCGGGTTCCGGTAAAAGTACAATGCTCCGTTGCATAAACCTCCTTGAAGAACCGAGTGGCGGTAAAATCGTATTCGAGGGAAACGACATTTCCGATAAGGCAAACAACGTCACCTCTTATCGTGCAAGAGTCGGAATGGTATTCCAGCAGTTCAATCTGTTCAACAACATGAACGTACTTGAAAACTGCGTATGCCCCCAGATGACCGTACTCAAAAAATCTCGCTCCGAGGCTGAAGCAACCGCAAAAGAATACCTCGACAAGGTTGGTATGAGTGCTTTCGTAAACGCTCGTCCCAAGCAGCTTTCCGGTGGACAGAAGCAGAGAGTAGCTATTGCACGTTCACTCTCCATGCACCCCGACATAATACTTTTCGATGAGCCTACCTCCGCTCTTGACCCCGAAATGGTAGGAGAGGTTCTCGAAGTAATGAAGTCTCTTGCGAAAAGCGGTCTTACAATGATTGTTGTAACTCATGAAATGGGATTTGCCCGTGATGTCTCCTCAAGAGTTATATTCATGGACGGCGGTATCATTCTCGAAGACTCCACTCCCGATGAAATATTCAACCATCCGAAGGAACAGAGAACAAGAGAGTTCCTCACCAGATACTTAAACGGCTGACTAATTATTAATTATTCCTAAAACAATACACTGAAAACTGTCTGAAAAAGGCAGTTTTTTCTTTAGTATTAACAATTTATTAATGTTTAGTACATTATTTGGCTATTTATTTTAATGAATATGATGATATAATTACTATTATAAGTTTGTTTGTCGCAGGAGATGTAATTTCGCCGACATGAAAGAACAAGGAACAATAATAATCCTCAACGGTCCGTCAAGCTCGGGCAAATCCACTCTTGCAAAGAATCTGCAAAAGCTGTGGCAAAGTCCGCTGTATCACCTTTCCTATGATATAGTTGACGGATATATGACCCCTCACTCCTACCCATTCAAAAACGAGGACGAAGCGGAGCATGATTTTCTTACCGTAATGTATACCTCAGCCGCCGCAATCGCAAAATCGGGACGGGATGTTGTCATAGACAACTGTCTGTTCGACACGCAGGATGTTTACGAAATATCAAAGGAAATCCTCGGTGACTGCGACACTGTTTTCGTCCGAATCAAAATCTCGGAAGAAAATCTTGTAAAACGTGAAAAGGAAAGAGGAAACCGTGCAATCGGAAAGGCGATGTGGCAAAATGAGCATATCACTCCGAAAGACGACTCCGCCTATGACCTTATAGTATCGACCGACAACGCAAGCGAAGTTTGTGCAAACGAAATCCTTGCATATGTTCGTTCGAGATGACACAAATATTACATTGATTTTTCGGTTTTAAGATAACATAAAAAATAATCGTGCGGTATAATCACGATGTAATTATAACATATCTATTCAAAGGAGAATCCCCCATGAACACACGCAAGGGCAAGCAGCTTCTGGCTGTACTTCTTTCGCTCGTTACCCTTTCACAGGTATTCACTCTGACAGGCTGTTCCGAAAACGAAGCTCAGGATACCACAACAACGAAAGACACTCCAGCAAACACACAAACCTCCGAATCCTCTGACGATGAAGTAAGCGGAGAGGCTGAAACAAAGGAAGGTCTTATCGGTATCGAGGTTAACTACAACTGGAAAGACGGAGTTAAAGAGGGCGACTACAACGGTGACGACTTCACAATTCTTAACGGATGTACTTCTTCATGGTATTCCTACCTCACAGTAACATCGGAGGAAATCACAGGTGAAGCCGTAAACGACGCTATATACGAAAGAATCCAGCGTACAAACGACTACCTCAACATAAACGTACTCGAATCCCAGCAGAGCAGCTCTCACGACGTACTGAGAAAGGCTGTTCAGTCGGGTGTTACCGAATATGACGTTGCTTTATGTTCCCTTATGAACGACTACGCTCTTGCTATCGAGGGAAATATATACGACCTCAACACGATAGACGGCTTTGATACTTCCGGCTCATGGTGGGATCAGAACTCCGTAAACGACCTTACAATAAACGATAAGCTTTATTTTGCGACAAGTGACTTCGATACCACTCGTTTTGACGGTATCAGAACACTTTACTTCAACAAGGATCTTATTGAAGCATACGGTCTCGAAAATCCCTACGAACTCGTTGATAATAACAAGTGGACTCTCGATAAGTTTATTGAAATCGCATCCCAGGGTGTATCTGACGCAGACGGTGACGGCGTTATGACCGACATGGACAACTACGGCTATATCTGCTACTCCGAGCTTGCCGCCGACCTTCTCTTCTGCGGTACAGGTCTTAAATATATCCAGAAGGATCCCGAAACCGGCAGACTTGTGGACGGTACAACAAGCGAAAAAACAATCGACGTTTACTCTAAGATTTATAAGCTCTTCTACGAAGGAGACACTGCATTCGACGTAAGATCCTCTAAGCACAGCTCTCATCTCCGTGGTCAGAGCGATAGAATCCAGGAAGAGCTTTTCGCAGAAGGCAGAGTCATCTTCTACTCCGAATGTATGGCATGGACAAGAGTTCTTCGTGAAATGGACGCAGACTTCGGTATTCTTCCCCCTCCGAAGTACGATGAAAATCAGGACAGATACTACTCCATCATGGTAAACACCTTCATGCAGATGGTTCCCGCATCCGTACAGACTCCCGAAAAGAGCGTACACGTTCTCGATGTTCTCGCAGCTGCTTCTCACGATACAGTTGTTGACGCTTATGTAAACGGTACTCTCTCCGGTAAGGTTGCAAGAGACCCCGATACAGTTCGTATGCTCAAGCTCGTATTCGACAACCTCTCCTATAACCTCCACTTCTCTACAATTCCGATTCGTTCCACCATTATCTCTGCGGCTACCGGCGGTACAGAAAACCTTTCCTCCACTCTCGCAAAGATTACAAAGGCTGTAAACAAGACCCTCAACAAGACAAACGAAAACTTCTTTGAGGACTGATAAAGCTTAATATAAAAAGACACACTCGTGAAACTCCTCCATTCGTTAGATTTTTGTCTGACTTTTGGGGGAGTTTCAAATATCGGGTGTGTTTTTCTTTGCCCAAACGGAACTATATACAGTCTCCTTGGAGTGGAACATTTCCGCCTCAATCGGATATAATATTATTAAACAAAGTTTATTTTCAGGCGGTCACAAATGGAAGTTATCATAGGAATTTTAATACCGTTTTTGGGAACATCTCTCGGCTCTGCCTGCGTATTTTTCATGCGACGAGGGATGAGTGAGAAAATACAGCGTATTCTTATCGGATTTGCGGCAGGAGTTATGGTTGCGGCTTCTATATGGAGTCTGATTCTTCCGTCTATAGAGCAGTCACAGTGGATGGGCAGACTGTCGTTTCTTCCGTCCTTTGTCGGATTTTGGATAGGAATACTGTTCCTTTTCGCCCTCGACAAGATAATCCCGCATCTGCACGCAGGAAGCACATCCGCAGAGGGAGTAAAAAGCACTCTCGCACGTTCAACAATGATGGTTCTTGCGGTCACTCTCCACAATATACCCGAAGGAATGGCTGTCGGTGTGGTTTACGCAGGACTTATCGCAGGAGACGGAAGTATAAGCATGGCAGGTGCGGTAGCGTTGTCTCTCGGAATTGCAATCCAGAATTTCCCCGAGGGTGCTATAATTTCAATGCCACTCGGAAGCGGAGGTATGGCGAAAAAGAAAGCCTTTGCATACGGAGTCCTGTCGGGTGCGGTTGAACCTGTATTTGCGTTCCTCACAGTCATGATATACGGCTTTATAACCTCCGCACTTCCCTATCTTCTCAGCTTCGCGGCAGGCGCTATGATTTACGTTGTGGTGGAGGAGCTTATCCCCGAAATGTCGCAGGGAGAGCATTCGGATATAGGAAACATCTTCTTCGCAGTGGGATTCACCTTGATGATGGCTCTCGATGTTGCCCTCGGATAAAGCATTTCAGCAATTTTATCTTATTTTGCTGTTGATTATTATGCGTTTTTGTGGTATATTAACCTTAACAGATATTTAATCGAAAAAAGGAGTACCACAAATGAAAATCGAAGAAATAGACAAGAATCTCGCCGTAAGCTCAGACCTCCCGATGAAGGATATTGTTTGGCTCGACTCAAAGGACGCACCGATTAAAATACACGGTATCGCAATAGTTGAGCATGGCAAAAACTTCCTCCGTATGCCTGCCGACAAAGCAAAGGAAGTATCGAAGTCGGTAGAATGGCTCAACACAAACACAGCCGGCGGTCGTATCAGATTTGCGACAAACTCCCCCTACATCGCAATCCGTGCGGTAATGCCCGACAATACCCCCATGGCACACATCACCATGCTCGGTCAGTCCGGATTTGACCTTTACGTTACGATAGACGGTAAGGAACGCTACGTAAACTCGTTCGTTCCGGGCAATCGCAATCACGGCTATGTTTCATGGAAAAACACGGACGGAAAAATGCACACCTACACGATAAATATGCCCCTTTACGACCCTGTTGAGGAGGTTTACATCGGTCTTTCCGCTTCCTCCGAAATATGCGAACCCGAGGATTACAAATATACTCAGCCCGTACTCTACTACGGCTCATCCATAACCCAGGGCGGTTGTGCTTCACGTCCCGGAAACGCTTATCAGTCAATGATTTCGAGAATGCTTTCCTGCGACTTTATAAACCTCGGTTTCTCCGGAAGCTGTCATGCAGAGCCTGCTATCGCAAAGTATCTTGCATCTCTTGACCCGTCTGTTTTCGTTTACGACTACGACCACAACGCACAGACCCCCGAGGATCTTGAAGCGACACATTATCCGCTTTACGAAGTTTTCCGTGCCGCTCATCCCGACACACCGATTATATTCGTCTCCCGTCCCGACTATCATCCCGACATTGAATACGATGTACTTCGCCGTGAAGTCGTTGTAAACAGCTATAAAAAGGCTCTTGCAAACGGAGACCGAAACGTATACTTTGTAGATGGTGCGACAATATTCGACGGAGAGCTTAGTGACAGCTGTACCGTTGATGACTGCCACCCGAACGACCTTGGCTTCTTCCGCATGGCTCAGGCTATAGGAAAAGCGGTAAAAGAAGTCCTCAAATAAATCTATCCGACAAAAACGGAGGTAAAAGGCATGAGACAGAAGATAAGTCTTGACGGCGGATGGCTCTTTCACAAGGGAGATATAGTCCGCACTCGTCCCATAGTCAAAGGTCCCATATACACGGGTGCGAAAACAGTCCGTGAAAGATGGGGTGCGGCATCCTACGACTACAACGACAACCCCGACGACTCCAGACAGAACGTGGAATACAACTCCGACCACTGGAGATGGGTATCACTTCCGCACGACTATGCTCTCGAGGAAAGCTTTGACAAAAACGAAAACAATGCTCTCGGCTACGTCAAATACGATAACGCATGGTACCGCAAGCATTTCAGACTCTCCCCCGAGGACAAAGACAAACGAATCACTCTTTACTTCGAGGGAGTAAGCGGTCAGTCTGCCATATATGTAAACGGCTGTCCGTTATACCACAATTTCAGCGGCTACACTTCATTCGAGGTTGACGTAACGGATTTCGTTTTCTTCGACAAGGACAACATAATCGCCGTATACATAGACTCAAGTCACCATGAAAGCTGGTGGTATGAGGGTGCGGGAATCTACCGTCATGTATGGCTCGTGAAGACAAATCCCATATGCGTAGACCTTTGGGGAGTTTACATCAAGCCGCAAAAGCAGAGTGAGCATGAATGGCGTACCGATGTTTCCGTTACCGTGAAAAACACCACATCAGCCGAAGCAAACGCCGTAATCAAAACATATTTCGTTGACGAAAACGGAGTAAAAGCAGGCGAATGCTCATGTGAAGCAACTCTTGCACCGAGATGCGACACCACGGTAGACTACGGAAACGTCGTAATCGACCCGATTCTTTGGCAGGTTCGAGACGGACATATGTACACTGCCGTGACAACAGTTACAGTCGGCGGTGAAGAAATTGACAGCGTTACCGACCGCTACGGCTACAGAGAAGTAGTATGTGACCCGAATCACGGACTTTTCGTCAACGGTCGTCACGAGAAAATATGCGGAGTCTGCGGACACTACGACTGCGGACTTGTCGGAAAAGCCGTTCCCGATAACATTTTCAGATACAAGGTAAAAATGCTCTCCGACATGGGGGCAAACGGCTACAGAACAAGCCACTATCCGCAGGCTGAAGCATTGATGGACGCACTGGACGACGGCGGCTTCATAGTTCTCGATGAAATACGCTGGTTCACATCATCAAAAGAAGGTATGGAACAGCTGGAAATGCTCATTAAGAGAGACCGTAACCGTCCGTCCGTATTCTTCTGGTGCATAGGAAACGAGGAAATGCTTTTCGCCGAAGAAAGAGGAAGACGCATTCTCGAATCCCTCCTTGCAAGAACCCGTCAGCTTGATTCCACACGTCCCGTAACCGCCGCCTGTGACCGTCCCGACAACTCCACGGTATATGAAAACCTCGACATTGTCGGAATAAACTACGGTCTCGACTCATACGATGCGGTTCACGCAAAATTCCCCGACAGAGCTATTGTTTCTACCGAATGCTGTGCAACCTCGACCACAAGAGGCTGGTATTACGATGATTTCCCGCAGATGGGACTTACTCATTGCTACGACAGAGACTCCAGCGACTGGTTCAGAGGTCGTGAACGCACATGGAAATTCATTGCCGAACGTGAATGGGTAATGGGTTCGTACCAGTGGATAAGCTTCGACCACAGAGGTGAAACAAACTGGCCGCGTCTTTCCTCATGCTCAGGTGCTATTGATATGTTCCTGCTCAAAAAGGACGCATTCTGGCACAATAAGGCACTTTGGACAAGCGAGCCGATGATACATCTCATTCCTCACTGGAATCATCCCGGACACGAGGGAGAGGTGCTTAAAGTATGGGCATACACAAACTGCGATTCTGCCGAGCTTTTTGTTGACGGAAAAAGTCAGGGAAAGGTCGAGCTTAAACCTTACGACCATGCCGCATGGGAAGTCGAATATCACCCGGGCGAGATAGAGGTCATAGGCTACAAAAACGGAATCGAATGCTGTCGTGACGGTCACAAGACTACGGGTAAGCCTGTAGCACTAAAGATTGACTGCGAAACTCCCGATGCTAAAGTAGGTGACACGGCAATATTCACCTGCTACACCATTGACAGTGACGGACTTTATGTTCCGAACGCAGACCCGACAGTACGCTTTGAAGTAAACAGCTTTGGAGAGATAGTAGGCACGGGTTCCGCCGTATTCGACCATGAGCCTGTACGCTCCAACATAAGACGTATGTTTGCGGGAAAAATCTCCGTTGCCGTAAGAATCAAACACAGCGGCACAACAAGACTTTACGCTCATGCAGACGGTCTTGAATCCACAAGATGCGACACTGAAATAATCTAACAAAAAAGTCATACCCGAGAGCATTAACTCAAAGGTATGACTTTTGTTATTCGGTTATTTTACCGTAATCAATATTCGATTCTTGTTTCTCTGTAGGGGTTAACCTGAGACTCGAATATCGGCTTAATTGTAACTGAGGAGGAGAATTCCTTGTCTGCGAAACGGTACTTGGGTGCAGGTTCCGGACCGCAGGAGTTAGAACCGATACCGTCCATTCTCATGTCGAGGATAACGGTAGTCTCGGGATTTCTCTTAAGCTCATAGTGGTGACGTGTTCTTGTAAGCTGTTCGGGAGTGAAGTGGCTTGCATTGAACGAGAACGGTTCGCAGGATGTAAAGAGGAAGCCGTGTCCTGCAACAGTATGAACGTCAGCCCATCTGCATCCCCAGTGAGAGGAGTTTTCCTGCGGGAATACATAGGGTTCGTAGTTTTCGGTAACCGTGGACTTATATTCGCCGAGCTTTGAAGCAAGTCTCTTGTCGGAATAGCTTTCGTTGGGACCGTATCCGAAGTAGCTCATCTGCTCTGAACCCTCGGGCATTGTAAGTCTCATACCGAAACGAGGATAATGCTTCTTTTCAACATTCCACTTAACATCGCAGCCTATCTTAATACCCATGCCGTACTTAACTGTGTATGTGAAGTCTGCACGGAGGATTATTTCGTTCGGAGCTGCACCGAGGCTTATCTTTGCGAGAATAACAGCTTCGTTTTCGTCAGCCTTTACTACTTCCGTGGAGTAGCACTTTACCTTTGCTGCGTGGAATCCAGAATTTCTCCAATCCCACTGTACGTTTCTGTCGTTGTCTGTAGGAGCTCTCCAAATCTGAGGAACGATAGGCTCTGTAATAAGATGCTCACCGTTGTCGCATATGTCGCTTATCATACCGGAGAACTTGCTTATTGTATAAACGCTTTCGCCGACTGTGATAGTGTAGCTTTCTCTGTTTTCTTCAAGCTGTACGGGATAAATAGCGGGAGCGGCAGGATGTTTTTCGGACTTATCATATACGAACTGCTTAAATCCTACCTCGTAGCCTGCTTCTGCCCATGCTGTAGGCTTGTTCTGTCTGAAGGAGAGGTCGAGAGTTACGATACCGTGTGTGGGAAGCTCGTTTTCGTCAAAGAGTGTGATAACAGCCTCTGATTCGGGAGCGATTTCAAGACTCGGCTTAACTCCGGACATAACGGGCTTGCCGTCAACCTTAACTGTCCATGCCATGGAAATATCGCAGAGGCAGGTGAAGAAGCGACGAGATTTTATCTTTACTGTACCCGGCTTTACTTCGTCAACGAATACGGGCATTATAACCTGCTTAAGCTCTTCAAGACCGGTGTGAATTCTTCTGTCGGGGTAAACAAGACCGTCTACGCAGAAGTTTCCGTCATTGGGATGGTCGTTGAAGTCACCGCCGTATGTGAAGTCGGGGTTTGAATATCTGTCGTTTATAGCAACGGAGTGGTCGGTGAATTCCCAAACACAGCCTCCGAAGAATTTGTCGTGCTTTTCGATGATTTCCCAGTAATCAGCGAAGTCTCCGGGGCCGTTACCCATGGAGTGGCTGTATTCGCAGAGGAAGAGAGGCTCGTCCTTTTCGGCATTTGCACAGTATTCGTCACACCATTCGGGAGAAGCGTACATTCTGCTTTCAATATCTGTTATATCTCTGAGGTATGCACCGTCGTTGTAGCCTGAATGAGCACCCTCGTAGTGAACGATTCTGGAGGTATCACGGGACTTTATCCACTTGTACATAGCCTTGTGACAGCAACCCCAGCTGGATTCGTTACCGAGTGACCAGAAGATAACGCAGGGGTGGTTCTTGTCTCTTTCAACCATTCTTTCCGCTCTGTCAACGTATTCGTTTTCCCATGCGGGGTTGTTGGAGAGGTCGTTCCAGGGTCTTGCACCATGTGTTTCGATGTCTGTTTCATCGCATACATAGAGACCGTACTTATCGCAGAGTGCGGTAAATCTCGGGTCGTTCGGATAATGAGAGGTACGAACCATGTTTACGTTGTGAGCCTTCATTATCATAATATCACGAACCATATGCTCAAGAGGAGTTGCGTGACCGAGGAGGTGGTGGCTGTCGTGACGGTTTACACCCTTACACTTAACCTTTTTGCCGTTGATAAGTATGCAGGAGTCCTTAATTTCAACACGTCTTGCACCTATCGGGAGAACGATGTATTCGCTTCCGCTGTGGAGAACAAGGTTATAAAGATTGGGGTCTTCGTCAGACCAAAGCTTTGCGTTTTCAATGGTGGGGATAACTATCTTGCCCTCTCCGTCAACCTCGCACTTGCCCTCGGATATTACCTTACCGCAGGGGCATTCAAGCTTCCATTCAACATCTGTCTTGCCGTTTGCTGTAATATCTGCGGTGAAATCGGCATTCTTGAAGTTGTCGTCAAGCTCGCAGTGAACAAAAATATCGTTTACATGGGTTTCGTCTCTGAAAAGGAGGTAAACTTCACGGAAGATACCCGACATACGCCACATATCCTGGTCTTCGAGGTAAGAACCGTCCGACCATTTTACAACAAGCACCTTTAAGCTGTTTGAGCCTGCATGAACCTTGTCTGTAATATCTATTTCGCTGGTCATGTGGCTTACCTGGCTGTATGCAACGAATTCTTCATTTACCCATACATAGAAAGCCGAGTCTACACCCTCGAAGTTGAGGTATATCTTCTTGCCGTTTGCTGTAGTGGGAAGTGTAAATTCACGGGAGTAAAGTCCGCACGGATTCTCATCGGGAACATACGGCGGATCATAGGGGAAGGGATAGTTTGCGTTTGTATAGTTCGGAACATCGTAGCCGCGATCGAGAGCCATCTGCCAGTTCATGGGAACCGCAATCTTATCGCTACCCTCGGTGGAAAGGTCTGCAACTTCATTTACGGACTTGAAGAACTTGAAGTTCCATTCGCCGCAGAGAGACTTAAAGAAAGCACTCTGTCCTCTTTCTTCGTTTTTAGCCGCACATTCGCAGGGGAACGGAATGAAATAAGCGTGAGGCTTTTCACATCCGATGTGCAGAGTCTCTGTTGTCTGATGATAACAGGGTATGTTTAAAGGCATATCAAATCTCCTTTATATATTTATTTTTTCAAATGGATTATACCATATATTTATTAAAAATTCCATATGATTAAAAATTTTATCCTAATATTTTTATTCTTTTGATGTATATTTATATGTTTTTGTGCTATAATTGTCGAAAGAATACTTTTTTTGCAGAAAGGAAACGAGTTATGAAGCTATCGTTTATCGGAACAAGCCACGGCGTACCCGAACCTAACAGACGCTGTTCCTGCACTATGATAACAGTGGGAAGCGGAGAAAATGCCGCACGCTACTATATCGACATGGGAACAAGCGGAGCAATGGAAGACCTTGTTACAAAGCGTATTCCGCCCGAATCCGTAAGAGCCATCTTTTTCACTCATATGCACGGAGACCACACTCACGGTGCATTACAGTTTATCGACCTTTGCAACTGGTATTTCAAAAACGTAAAGCTGAAGGTTTTCTTTCCGGACAAGGAAGGAATTAACGCAATGAAATACTGGTTCGGAACGTGCAATCAGGCGATAAGAGACGGTGTTTGGCTCTCTCCCTCCGAATGCTCCATAAGAGACGGAATTGACCTATATGAATGCCTTGAGGGTGTAATGTACGACGACGGCATATTAAAGGTGACAGCCTACAGAACACGCCACTGCATTACCTCCTATGCTTATCTCATTGAAGCGGAGGGAAAGAGGGTGCTTTTCTCGGGTGACCTTTCTACCGAACCCGAAAACGACTTCCCGTTTGAAGCTGCTACAAGCTGTGACCTCGTTATATGCGAAAACGCCCATTTCCCGTCCGAAGTGCTTGAAAGAGTAATCAGAAAATGCGACTCAAAAAGATTTGTCATAAATCACTATTCCAAGAGTCGTATGGCAGGTCTTTACGATATGCTGAACCGCATAAAGACTCTTAACGTCACTCTCGCAACAGACGGAATGGAGATAGAGCTTTAAAAAATCGGTATGATATTGCACAAATGGGATGTGCGTGCAAAGTCATTTTTTGTCCGATTCCGCAGGTATTTTTTAACCCATATTATTTTTATCAATTTTCCCAACCTACTTGACAAAAGCACTTTAAAATGATATTATAGCCTTGTACTAAATAACGAACTTTAATTTTTACATATACAAAGGAGAACAATTATGTTATCTCAAAGACCGCCTATGGGTTGGAACTCCTGGAACACATTCGGTGAAGCCGTAAACGAGCAGGTTATCCGTGACACAGCAGACGCTATCGTTGAAAAGGGTCTGAAGGACGTTGGTTACGAATACGTTGTTATCGACGACTGCTGGGCACTCCGCAAGAGAAATGCAGAAGGTAAGATGGTTGCCGATCCCGCTAAGTTCCCCTCCGGAATGAAAGCTCTCGCCGAGTACGTTCACTCCAAGGGACTCAAGTTCGGTATGTACTCCTGTGCAGGTACTCGCACCTGTGCCGGCTATCCCGGTTCCTTTGACTACGAATTTGTAGACGCAAAGACATTTGCAGAATGGGATGTTGACTTCCTCAAGTACGACTTCTGCTACAAACCGTGGCTCGCTAACGGTCCCATCCTCTACAACAGAATGGGTATGGCTCTTAAGGCAAGCGGACGTGAAATTCTCTTCTCTGCCTGCAACTGGGGTTCCGATGAAGTAGAAAAGTGGATTCGTTCCACAGGTGCTCATATGTACCGCTCCACCGGCGACATCAACGACAGCTTCAAGAGCTTCAAGGACATCGCAATGAGCCAGGTTGACAAGCTTGCTTACTCCGGTCCCGGCTGCTACAACGACATCGATATGCTTATCTGCGGTATGCACGGTAAGGGTAACGTAGCTAACGGCGGATGCACAGACGTTGAATACCGTACACACTTCGCTCTCTGGTGTCTCTTCCAGTCTCCTCTTATGATTGGCGGCGACCTCTCCAAGATTGACGAATTCAACCTCAACCTCCTCAAGAACAAGGAACTCCTTGCTATCAACCAGGATGAAGAAGCTCGTCCTCCGTTCATGGTTCGCGGCGGAAACAGACCCGTATTCTTCAAGCACCTCGCAGGTAACGAATACGCTCTCGCATTCTTCAACTTCGACGATCATGACGGCGGTGCAGGTGTTGAATTCTATGACCTCGGTCTTACAGTTGCTTCCAAGCACGCATTCAACTTCCGCGAAATCATAAACGGCGAACAGGTTGGTCATGTTACCGAAAACATGGACGTATTTGTTCCTGCTCACGACTGCAAGATTTTCCGCGGTACACTCGAACAGATCTAAGCTTACGAAAACTACAGAAGGGTGGGCATTGCTCGCCTTTCTTTTTTGAAACGATGTTTAATTATACAGTTCCCAAATGCAAAAAATGCGGCAGAACTCTCACAAACGATGAAATAGGTATCCACAAGAAAATGATAAACCGTGGTGCTACCGAATTTTTCTGTCTGACCTGCCTTGCCGAAGAGACGGACTCCACAGAAGACAGACTTCGTGAAAGAATAGAGCATTTCCGTCGTCAAGGCTGTCTTCTCTTCCAATAAAACAAACAATAAAACCATGTGTGTCTCTCTGTTGACCTCACATGGTTTTGTTTTTTTATTTGTTTATCATCTCGGGTGTAACTATTCCGTCTACCTCTATCGCATCGGGTGAAAGTGCAAGGCAGACTTTAAGGCTTTCCTCGTCTCTTGCCGTCCAGATTCCGACTTCTCCGTACTCACGAACCATTTCCACTGTCTCACGGTCGGCAGGGGGATACGGAAGCCACGACTTTTTCTCCGACGGAAGCCATGTTGTAAGCTTGTTGTTTTTCAGAACGTCACGGAGACTGTCCATTATTTCACGGCTTACTTCACCGTCATAATGTATCTCGCTGTCGGGAAACTCCGTAGCTATTCTTTTTGCAAACTCCACCGACTTGCAGGTGAACGAAATATATTTCTCCGCACTGTATTCATGAACTAGCGAAATGATTATGTTCTTCTGCTCCTCGGTAAAGCTTTCGACCACATTATCCACCTTAACATGAGCTTTGTTTTCTTTTGCAAACTCTATCACCTCGGTAAACAGCGGAATTTTTGTACCCCTGTATTTTTCGTCATATGCAATACCGAAGTCAAGCTCCATAGCTTCGTCAAGAGTAAGGTCGCCTATCCTTGTGTCGGGCTTAATCGCACTTCCGTCCGAATATCTTCCCGTGCGATTTACAGTGTGGTCATGTAGAAGAACGCATACGTTGTCCTTTGTGAATTTAGGGTCAAGCTCTATTATCTCATATCCCTGTTCGAGTGCCGCCTCGTATGCCACCATTGTATTCTCCGGATGAGTACGGCTTGCTCCTCTGTGTGCCTGTAAACGAATCATTTTTGTCACCTCGCTTTTTTCACATTATAGCACCCTCTCCGATGAAAAGCAACAAGTTAAAGCAAAAATTTGCATATTCCTCCAAGACCTATTGACAAAACGGTTAGATTATGCTAACATTAATTCGTTCTTAAATCAGAATCAGTCGGAGGAAATATGACGCTCGACAAACTTAAAATCGGACAGTCGGCACGCATTACAGCCGTTCTCGGTGAAGGTGCATTACGAAATCGTCTTTTAGATATGGGACTTATCCCGAAAACACTTGTAAAACTCCAAAAAACAGCTCCTCTCGGGGATCCCATCGAAATAAGAGTAAGAGGCTATGAGCTTACTCTTCGTCTCGAGGATGCAAAAAAAATCAACGTGGATTTGGAGGAGAATGTATGATACTCGCTCTTGCAGGAAATCAGAACTGCGGTAAGACCACACTGTTCAACGCTCTGACCGGCTCAAATCAGCACGTCGGAAACTTTCCCGGAGTAACGGTCGATCAGAAATTCGGCGATGTCAGAGGGCAGAAAAACTGTCAGGTAGTCGATTTGCCCGGTATATACTCTCTGCGTCCTTATACTCAGGAAGAAATCGTCACACGAGACTTTGTTATAAATCAAAAGCCCGACGGAATAATTAATATAGTTGACGCAACCAATATAGAAAGAAACCTTTACCTCACCTTACAGCTGCTTGAGCTTTGCGTTCCAATGGTTATCGCCCTCAACATGATGGACGAGGTAAATGCAAACGGCGGAACGGTCGATATTGCAAAAATGAGTGAGCTTCTCGGTGTTCCCGTTGTTCCGATAAGTGCCGCAAAGGGTGACGGTGTATCGGAGCTTATAGATAAAGCCGTTTCTACCGCAAAAAACCGTGTGAAGCCGAAGGTGTGGGATTTCTGCTCATCCGATTCTCCCGTACACCGTTGTATTCATGCCGTAGTTCACCTCATTGACGACCACGCAGACAGAGCAGGACTTCCCGCACGCTTCTGCACATCAAAGCTAATCGAGGGTGACGACGGTATTGCCGAAAAGCTGGAGCTTGATAAAAACGAGCATGAGCTTCTCGAGCATTGCATAGTGGAAATGGAAAACGAGGAAGGACTCGACAGAAACGCTGTTCTTGCGGCGATGAGATACGACTTTATAGAAAGCGTTGTTGCCGCCTCCGTTGTAAAGGCCCATGAAAGCCGTGAGCATAAACGAAGCGTGGCAATAGATAAAATTCTCACGGGGAAATACACTGCCTTGCCCGTGTTCTTCGGTGTAATGTTCCTTGTGTTCTGGCTCACCTTCGGAGTTATCGGAACGGCTTTATCAGATCTTCTCGCACTCGGCATAGATTCGCTTACAAATGTAGTTGACAACGCACTTACGACATACGGCATAAATCCCATAGTGCATAGCCTTGTGATAGACGGAATCTTTGCAGGTGTCGGAAGCGTGCTTACATTTCTTCCTCTCATCGTGGTTCTGTTCTTCTTCCTCTCAATTCTCGAGGACACGGGATACATGGCAAGAGTTGCGTTTGTAATGGATAAGGCTCTGAGAAAAATAGGACTTTCGGGACGCTCCTTTGTACCAATGCTCATAGGCTTCGGTTGTTCCGTTCCTGCGATAATGGCAACAAGAACCGTTTCCTCCGACCGCGACCGCAAAATGACCATCATGCTCACTCCTTACATGAGCTGTTCCGCAAAAATTCCGATATATGCGGTGTTTGCGTCTGCGTTCTTCCCCGAACATAAGGCTCTTGTTATGATAGCGATGTACGTTATCGGAATCATTTTGTCGGTTGTTCTCGCACTTATCCTGAAAAATACCGCATTCAAGGGAAATCCCGTGCCTTTCGTAATGGAGCTTCCGAATTACCGTCTGCCTTCCCCGAAAAGTGTTGCACTTCTTCTCTGGGATAAGGCAAAGGATTTTATACAGCGTGCTTTCGGAATCATCTTTGTTGCTACGATAATCATCTGGTTCCTCAGAACCTTTGACACTCGCCTGAATGTAGTAGACAACAGTGCGGACAGCTTACTTGCACTTGTCGGAAAGATTATAGCTCCCATATTTGCTCCTCTCGGCTTCGGCGACTGGAGAGCGGCTACATCTCTTATTACAGGCTTTACCGCAAAGGAAGCTGTTATTTCGACAATGGCGGTTCTTCTCGGCACCAATCTTTCAAGCCTCGGAAATGTTCTCTCCGAAATCTTCACTCCCCTTGCTTCCGTAAGCTTCCTTGTGTTCACGCTTCTCTATACTCCGTGTGTTGCGGCAGTAGCTTCGATAAGACGTGAGCTTGGAACAAGGCTTGAAACGATCGGAGTTGTCGTTCTGCAATGTGTGGTAGCATGGCTCTGTGCTTTCATCGTATATCAGGTCGGAGGACTCATTCTGTGACGGCGGCTGATATTCTTATACTTCTTGCAGTGGGAGTGTGCCTTTACTTCGCAATCCGTTCCGCTGTAAAAAACAAGGGCAAATGTCCCGGATGTGACGGAAACTGCTCATGCTGTAACAAAAACAAATAAAATAAATGCTCCTTTGAGGTATGTAGGTCTACTTACCAAAGGAGCATTTTTTGTTTTCAGTGTATTATAATAAGTCCTTTTTCAGCTTTTATCGCATTGTATATCGCGGCGGAATAGGTAAATTCTTCCTTTTTAAGCTCCGCGGTCAGTGATACACGTCCGTTAATCCTTGACGCAAGAGAATGCGGTGCAAAAATACTGTCTCTTATGTCCGTCGGTGATGTTATATCAAGCTCGCACTCATTTCCGCTGAATGCAGATACAAAAATCGCCTGACAAGCCCCCATTCCTTCTCCGCAAAGCTTGATATTCTTCCCGTCCCACTCGGGCAGACTCTGCGAATATCTCAATGCAAGAACAGCACGCTTCATTATATTCTTCAGTCCGTTAAAGTCAAGCTCAGCTTTCTCCCCTATCGCTTCGTAATAGCCGTCGCTCATTCCGTTTTTGCCACCGTCTATGTTCAGTGACAGCTGTATTGCACGGTGTTTTTTCGGAATAGGTGCGGTTTTTATTACGTTGTCGGAGTATTCGATAATTATCGGAAGCTCACCGGGAAATGCATTTCTCGGAAGTCTGAGATAGCCTGTTGCCGTTGTCTCTCCCGACGAAATTTTCACGTCATATACAATATCTCCCGGGTCTCCGCACGCAAACTCACTCTTTTCGACAGATATTTGACCGTCTTTGCATATTTCGCCGAAAGCCGCATCCGCATTTCCGTTTTCATTTATGCTTATCTTGTCAAGCTCTACCGCAACACCGAAATCACACGTCGGGAAGTCGTCAGCCGTCACGGAAATACGAACCTGACCGGGGGTATTCATTGAGGTATGGTATTCCGCCTCTTCTCCGCTCAATGTCACGTTCTCGGCAATTCCGTCGTCTCCGTAGCGTTTCAGCATTATTTTCGGACAGTCGATTTGCTTTTCCCCCTCAAAAAGACGGATTTTAAAGCAAATATCCTCGCCACATAAATACGAGGTCGGTTCTTTGTCGGTTTCTGCGGTGAAATATTTTTCGGGTGGCAGAGAATCCGTGAGAAGCTTCTCCGTGTATCTTCCGCAGCCCGAACGACCAAACCATTCCTCACACTCTTTTTCAATATCGGGTGAGGAGACGTATTTTGCACCGTCTTCCCCATAGTCGGCAATGTATTCGTCAAAGCTTCCGTAGTTCTTTCCGCCGATTCTGTTTAGCAGTTCTTCATTCGTTGTATAGTAGCTGTTGCCCTCAAGCTTCATCTGTGCGTCCGTATCGGGTGAGCATATAGAGTACATTGCCGCACCACTCGCATTGTAAAATCTGTTTCCGCTTATTACAAAGCTACCGTTATCAGCCGCTTTCGGTATTCTCCACATGAAAAGGTGGTGTCCCATCGGCTGAGGATATATCTCGGAGTTTCTCGGCACGGTATCTCCGAAAGCAGAAAAACCTCCGCCCGCATTTACGCAAATATTATCTTCAAAGACGGAATCGACAAGCATAACGTCACGACCCTCATACGCACCCATGCCATAGTTTATGAAAAGGTTATTCCGCATCGTTATTTTCGCACTTTCACAGGCACTGCTTCCCTGCTCTGTTATACAGGAGTCGTAGATGTTGTTGAAATAGCAGTTTTCTATGAGGATGTTCTCGCCGTACTCCCAAAACTCTATCGCATTTCCGAATCGTATTCCAAGCTGAGAGCTCCACACTGCACCGCCGATAAACAAAAACGAGCATCTTCTAACCGTCATGTCTCTGCATCCACCCGATAAAGCGTGGACTCCGCTTCCGAAAAAGCACAAATCCTCGCACACGGTATGGTCTTTATTCTGCGACAAAAGCCTTGCACCGAAAACCACGCACTCTATGTGAGAGTAGACTTCTCCCGGGTTTCCTTCGGAATAGACAAGAACAGTACGCTCTCCGTCTCCTTTATTTCCGAAATTACTGTCGTAGAAGTCCCCCTGAGACGAAAGCTCTTTTTCATGCCATCTGAGAGTTGCACCTATTCTTCCGAAGTCGTAAACGAAGTTCGCACATTCACTCGGAGGGGTAGTTTTAAGCCTCCAAATATTTTTTCTGATTTCCGTCCAATCAGCCTTTGAGCTTACGTCTATCGAGCCGCAGAAAACAGGAGCATTTCCCTCTCCGTATGCACCGTAAGTCACGGGAGCGTCTTTTTCTCCGCTTACTCTGTCAAGTGTTCCTCGAATAAAGCTTCCTCTTTTAAAGAGAACACTGTCACCTGCTCTTATCTCGAGATCCTTGTAGGAGAGTCTTGCCCTCTCGGGAGAGCGTCCGTCAAAGCTGTCGTTGCCGTTTGTCGGATCTATATAGTATTTCATGGTACACCTCCATGTTTTTTTGCTTTAATTATATATTACAGAGTGTAGCTTGTCAATTATTTGTTGAAAATTCACTATATTTATATCACAGGCTCTGATATTCCTTTGGCATACAACCAACATACTGTCTGAATTTTCTGTAGAACGATGAAAGCGTTGTATAGCCTACCTCTTCCGCTATTTCGGATACGGTGCTTTTTTCTCCCGACCTAAGCATGGCACACGCATAATTTATACGGCATATGTGCAAATATTCAAGCGGAGAATGCCCGAGAAATGCCACAAACAGCCGTCTCATATGTCCCTCGCTCAGATGACACATTTCGGCAAGCTCCGATATTCTTATGCTCTCGCTGTAGTGGCTGAGGATATAAAGTATCGCAGGCATTATAGGCTCTCCCGAAAGCTCCGTGTTTTCCTGTCCGTCCTCATTTAGCGGTGAACGGCTGATTAGAAGCACAAGCTTACTGACAAGCAGACGGCACATATACTCATACTCCCTTTTTTTTTCAATTGCTTCCTCTACAAGAGCTTTAATTAGCTTCTCGCATTCCGTGTTGTCTCCGCTTCTGAATACGCCGCCGTGTACGTTTTTGTCCGCAAGCACATTTTTGTATATTAATAAAGTGCGACAAAGCTCTTCCGAAAACATCCTGTCCATATCTATATTAACAAAATACCACTCCGAGGATTCAAAGGATGCACTTTGAGCAATATGACGCTCTCCGGGCAGGATAACGGAAATATCGCCTTTTTTAAAGGGATATATTTTGCTCTCCACAAAAAAGATACCGCTTCCGCTGACGCAATAGCCTACTTCAAGCTGGTCGTGTGCGTGTATCATCGGAGATTTAAGTCCAAGTCGGTTTTTGAAAACAAGAAGCGGTATATCCTCTCGCAATTTCTCGTTATATCTGTTGACCTTACTGAGCCAATCCCTGTGTGTTTGTTTTTGCATAGTTTTCTCCCTGAAAATCCGTCGTTCAGCTGAATTATACAACATTTTCGCCGCACATTCAACCTTAAAACGATTTTTTTGACATTCCGCAGAAAAAACTCAATGTTTGAAACTGCAAAGGTTATGTTTGTTTTCGGCATTGTAATTCATGCTCCGCCATGCTATAATCGCTTTAATGAGAATATATTTATTTTTCACAAAAAGGAGAAAGTATCATGGCAGGATGGGCAACATTAAAATGGCTCGTTAAAGAAGAAATCAACCAAAAGCGTGAGGAAGGCTGTAACGTAGACGGCTTTGTTGAGCTTTGGGAAGACGCAGGAGACGACGACGGAAAGCTTATGAACGTGTACAAGCAGCTTTCAAGCCTTACTCCCTCCCCCGACTTCAAGTATGACGAACCGAGTGAATACGAAGAAATAATCAAGCTCGCAGACAGAAATGTTTCCGCAAAGGCTCTCGACTACGAAAGCGATGAAACCAAGGACAAGTTCTACGGTGCATGGCTCGGAAGAAGTGCAGGATGTGCATTGGGAAAGCCGTTTGAGACCCACCCTTTCACAGGCGGAACAAACGAAAGAAGCGGTGCATCCTTTGTAAAGCAGTGGTATGAGGGTGCAGGTGAATGGCCTATCAAGGGATATGCTCCCGAAAACTCGACCGCTCGTGAAAGTGCCGACAAGCTTTGGATAGGCTGTTCTCTCAGCCACCGTGAAAACATCAAATACATGGAAACCGACGACGATATTCGATATATGGTTCTCGCTCTCCTTATCACAGAGGGCAAAGGAAAGAATTTTGACCAGTGGGACGTAGGAAACTACTGGCACTCCTACCTTACCTACAGTGATGTTTGCACAGCGGAAACACAGGCTTACCTCAACTTCGCTCACATGAAGTCCCACACCTCGGGAAAGCCGTCAGACCCTGCCGATGTAAAGAAAGCTATAGACTACACAAGAAACTATCTCAATCCCTACCGTGAATGGATAGGTGCTCAGATAAGAATCGACATTTACGCATATGCGGCGGCAGGAGACCCCGAACTTGCGGCAAAGCTGGCATATATGGATTCTTCGTTCTCACACATCAAAAACGGTATCTACGGTGCAATGTACACAGCCGGTGTTATTGCCGCAGCATTCACCGAAAAAGAGCCTATGAAGTGCATTGAAGCAGGTCTCGCACAGATTCCGAGAACATCAAGAACCTACGAAGCCGTTGTAAACGCAATAAAGCACACCGAATCCTCCACCACAATGGAAGAAATGCAGGAGAAAATATGGAACGAACATAAGGGCTACAACTGGGTTCATACAATCCCCAATGCCGCTATGTGTACAGGTGCGTTCCTTTGGTCTGAGGGAGACTTTGAAAAGGGTATCGTTGCCGCAGTTTCGGGCGGACTCGACACAGACTGCAACGGTGCTACAGTAGGCTCCATGGTCGGTGCAATGAACGGTGCGAAAAACATCCCCGACACATGGAAAGCTCCGCTTAACGACACGATGTACTCACGCATTCACGGCTTCCACCCCATCGCAATCTCGGAATGTGCAAGAAGAACCCTCGAATGTGCGAAAAAAATAAGAGGTTAATGCAATGAAACGAGTATTATCACTTATCATAACATCAGCTATTTTACTTTCCGTATTTGCAGGCTGTTCTCAAAACGAAACCAACGAAGGCGAATCGGAGAAATCACCGAACAATACCTCGCCGGATTCCTCAAGCAACGAATCCGAAGAAAGCACGGAAGAGGAGGACTACCTTTCGCACCTCTCATCGTTCTCATTTGATGACGTTGACTTCCGCATACTCGCAAACGGTTCAGGTGCGGGCGAATGGGAGGGTCACGAAATAGAGGCGAAGGATATGACCGGTGACATCATCAACGATGCCGTATACGAAAGAAATGCCATAATCCGTGACAACTACGGTGTAAATCTGATAAGCGTAAAATCAACCGGTATCTGCTCGGACGATTTCCGTCAGGCAATCAACGCAAGCTCCTACGACTACGATATGGGTCTTGTTTATGCAAATGCTTCGATTCCCATGTCTCTCGAGGGTGGACTGTACGACCTTACTCAGCTCCCGACAGTTCAGCTTGACGCTCCGTATTTCGACCAAAACGCAAACTCAACTCTCACTCTCGAAAACCATCTTTATGTATCCTACGGCGATATGAATATGCAAAACATAGACCTTGCCTGGTGCGTAATGTTCAACAAACAGCTTGCCACAGACAATGCTCTCCCGAACATGTATGAATTTGCGGAAAAAGGCGAATGGGATCTCGACACCCTCTCAACACTCTCGAAAAATTGTCTCAGAGACCTTGACGGTGACGGAGTGATAACAGAGGACGACAGCCTTGGTCTTGTTACACCGTATGACAGAACCTGCCTTGCACTTCTTTTTGCCTCGGATATAAAGCTTATCGAAAAGGACGAAAACGACTCCCCCGTATATAATCCTCTGAGTGAAAAGGCTTACAGCGTATACGAAAAGATAATCTCTCTCTACAACGATGACTACTGCATGAACGTAAACAAAATAACAAATTCATGGAGAGGCTCGGAGAATATGTTCATGGAAAACCGTATTCTCTTCTATGTAGAGTGTATGCAGAACCTTTCTCGTTTCCGTAACATGGAAGTAGACTTCGGTGTACTCCCCATGCCGAAATACGACAAAACACAGGAAAGCTATTGCAGCATGGTTTGTGACTTTGCCGCCGCTACCGTAATCCCCTCATACTGTCAAAACACCGAGCTTGCGGGATTCGTTCTCGAAGCAATAAATGCCGCTTCTCATGATACGGTTCGTGAGGCTTACGTTGAAAAAGCTCTGAAGTACAAAAATTCCCGTGACGAAGAATCGCTTACATCAATAAACATTATTCTCGACACAATGTACTATGACCCTGCGTTCCTTTACGGATGGGGCGGACTTACCACAACAATAGGTTCACTTGCCGCAAACGTAGAGCCTGAGCTTGCTTCAACTATAAAGAAGGTTGACTCAAGAATACAGAAGACTATTTCAAAGTCTATGGAAAAATACCACGAATTTCTTGCCGCAAACTGAACAAAAAAACGGGCATACTCTGCATTTGGGTATGCTCTTTTTTGCGGAATAACGAAATACTATTGCTTTTTTTCGTGAAATGTGTTATGATTATTCTGCAACAATATCA
>CAYWFS010000018.1:16587-37555 GCA_964457685.1 uncultured Ruminococcus sp. | reverse complement strand
CCTGCATAGTGATATAATAAGGAAATAAAATACTAAAGGCTATGATGGGAAGAAGTAGCGTGAACACGGCATACAGAGAGCGGTGGCGGCTGAGAACACTGCTGCACGGTTCACTTGCGAAAGTAGTCCCTGAGCTTCGGCGGCGAACGATTTTCTTTTATATCTATCCCCTGCACTTCCATTAGTCGTCGGCGTATTCCCTGCGTTAAAGGGTCAGAGTGCGTCGTTTTTTCGATGAACTACGGGTGGTACCGCGCTATATCTGCGTCCTGTTTGACCTTTTTCGGTCACGGGACGTTTTTTTGTTTTTCCCGCTCTCTGAGTATAAGACAGCACACACAAATCGAAAGGAATATATTATGAGAAAAGAACTCCCCAAAACCTATTCTCCTGCGGAATTTGAAGACCGCATTTACAAGGACTGGTGTGAGCATAAGCTCTTTACTCCCACCATTGACAAAACCAAGCCGAGCTACTCCATCGTTATGCCCCCGCCGAACATTACCGGTCAGCTTCACATGGGTCACGCTCTCGACAACACTCTCCAGGACATTCTCGTAAGATACAAGAGAATGCGTGGCTACTGCACTCTTTGGGTTCCCGGAACAGACCATGCCTCCATTGCGACAGAAGCAAAAATCGTTGAAGCTATGCGTAAGGAAGGACTCACAAAGGAAGACCTCGGTCGTGAAAAGTTCCTTGAAAGAGCATGGGACTGGAAAGAACAGTACGGCGGACGTATCGTTTCCCAGCTCAAGAAGATAGGCTCCTCCTGCGACTGGTCAAGAGAAAGATTCACCATGGACGAGGGCTGCTCCAAGGCTGTTCGTGAGGTATTCAACAGACTTTACGAAAAGGGTCTCATCTACCGCGGAGAAAGAATCATCAACTGGTGTCCTCACTGCAAGACTTCCATCTCTAATGCAGAGGTTGACTACAGCGAACAGGCAAGCCATTTCTGGCACATCCGTTATCCTCTCGTAGGGGGAGGCGGCTTTGTTGAGGTTGCGACAACACGTCCCGAAACTCTCCTCGGAGACACTGCCGTTGCCGTAAACCCGAACGACGAACGCTACAAGCACCTCATAGGCAAGTACGTTACTCTCCCTCTCGTTGGCAGACGTATTCCGATAGTAGCGGACGAACACGCTCAGCTTGACAAGGGTACAGGTTGCGTTAAGATTACTCCCGCACACGACCCGAACGACTTTGAGGTTGGTAAGAGACAGCATCTTCCCATGGAGGTTTGCCTTACTCCCGACGCAAAAATCACCGAAAACTACCCGAAGTATGCAGGCATGGACAGATACGAAGCTCGTAAGGCTATTGTTGAAGACCTCAGAGCCGGCGGTTATCTCTGCGAAATCGAAGATCTCAACCACGAGGTAGGCACCTGCTACCGTTGCGGAACCACAATTGAGCCTATGGTATCTCTCCAGTGGTTCGTTCGTATGGAGCCTCTTGCAGAACCGGCAGTTAAGGCTGTTCGTGAGGGCAAGACACGCTTTGTTCCCGAAAGATTCGACAAGAACTACTTCCACTGGATGGAAAACACTCAGGACTGGTGTATCTCCCGTCAGCTTTGGTGGGGTCACAGAATCCCTGCGTTCTACTGCGATGAATGCGGACACATGGAGGTTTCCCGTGAAGATATGACAGTTTGTCCCAAGTGCGGCGGTCACATGACTCAGGATGCGGACACACTCGACACATGGTTCTCCTCCGCTCTCTGGCCGTTCTCCACTCTCGGTTGGCCCGAAAAGACAGACGACCTCGACTACTTCTTCCCGACAAGCACACTCGTTACCGGCTACGACATTATCACCTTCTGGGTATCGAGAATGATTTTCTCCTCCCTCGAATACATGGGTGAGACTCCGTTCGACACAGTTCTCATTCACGGTCTTGTTCGTGACGCACAGGGCAGAAAGATGTCAAAATCCCTCGGAAACGGTATCGACCCGCTTGAAATAATCGACAAGTACGGTGCGGACGCTCTCCGTTTTGCTCTTGCTTCCGGTAACAGTGCAGGTAACGATATGCGTTTCTCCGACGAAAAGATCGAAGCTGCCCGTAACTTCGCAAACAAGCTTTGGAATGCGGCTCGTTTCGTTATGATGAACCTCACCATTGACGAAATCAAGAAGCCCGCCCCCGAAAAGCTCGCTATCGAAGACAAGTGGATACTCACACGTCTCGAGGACTGCATAAAGAGCGTTAACACAAACCTCGACAAGTACGAAATCGGCGTTGTTCTCACTTCCATCTACGACTTCCTTTGGGACTGCTACTGCGACTGGTACATTGAGCTTACAAAGACCTCTGTATCCGCAGGCGGTGAAAGAGGAGAGACCGCTCAGAACACTCTCGCATATGTTCTCCGTGAGACACTCAAGCTTCTCCATCCCTTCATGCCCTTCATTACAGAAGAAATTTACTCCTCTCTCCCCGGTGAAGACGGTTACATCATGACCAAGGACTTCCCCGAATATGATGAAGCATTCGTATTCACCTCCGCCGAGGAAGACATGAACCGCATCATCGACGCTATCAAGGCAATTCGTGTTCGCCGTGCGGAAATGGGTGTTGTTCCCTCTCGTAAGGCAAAGCTTTATGTTGAAACAAAGTATCCCGAAACCTTTGCTTCCTCCGCCGCATTCTTTGAAAAGCTCGCTTCCGCTTCTTCTCTCGAAATTGTTTCCGACCATGCAGACGAAAGTGCGGTAAAGATTATCACAGACTCCGCTACAATTCACATTCCGCTCGGCGACCTCGTTGACTTTGAAGCCGAAAAGGCAAGACTTAACAAGGAGCTTGCTCAGATGGAAAGCGAAATCAAGCGTGCCGAGGGTAAGCTCTCCAACGAAGGATTTGTAAGCCGTGCCCCCGCAGAGGTAGTTGAAGCTGAAAAGGCAAAGCTTGAAAAATACAAGGAAAAGCGTGACTCCATTAAGGAAGCTATCGCAAAGCTGGGCTGATATGCAGGACTTTGCAAAGATTTTCATAACAAAAAAGGGTGAACTTCACGCAAAAGGCGGTCATCCGTGGGTGTTTGAGGGAGAGGTTGTAAAAATCATCCCCACAGACGGCACGGAGATAGAAGACGGCACTCTTGTTAACGTATTTTCGAGAACGGAGGAAAAGCCTTGCTACATCGGTACGGGATTTTACAACTCCAACTCGAAAATAAGAGTCAGACTTATCTCGACCAATGCAAACGACCGCTTCGACAACGATTTCTGGAAGAGACGTGTAAAATACGCCCTCGACTACAGAAAAACCGTAATGGGTGACGATTTCCATTCATGCCGACTTATATTCGGTGAAGCGGATATGTTCCCCGGACTTACCGTAGACCTTTTTGAAAACGTGCTTGTAACTCAGGTGCTGTCTCTCGGTATCGAGCGTGTTAAGGATGTTATCTTCTCCGCCCTGCTTGAGCTTCTTCCCGAATACGGAATTACTCCCTCTGCGATATACGAACGCAACGATGTAAATCTCAGAGTTAAAGAGGGCATGGAGGAATATAAATCCTTCTACAAAAACGACGGAGACGCAGACGGTCATGTTCTTATATCCGAAAACGGCATTAAATACGATGTTGACTACATTGACGGACAAAAGACCGGCTTCTTCCTCGACCAGAAGTACAACAGACTTGCGGCGGCTAAAATCGCAAAGGGAAAAACCGTCCTCGACTGCTTCACTCACACGGGTGCTTTTGCTCTCAACTGTGCGGCGGCGGGTGCAAAAAGCGTTACAGCTGTCGATATTTCCGCACTTGCCATTGAACAGGTAAAGAAAAACACCGCCATGAACTCACTTGAGGACAGAATGGACTTCCTTTGCACGGACGTTTTCGCACTTCTTACGGAAATGGCAAAATCAAAGGAAAAGAAATACGACTACATCATCCTCGACCCGCCGGCATTCACAAAATCCTCCCAGACGGTAAAGGACGCATACAGAGGCTACAAGGAAATTAACTTCCGTGCCATGAAGTGTCTGCCGAGAGGAGGATACCTTGCGACCTGCTCATGCTCTCACTTCATGCGTGACGACCTTTTCAGAAAAATGCTCGATGACGCTTCCCGTGATGCAGGTGTAAGTCTTCGTCAGATTGAAGCAAGGGCTCAGTCCCCCGACCACCCCATACTCAGAAACGTCCCCGAGACCGACTACCTGAAATTCTACCTTTTCCAGATAGTATAAGGAGTTAATGTTGAAGAAAAATCGTTCGTTTGCGTTTTCTGCGTTTTTAATGGGGATAATAATCCTTGTCTCCAAGGTCATGGGACTTGTCAGAGATGTACTTATCGCCCGTGAGTTCGGCACAAGTGAGCTTGCCATAGCATACGAGACTGCGTCAAAGCTCCCTCTCACCATATTCGATTTCATCCTCGGAGGAGTCGTTACCTCGGCATTCATCCCGATATACAACTCTGTTTCCGTAAAGAGGGGCAAAAAGGACGCTCTGTCGTTTCTTTCGTCTTATATAAACCTGATCCTGCTCATCACGACTGCCGTAACCGTGATAGGAGAGGTATTCGCACCGCTTCTTGTCTCACTTATAGCTCCCGAGCTGTCAGCAGAGACCGCCGCACTTTCGGTATCTCTTACCCGTATAATGTTTCCGATGGTGATATTTGTCGGGCTTGCGTTCTCATTTGTCGGATTTTTGCAGTCCGAGGGCGAATACAATCTGCCTGCCGTAATATCGCTGACCTCAAACATAATAATGTGCGTATATCTCCTGACTCTTTCGGATAAGTACAGCGTATACGGTCTTTCCGTCTCTCTCCTTGCAGGTTGGGCAATGCAGGCTCTCGTTCAGCTTCCGACTTCACTTAAAAAGGGTCTGCGTTTCTCTCCCCGTGCAAAGATAAACACCCCCGACATAAAGCGAGCCGCAAAAAATATCGTGCCTATTCTTCTTGCCACATGGACTACTCCCTTGTGCAGTCTTATCAACACAAGAATTGCCTCGGGAATCGAAAACGGACGTGCAATAACCGCTCTCGGCTACGCAAACAAGCTTTATATCATCATTGTGGGACTTTTCTCGTTCGTTGCGACAAACCTTCTGTTTCCGTATTTTTCCAAATCGGCAGCAGAGGGTAACCGCACTGAGGCATCCCGTCTCACACGCACGTCACTCCGAACTCTCACCTACATAATCGCACCGATTTCCGTCGGAGTTGCGGTTTTGTCGGAGCCGTTCATCGCACTGATATACGAAAACGGAAGCTTTACGCACGCAGACACACTTCTCACGGCAGAGGCTCTTACCTGTTATGCTGTCGGAATGGTGTTCAATGCCGCAAATGAGATACTCACAAAGGCGTTTTTCGCTGCCGAGGACAACAAGATACCCATGCTTTCCGCAATATGTGCGATGTGCGTGAACGTGATTCTCGTTCTTCTCCTCGGCTCATATCTTACAACGGGCGGAGTTGCACTTGTCACCTCGGCAGTTTCTGCTGTAAACATGGTGATAAACCTTATCTTCGCATACAAGAGAGGACTTCTTATCCACGACAAGACCGACTCGGCGGATATTATAAAATCCATCATCTCCGCACTTGTCATGGGTGTCTCTGTCGTGCTGTTCTCGTGGAATGTCACACTTGACTCAAGGCTTAATGCACTTATTCTGCCCACTCTTGTCGGAGTCGCAGTATATGTCGCAGTCACCGCGGTTATAAAAAGCTCGGAAACGTCTCTTATCATCGGATTTGTGCGTTCACGGGTGAAAAAAGGAGAGGATACGCAATGATAAAGCTACTGAACATACTCACCGACACAAACATAGGCGGTGCCGGAAGACTTCTCGTAAACTATCTCCACAACTTCGACAAAGAGCAGTTTGACATTAAGGTTGTCCTGCCGAAAAACTCTCAGCTTAAACCTTGCGTTGAAAATGAGGGCTGGGAAGTGCTTGAAATAGAGCATGGTGCGGACAAGAGCCTTGATTTCTCCGCTGTTTCCGAAATAACGGAGATTATAAAGAAGTGGAAGCCGGATATAGTACACACGCACTCCTCGTTCTCGGGTAAGCTCAGTGCATATTTCTGCCGTGTTCCTTGCAGATTCTACACAAGGCACTGTGCGTTTCCGCAGTCGAAAAAGCTCACCACCTTCCCGGGCAAGCAGATAAACGGATTTATAAACGACACTCTTGCTACCGATATTGTTGCTGTGGCAAAGGCGGCGGCGGACAATCTCACCGAAACCGGAGTAGACGAAAAAAAGATAACGGTCATCATAAACGGTGTTGAGAAAATGCGTGAAACCTCTGCGGAAGAAAGAAGCACGCTGAGAAAATCGCTCGGTATCGGGGAGGACTCGTTTGTCTGCGGAATTTCGGCAAGGCTTGAGGAATACAAGGGTCACAGATACCTGCTTGAAAGTGCAAAAGAGGTTCTTTCACGCTATCCGAACACATACTTCCTTATCATAGGAGGCGGAAGTGAGGAAGAAAAGCTTCGCAACATGGCAAATGAGCTTGGTATTGCAAAAAACGTGATATTCACGGGATTTGTAAGCGATGTTGCACCGTACTACAACATTATGCACCTGAATCTCAACTGCTCTGTAGGAACCGAGACCTCCTCCCTTGCACTGTCTGAGGGAATGAGCCTGTCCGTGCCTGCAATCGCTACCACATACGGAGGAAATCCTTACATGATAAGCGATGGCATAAACGGCTTCCTTGTGCCTGAAAGAGACCCCCACGCAATGGCGGAGAAGATATGCGAGATAATCTCGGACTCCGCACTGCACGCAAGACTTTCCGACGGTGCATATGAGATGTACGAGAAGAAATTCACAGCCTCTGCCATGACACGTCAGCTTGAGCGGCTTTATCTCGATTCGTACAGCAAGCACTCCAAAAACAAGCGTTAATCCCCATCTGTATATTTTACACAAAAAAGCAATCGTGTATTTGTGAGCTTTCACTTGTACTCGATTGCTTTTTGTCGTATTCTTTTGAAAACCTGCGTTTTTTCGGAGACTTTTCCACAGGGTTATATCGCTTAGAGGATAACTTATCAACACCGTTTTCAACAGGCTGTTCAAAACATTTGTCTGAAACTCGTTTTTTGAGGGGTCTTAAAGTATATTAAATTAACTTAAAACACCACATAATTAACTTGAATGCGTGTATATTCGTTGCATACATACATTTTTTGAGCTTTTTGCCGAAAAAACGACCGAACATACTTCCGATTTCCGACTTAGTTTTCCACTGCTATGAGTTTTCCACAGGGTATATGCCTTTTTACAGTCCCGCACGGTCGAAAAGTCTGTCTATCGCCGCGGAATATTCGTCTTTTTTTACAAGGAACGACATTCCGTGGTCTGCTCCCTCCGCTGTGAACATCTCGACATTATCGTTTTGCACTACGGAATAGTTATGCTCACTCATGCTGTAGGGAACAAATCCGTCTGCGTCTCCGTGTGCGATAAGCATTGGAAGCTTTCTCTTTTTAAGCTCGGCAAGTCCTTTTTCCGTGTCCGTTTTGTCTATATCATAGCCTGCGAAAAGCCTTATAAACAGCTTTGCCGCATAGTAAACGGGAAACGGCGGTAATCCGAACCATTTTTTCAAGGTAAGACGGCATATTTCACCCTGATTCGAGTAGCCGCAGTCGCATATTATCGCACGGACACAATCGGGGTAACCGACCTCGCCGCCCATCATAAGTATTGACGAACCCATTGAAACTCCGTCAAGCACCACCGGCAAGTCGAAATGCTCCCCTGCATATGCACACCAGCGAACAATATCGTATTTTTCCGTTGCTCCGAAGCCTATTTTGTTACCCTCGCTGTAGCCGTGTCCCCTTTGGTCAATGAGCAAGCATATAAATCCACGCTCGTTCATGGCTTTTACGGCACATGAGAAGTCGTTTACCGCATGAGAACGATAGCCGTGAGACATAACGACGACCCCTCTCGGACTCATATTCGACTCTCCCTCAACGGAATGTGCGACAAGGGTAAGTCCGTCATGCGATTTTATGCGGTGTACCTCCGTTATGTGAGACTTTATATATTCTTCCCCCTCAAGCATTGTTGCTCTGACCTCATCCGAGTAGCTTGACGACACTTCAAGAGGGGTCTCCCAGTAGTTTTTCTGCCGTTTTCCGCTGTTGTCACGCACTGTACAGAATCGATACATATAGTACCCTGCTCCAAGCGTAACGGCAAGGGCAAGCAGAAGAATTACGGAGACTACAGTTATCGCAAGAGTCATTCAAGCATCTCCTTCAGCTCTTCCTCGCTTATCACACGAACACCAAGCTCGTTTGCCTTTGTCAGCTTTGAGCCTGCGTCCTCTCCTGCAAGAACGTAGTCGGTTTTCTTCGATACACTTCCCGAAACACGTCCACCGTGAGCCTTGATAAGCTCGGAGGCTTCGTTTCTCGTCATGGTGGGGAGAGTACCCGTCAGCACAAAGGTCTTGCCGAAAACCAGCTCATTCACCTCGGAGACGGTCTTGTTTTCCCTCTTTGAGCTGAGATCCACACCTGCGTTTTTCAGCTTTTCGATAAGAGTTCTCGATTCGGGGAGTGCGAAATACTCCTTTATTGTATGTGAGGTTATCTCTCCCACGTCATCGACAGCGGAAAGCTCATCCTCGCCTGCGTTCATTACCGCCTCTACAGAACCGAAGTGTGCTATCAATGCCGCCGCTCCCGCTTCTCCCGTATGACGGATTCCGAGTGCAGACAGAACACGCTCACCTCCCGCGGTTTTTGACTTTTCTATAGCGGCAAGAAGATTTTCCGCAGATTTTTCGCCCATTCTCGGAAGTGCGGCAATATCCTCCTTCTTCAGGGAATATATATCTCCTGCGTCCGTGAGAAGTCCCTCGTCTATGAGAGCCTTTACGACAGCGGGACCCATTCCGTCTATTGACATTGCGTGAGCGAAGTGGACAAGCCCTCTTTCAAGCTGTGCCGGACAAGCGGGGTTTTCACATCTGCATATACCGCCGTCCTCAGAGTCCGTGAACACTCTCTCACCGCATGACGGGCATTTTTCGGGGAAGTTGAAGATTTTTTCGTCTCCGTTTCTCTTTTCCTTTACGGAAGCCACGATTTCCGGGATTATATCTCCTGCCTTTTGCACAAGAACATAGTCTCCGACACGAATATCCCTTTCTCTGATTATATCGAGGTTGTGAAGTGTGGCACGTGATACGGTGGTTCCGGCAAGTCTGACCGGCTCGAGGATTGCAAGAGGTGTGAGGACTCCGGTTCTTCCGACGTTTGTTTCTATGTCAATGAGCTTTGTTTCCTTTTTCTCCGGGGGATATTTGAATGCCGCCGCCCATTTCGGTACGGATGTAGTCTCGCCGAGAAGCTTTCTCTGACTTAGTGAATTTATCTTCACCACCGCACCGTCTATGTCGTAGGGGAGAGAATCCCTTGACTCTCCTATCATGCGTACAGCCTCTATTATTTCGTTGTGGGAGGATGTAACGGTCTTTATTTTTATCGTGTGGAAGCCAAGCTCCTCTATACGGCGGATTGTTTCCTCATGCGTTGTCGGGGTATGACTATCAGCATATAGAGAGCCTGCCTGATAGTTGAACACGAATATATCGAGGTGTGCGGCGGCGGTTTCTGATGCTTCCAGTCGTCTGAGTGAGCCTGCTGCGGCATTTCTCGGGTTTGCAAGGAGCTTTTCGCCGTTTTCTTCCTTTATTTCGTTCAGTCTCTCGAACACGGCACGGGGCATATACACCTCTCCACGCACGGTGAAATCGAGGTTTTCATTGACGTTATGCGGTACTCCGTCTATGGTGAGGATGTTTTCCGTGATGTTTTCGCCGACTATACCGTCTCCTCTTGTTGCACCGAGGGTAAGTCTGCCGTTTTTATAGGTTACTGACACGGAAAGACCGTCTATTTTCGGCTCAACGGAATATAAAATATCACCCTCTGCTATTCCCTCCGATTTAAGCTGCTCGGTAGTTCGAGTAAGGAATGCTCTAAGCTCGTCCTCGGAGAAAACATCGGAAAGGCTTCCCATTTTTACGGGGTGAGTTACCTTTTCAAACTTCTCCGACGCTTTTCCGCCTACCTTATGAGTGGGAGAGGTCGGAATATCAAGCTCGGGGTATTTTTCTTCAAGCTTTTTCAGCTCATCGAACATCATGTCATATTCGTAGTCCGATATTTCGGGGGAGTCCTCGTTATAGTATTTATCCGCCGCACGTTCTATTTCGTCACGCAGAGCTTTAACTCTTTCTCGTGCGGTATCAAGCGACAATATTTCTTTATTTTCCATATTATTCTCCATTCCGCCCGCAGTAGTGGCGGTACAAACAGTTTTTGTGCGTGAAACAGGTGACATTTCGATTTTGGAGCCATTGAATTTTCACGCTATTCTCCTATACTCAGCTTTTGTGCAAGGTATTTTCCCGTGTATGAGACTTCGTTTGCCGCAACCTCCTCGGGAGTTCCGCAGGCGATTATCGTTCCTCCTCCGTCTCCACCCTCGGGTCCCATGTCGATTATATAGTCGGCACACTTTATCACGTCAAGGTTATGCTCTATCACGACAACGGTATTTCCACCGTCTGTAAGAGACTGCAAGATTCCGATCAGCTTTTCAACATCGGCAGTATGAAGTCCCGTTGTCGGCTCGTCAAGCACATACAGGGTCTTTCCGGTTGCCTTTCTCGAAAGCTCGGTTGCAAGCTTGACTCTTTGTGCTTCTCCTCCCGAAAGAGTGGTTGAAGACTGACCGATTTTAATATATCCGAGTCCCACATCGCAGAGGCAACGGAGCTTTGACGCAATCTTCGGAATATCACGGAAGAACTCCGCACCCTCCTCCGCAGTCATATCAAGCACATCGGAAATACTTTTTTCTTTATATTTTACGTCAAGGGTATCTCTGTTATATCTCTTACCGTGGCAGACATCGCAGGTGACGTACACATCGGGAAGAAAGTGCATTTCTATTTTTTTCACGCCGTCTCCCTCACAGGCTTCACAGCGTCCTCCCTTCACGTTAAAGGAGAATCGACCGCTTGTATAGCCTCTTGCCTTTGCGGTGGGAGTTTTTGCGAACAGTGTACGAATATCGTTGAACAGACCCGTATAGGTTGCGGGGTTTGAGCGTGGGGTTCTGCCTATCGGAGACTGGTCTATCGCAATTATTTTGTCAAGATTTTCCACTCCGTCTATTCTTTCGTATTTACCGGGGTAGGTTATCGCTCTCATAAGCTGACGTGCAAGGGCTTTATAGAGGATGGAATTTACAAGGGATGATTTACCCGATCCCGACACACCCGTTACGCAGGTAAAGCAACCGAGGGGAAAGCTTGCGGTGACGTTTTTAAGGTTATTTTCCTTAGCACCGACTATGCTAAGCGTTTTTCCGTTACCGACACGTCTTGTTTTCGGCACTTCTATTTTACGTCTGCCCGAGAGGTAGTCTCCGGTTATGGAGTTTTCGTTTGCCGCAACTTCTTCGGGGGTGCCGCAGGCTACGACCTCACCGCCATGGACACCTGCCCGCGGGCCTATGTCTATGATATAGTCGGCTTCCTGCATTGTTTCCTCGTCATGCTCGACCACTATAACGGAGTTTCCGAGGTCTCTTAGGCTTTTCAGGGTATTTATGAGCTTAGAGTTATCTCTTTGGTGCAGACCTATTGACGGCTCATCGAGGATATACAGCACTCCGGCAAGAGCTGAGCCTATTTGAGTAGCAAGACGGATTCTCTGAGCTTCACCGCCCGAGAGAGTGGAGGATTTTCGTGCAAGGGAGAGGTAATTCAGACCCACGGCATTCAAAAATCCGAGTCTTGCTTTAAGCTCCTTTAAAATTTCACGTGCGACTGTCATTTCGCTTTCGCCGAAGACAAGGCTGTTTGTGAAATCGAGGGCATCGTTTATGGAAAGAGAGCAGAACTCGTGGATATTTTTACCGCCTATTGTTACAGCGAGGGATTCGGCTTTCAGCTTTGCACCATGGCATTCGGGGCATTCTCTATCGGTGAGGAACTGCTCATAATATTCATGCTCCCATGCATTCGGCTCTGCTCTGTTTTCAATCATTTTAAGAAGTCCGTCGAAGGTAGTGGTTTGCGTTTGAGACTTACCTCCGAAGTGACGTGTGACTGTATGCATATCGGGTGAGCCGTGGAGAAGGACATCATAAGCGGCTTTCGGGTAGTCGCAGATCGGCATATCGAGTGTTGCACCGTATTTTGAGATGGCAGCCATGATAAGCGGACCGTTCCAGCTGTCATCGGTCACAGTTTTAAAACCGTTCACGGCGACTGCACCCTCGGAAAGGGATAGCTTATCATCGGGGATTATTTTATCGGGGTCAACCGAACGGAGAACTCCGAGACCGGTACAGGTAGGGCAAGCACCGAACGGATTATTGAACGAAAACATACGGGGTTCAAGCTCACCGAAGCTTACGCCATGCTCGGGGCAGGCATAGTTTGTTGAATACTCATATGTTATGGCATCTCCCTCTCTCGGAACGGTTACAACTGTAACGTAGCCATCGGATTCACGGGCTGCACATTCAACGGAGTCGGAGAGGCGAACTCTTATATCGTTTTTCATAACGAGTCGGTCTATGACGATTTCGACTGTATGGCGGAGGTTTTTATCGAGTGCAATTTCGTCTCCGAGGTCGTATATAATTCCGTCAACACGGACTCTTGCGTAGCCGTTCTTTTTTGCATCGGCAAGGAGCTTTTCGTGTCTTCCCTTTTTACCTCTGACGACGGGAGACAGCACCATAAATCTTTCTCCCTCGGGAAAGGACATAATTTTATCGACGATTACGTCCTGCGAGGTTTGGCGGATTTCCTTACCGCATATGGGGCAATGTGGGGTACCGAGTCTTGCGTAGAGGAGTCGGAGGTAGTCATAGATTTCGGTGACTGTACCGACTGTGGAGCGTGGGTTTTTTGATGTGGTTTTCTGGTCGATTGAAATTGCGGGGGAAAGGCCCTCGATTGAATCGACATCGGGTTTATCCATCTGACCGATAAACATTCTTGCGTACGACGAAAGAGACTCTACAAATCTTCTGTGACCCTCTGCGTACACTGTATCGAAAGCGAGGGATGATTTACCGGAGCCTGACAGACCTGTTACAACGACGAGCTTATCTCTGGGAATATCGACGTTTATATTTTTTAAATTATTTGCCCTTGCACCGCGGACTGAAACGTAATTTGGCAAAATGTACTCCTTATTCTTAGGGTGCTACCGAGGGTTCCACCCTCTTGACCCGCAAACTTTTGAAAAAGTTTGATCAAAACTTTTATATGGGGGTGAATTTTGATTTAGTTTGGTTTAGATTTTTAGAATTGGGATTTATTGATTGTTTTTCGATTTTTAGTAGGTGCGGATTTTTTGGATTTTTGTTTTTTTGGTGACTGCGGTTTTTATTTTAGTCTTTTTATGATTTCGTCTGTGCGGAGTTTATCGGTTTTATATGCTTTTCTGAGGAGTTCGGAGGGGATAAACTCATCGTACTTTTCAAAGACGGGGGCTTCTGCGGCACCTACGAGTTCGTCTGTATCTATTCCCTCCCGTCTTATTTTATCCTCTATCATTTTAAGAAGGTCATAGCCTTGTCCGCCCTCGAGCTTAAAGGTCATATAGAAGCAGCCCTCGAAGTCCATTCCGCTCAGTCTGAAGCTACCGGCGTTACGGACAAGGTATCTTCTCATCGTTCTGAAGCTTCTTGTACCGAGCCACGGGAAGAACGCCCATGTACAACCTCCGAGAGGCACTATACACGACTCGGTAAGACCCGTATTTCTTGCGATATTTCTTGCAACTCTGAGTCGTTCTGCCGCACCCTCTCTGAGGTATGGGTATTCGGTATCCTCTCTCAGCACCCGACGCATTCTTTCGAGGATTTTTGTATGAATCTCACCGTAGTCACCCGGCCAGCTCACCGCCATTTTACCACGCACCGGTTTAACGTAGATAAGGTGACGGGGAATATCAAGCTCCTCTACCTCCCAAACTCTTCCTGCGAGGGCGAATCTGTCACCGACGGGAGGTGGGGATGTAATTACGCCTATTTCATCGGACTCACATCTTACGGTATAGTCCTCGGTATCCTTGAACACGGCATAGAACTTAAACGAGCTTGTAAGCTTTTCGCCACGGAGACCGACTATGATTTCACGCTCATCGGTCATTTCGAGCCAGTCGTTATTAATCATTGACACAAGGAGAAGCTTATAGTCGGCTTCTTCGATATGTTCAAACGGCGGCAGTGACAGAACCTTTTCGGCAAGCTCCTTTGCTTTTATCGCACCGGACGAAAATACCGTTGACAGAGTTTGCTGGAAAAGGAGAGAAAACGGGCATTTTCGCACAGACGGCGGTTCGATAAAGCGTTCCTCTATATACAGCTGAACTATTGCTATCGCCTGAATGAGATTCCACGGAATCAGCTTGGGGAGCGGAGTATTTGGAAGCGGATTTTCTTCTCTGAACACCATCATCATTTCGGGTGGGTCTTCACGTCTTCCGCTTCTGCCGAGTCTCTGGAGGAATGATGAAACGGAGTTCGGCGAGCCTTGCTGAATAACTCTTTCAAGCTTTCCTATATCTATACCAAGCTCCATGGTAACGGTAGCACAGGCAACGGCGGAGACCTCGTCATCCTTCATTTTAAGCTCCGCTTCTTCCCTTATGCTTGCCGAAAGAAATCCGTGGTGGATAAGGAAACGGTCGGGATCACCGCGATATTCCGCAATTTCACGGAGGGTAGCACAGATATACTCGGTTTCCTCACGTGAGTTTGAGAACACTATAGCTTTTTTTCCCTTTGTTGCGTCATAGATATACTCAAAGCCTCTGTCGAGTGACATATACTCCTTTTTCGGGGGGAGGAAGTGCTGCGCGGTATCGTCATCGTTTTCGCCGCCTTGCAGCATATGGGAGTCTGTGGAGGAGATATAGAAATGCTCCATGCCCAGTCTCCATCTTATTTTTGACTGCGGAACGGTGGGGATTCTCGTGTCACGACCGCTTCCCGAACCAAGCCACTGTGCCGCCACATCCATATCCCCGAGAGTTGCGGAAAGTCCGATTCTTCTGGGGGAGACTCCCGTTTTCTGTCGCAGTCTCGCAAGCAGGCATATTATCTGGTTTCCTCTGTCGCTTCCCATGAGGGTGTGTATCTCGTCTATGACCACATACCTTAGGTCTCCGAACAGTCTTATGAGGTCGGAGGAGCGTGTCATGAGCATAGCTTCAAGGGATTCGGGTGTTATTTGAAGGATTCCTCGCGGATTTTTAAGAGCCTTTTGCTTATGTGAAGCCGCTACATCTCCGTGCCAATGATAGACGGGAATACCGCTTTCGTCACACAGCTCGGATATACGAAAAAACTGGTCGTTTATCAGAGATTTAAGCGGTGCAATGTACAAAGCACCTATCGAATGCGGCATATCGTCATAAAACTCCGACAGTATCGGGAAGAATGCCGCTTCTGTTTTACCCGATGCGGTTTGAGACGGCAGTAAGAGGTTATCGCTTGTCGAAAATATTATCTCGGCGGCGGAAACCTGTACGGGAGAGAGAGCCTGCCAACCTCTCGAATATATAAACTCCCGTATGAATGGTGAATATTGTTCAAAAACCGACATTTTTCTTAAAACTCTATATCGTCGAGAGTTACCTTTGCTTTTTCTGTTTTTTCGTCAGACGGACATTCGTTACCTGAGTTTTCGCTACTCGGTATTGCGTGAGAGTTTTTTGTCTCGGAGTATGCGTTTTTCTTTATTTTCTGCATTATCTCGTCAAAGCCGTATTCGGGATTGGAGTAGAGCAGGTCGAGAAGAGTAACATAGTCCCTTATTATCTCTCTCGGGGTCATAAGCTCCTCCGCACCCTCTCTCGTCATCGAGGTATTAAGGAAACGCATCATTTCGTCCTCGTTTATGCGAACCGTCCATTTATGATACTCTCCGTGAAGTGCGGTAAGTCGCATTATAAGTGCGTACAGCTCGGAATCCGACAAACGGCGAAGTCTTATGACGGGCTGCATGAGTGAACGAAGCTCTCCCGAACCGAAGCTGTCGCTAAGTCTGCTTCTGAGTGCTTCATAGCTGAAAAGTCCGCGTCTTGTATCCTCGAGGAACTGGGGAGTACCGCCGAAGATGACGATAAGACCGGGTGCTCTTCCCTGCATGGTGTCGTTGAACATTGCAAGTATCTTTTCGTAGTTGTTCTCTCTCGAGATTCTGTTCGGTATCTTGTAGAGGTTAACGCACTCGTCAATGTACACGCAAAGTCCCGAATATCCGGCAAGACGGACGAACGACGTAAGCAGCTTTAGGTAGTCGTACCAGTTTTCGTCGTTTATTATGGTGAGGGAGCGTATTCCCGTTGCCTGTCTCGCCTCGCTTCTCGTGCTGTACTCTCCACGGAGCCATTTAAGACAAGCGGACTCAAGCATATCGTTGTCGCTTATCCACGCTTCATAATAGGCTCTGAGTACGGACGCAAAGTCAAAGCCTCCCACGTCAGCTTCAAGCACACGGAGATTTTTCATTATTCTCTTGCCGAATTCATCGCTGTATTCCGCACTGTCTCTTGCAATTCCCTCGTCTTCAAGCTCCTCGCCTATTTTCGTGAACCACTTTCCGATAATAACTCCGAGGGCACCACCGTCGGGAGAAGATCTTACCGCTATGTTTTTCATAAGCTCACGGTAGGTTGCAAGTCCGCTTCCGCTTGAGCCTGACAGCTTTCTTTCGGGGGAGAGGTCGCAGTCGGCAGTTACAAAGCCACGGTCAAGTGCATATCCTCTCGACAGCTGTATGAGAAAGGATTTACCTGAGCCGTAACGCCCGATAATAAACTTTGTCGCACCCTCTCCGTCCTTTACACGGTCGAGAGTTGTGGTGAGAGCTTCGATTTCGTCACGTCTGCCTATCGCAATGTACGGTGCTCCCACTCTCGGTACAACTCCTCCCGAAAGAGACGACAGCAGTGTTCCGAGTATTCGTCTGGGTACCTTTATTTCATCCATTCTTCAACATCCTCCCTGTAATCCTCAATAAGCGTGTAATCCTCAAGTATTATATCTCCGATTATATCTATAAAGCAGTTGTTCACTCTGTCCTGTGCTTCTCCCTCGTATATTCCGCATTCCTTTGCCCACTGCTTGAATCTTCCGTCAAGTGCGGCTGAAACGGCTTTTTTCATAAATTCCTCGTCGGAAACACATTTTTCCGTTGTTTTTGTGTCGGTATTCGCACATTTTTCCGCTTTTTCGACTTCCTTTGCTATTTCAACCTCGGGGATAACTACATCTGTAGCAGTTTTGTTCTCAAGCAGGTCTTCATCCTCATCGAATGCGGTAAGTCTTGCGGTGTTTGTCCACGACATACGCTCTATTTCTGCGGCGGCGGCAATATCAACCCCTCTTGTCTCCGCTTCGTAATTCTTCATGTAGTCGTCGGGCATATATTTGTCCTCGGCAGGCTTTTTCACTCTCTCACGGGGAATCAGCGGCTCAAAATAGCTGTCTATCAGGTACACACTCTCGGAATCTATCTTTTTTACCGACAGCTTTCCCTTTATTCCGAGTGACTGCCTGAGCTTGTTCTCCGCATACTTTACGATTGCCGTAGCGTATTCACGAACCTCTATTCCACGCAGGAACGACTCAAACTCAACTATAATCTGTTTTTTCTTCGATGAAGCTACCGCACCTCCGATATAGCTGTCTATCATCATGCGGTAGGTCTTTTTTTCGCAGAATATCGCAAAGCGTTTTTTTATTCCCTCCCTCATGACAAGGGATATACAAGCGATAATATGCTCGTCATAGCTTTCCTTATATTCGGGGTAGTATTTTGCGTTTGCGTAAACGTAGTCGGAAAAGCCGTCTATGAATGCCTTTGCAAAGGAGGTATAATCCTCACCGTCACGGAGCATTTCCTCGTAATAAAACTCCTTGAAATGTGATTTTGTCGTAATCTCGGCAAGGGACGGAAACAGCTCCTTCGGCAGAGGAACATCGTTTATCATGCAGTAGTCCTCCATCCACTCACTCATGTATGCGTCAAGCCGTGGCATTCTCTTTCTGTATCCAAGCCATACAGAAGCAAGAGAGGATGATATTTCGGCTTTATCAACGTCCGATAGGTTGAGAAGCTCGAACACATACAGCATGACGTATGCGGAGTCGCAGTCGGGGAAGCTGTTTTGTCTCCAAAGCTCACGGAGTCGGCGATAATACTCTATCTGCAAGCCCGTCATATGCGAAAACTGCGGAACAAGGGAATAAAACTGTACGGGGTGCATAGGCTCATCCGGTGAAGCTTTCGGGCGTGCAAGGTGGCTTTTTTGTGCGTCTGCGGCAAATCTCGTATAAAAATCGTTTCCGATTCTCCAGTCGTTTACGGTTATCTTTTTTATGAGTGTGCCGTTTTTCTCGTATATTTTCGGCTCGCTTTGTTCGATGGGAATATCGGGTCTAGGCGGGGGCGGCGGAGGCTTAGGTACAGCTCTTTTATATGAGCCTGTGACAACGCTTTTTCCGTGCGGTCTGTTTGGAATTGACGTAAACGGATTCATCGTTTGAGACGGATAATCCCTCCTCGGAATTTTCTCGCCCTTAAAGGAAGTGCTTTCCGCCTTATCGTGCTTATCATCGGCGACCTCCGACACGGCAAGAGAATCGGACGAAAATTCGCACGGTGCGTATACCCGTTCTTTCGGCTTGCCTATATCCCAGAAGTCCTCGGGCATACTTTTTCTTACGCTTTCGCTCACACGAACAACTCTGCCCTCCACATCCTCCGAACTTTGCTCGATTTCCGCTTCACTGTCGGTGCTTTCCTGCTCAGACTTCTCTATTGCTTTCACGTCATTTGCGTAAAGCTTCATTGCTTTTACGACATCGGGTGGGAGGTTATGCTTTTCCAGCTCTCTTGCGATTTTTTTCATGACCTCATCCCGTATTTTATTCGCTGTTTTGTTTTTATCCGCCATAAAGGGAGCCTCCGCAAATAAACATTAGTTCTTATCATATCATTATAGCATGATTATTTCCTTTAGTCAATAGGAAATCTCATGTGTGAATTCTTAATTATGAATTAATGCTTTGTGCATTGAAAAACACAGTATGTCATGGTATAATAGATAAGATGTAATAAAATAGCATTACTATATCCGAAGCTAAGGAGGTATTCCCCGATTTTTGGGGATATGACCAATGAAAAAACTCATGTTAGGAAATGAAGCAGCCGCTCGTGGTATTTACGAAGCAGGTGTTCGCTTTGTTTCAAGCTATCCCGGAACTCCCAGCACTGAGATAACCGAAAATACAGCACTTTACACCGATATGTACAGCGAATGGGCACCGAACGAAAAGGTTGCTTTTGAGGCGGCTCTCGGTGCTTCTATCGGCGGCGGACGTTCATTCTGTGCAATGAAGCACGTCGGACTTAACGTAGCGGCAGACCCGATGTTTGTTACCGCATATACAGGCGTTGGCGGCGGCTTTGTAATCGGAGTTGCGGACGACCCCGGAATGCATTCCTCTCAGAACGAGCAGGACAGCCGTCACTATGCAATCTCCGCAAAGCTCCCCATGGTAGAGCCTGCAAACTCTGCCGAATGCCGTGAGTTCATGATGACAGCATATGATCTTTCGGAGCAGTTCGACACACCGTTTATTTTCCGTCTCACCACAAGAGTAAGCCACTCCCGTTGTCCCGTTGAGGAAGGCGAGAGAGTTGAAAGAGAGGTTCTTCCTTACGCAAAGGATGCGGCAAAGCACGTTATGATGCCCGGAAACGCAAAGAAGCGTCACGTTGTTGTTGAAGAAAGACTTGCCGCACTTCGTGAATTTGCCGAGACCACCTCTCTCAACAGAGTTGAAAAGAACGGCTCCATGATCGGTATCATCACTGCCGGAAACTGCTACAACTATGCAAAGGAAGCGTTCGGATTCGGTGCGGACTACTTAAAGCTCGGACTTATCAATCCTCTTCCGACAAAGCTCATTCTCGATTTTGCGGCAGAGCATGAAACCGTATACGTTATCGAGGAGCTTGACCCGGTAATCGAAAACCACTGCAAGTCACTCGGCGTTAACGTAATCGGCAAGGCTGCTCTTCCCCTTTGCGACGAATACAGCGAACAGCTTCTCAGAGAAAGACTTCTCGGTGAAGAAGCGGATTATGTTGAGCTTGGTTCTCCCATTCCGCCCCGTCCGCCGGTACTTTGCCCCGGATGTCCGCACAGAGGAGTATTCTACACACTCTCGAAGCTCGGACTCAGAGTATCTGGTGACATAGGCTGTTACACTCTCGGAGCTGTTGCACCTCTTGCCGCAATCGACTCCGTATACTGCATGGGAGCGTCTATTTCCACACTTCACGGCACTGCAAAGGTAAGAGGTGAGGAAGACAAGTACGTTTCCGTAATCGGTGACTCCACATTCATGCACAGCGGTATGACAGGACTTGTTAACGTAGTATACAACGGCGGCAAGACCACAAACATCATACTCGACAACAGCATTACGGGCATGACAGGACACCAGGACAACCCTCTCACCGGCAAGACTCTCATGGGAAATGTGGCACCCAACCTTTGTCTCGAAGACATTTGTGCCTCCCTCGGAATTGCAAGAGAGCATATCCGTGTAGTAGACCCTGCCGACCTCAAGGCACTCGAGACAGTTATCAAGGAAGAGGTTGCGGCAGACTGTGCATCCGTTATCATTGCACGCCGTCCTTGTGCGTTACTCAAGACTGCCGTAAAGAAGCCTGCTATTGTTGTTGACACAGACAAGTGTGTAGGCTGCAAGTCCTGCATGAAGATAGGCTGCCCGTGCATTTCCATCGTTGACAAGAAGGCTGTTATTGACAAGACCATGTGCGTAGGCTGCGGACTCTGCTCCCAGATGTGCAAGGTCGGTGCGATTTAAG